>JAAFHY010000012.1 GCA_013298505.1 Cytophagales bacterium
AACCAAATAAAATAAAAATCAATATGGAGAAGAACACTCGGTGCTCCTACCGGGAGGATCACGTATTCTCGTAACTCACTGCCTGTAAGACACTTTGTGTATACTCCTTAGCTTGACGGCTATGCCTTTTTAGGGGGCTTTTTTTGTCGATCTGTGATGTGCGGAAGGGAAGGAATTTCTTCGGATGTTTCTTACAATTTACTTCGACTCATTCGAAGTAATCACTTTCAATAATCACAACAAAAAGATTCAAGCAAAGATAGGCTGGCGCACACATGCCATTGCACACGGTCTGTCAAGGTCGGGCCCTTCGGGTTTTTAAAAAAATCTCCACCTTCTGTCAGTCGCTTGTTCCGCGCTCCTTCCGCCAGGTAGTATTTTTTCAAAAAACCTTGCCATCCCTTCCATCGCCAGCCTGATGGATTGCTTTCTCTTTTTTTTCGTTTTTTTTCTCTTTTGAAATGTCTCTGTGGGCGGTGCTTAATTTTTTAAGCGTCACTATGAAAAAGTTGAAAATCAAAACCCACCAAATGAAAAATGTTTACGAAGGAAATCATTTCTTCATTCTCTCGAAAGGATTGAACGCTGGCAAGCCTATGGAAAAACCTTACCCTAATTGTTTTGTGCTTTTCGCGAAAAGCGAAGAAGAAAAAAATAAGCTTTACTGGCTTTGCTACAGCTTGTGGCAAGGGAATTTCTTCCGTCCGTTTTTAACAGGATCGGTTATTCCGTTTATCAGATTGGGTGATTTGAAAACTGTAATTAAAAATGGATACGACAAACTCGAATTGATGATAGAGAATTTAACAAGTCTATTGAAGCCGTTGAGAAACTTCGCTTGTACGAAGCTGGTACCATCAAACAATTGCAGTTGATAAAACAAGCCAAGAAATCATTGATGTATAAAATGCTGAGGTAACAAAATACAGAAGGCTTCCTTTCGAGAAGCCTTCAATTTTTAACTGGATGATTTCCTCTGCAGCCTCCGCGAGATCCATTTCAATGCAATGGAAATTGTAAAACTGACCACCGCACCGATACACGCCAGTACTGCGGTCTTTACAATATCCTCGGAATGAATGTTAGCGAAGATGGTGAGGAGTGTGCCACTTGCCGTCCCGGCAACTGTGCCACCGTGATTGCTATGGGCTGCCATTGGGAGTACTGTTATCCGCTTCACCATCTACTGCGGTCTGACTCACTGCCGTCATTACGCCACCCGCCACAGTGATGTAACCCGCTACCGTAATAACGGCCGCTGGCAGTGCAATTGGTGCAGCGAGTAACGCGCCACCAGCTGCAGCGAGTACAAGCCCAATGTTCCTGAGCACACGAAAAAACTTCGGTGTCGGTGCTTTCATTCTTTGTACTATGTTCATTTAACTTTTGGTTTGATTGTGATAAATACTTTCTCTTTTCGTTCCAAAGCTTCCAACACAAGTGCTTTCAGCTTCTCGTTTGCCAACCTCGATTCGCTCCCCTTTCCAGGTGCAATCAAGTTTGTCACTGGCGCAATGCAACCTTTCAGTTGTAGCTTCGCATCGGTCGCAGGGTGAATCAATATCCAACTCCTGTTAGGCACATCCACAACCAGCAGGTGCAACCCGAATTTTTGCACGAACCTTTTCTTCAGTTCGTACCGCCCTTCGGGTATGCACGAGATGTTGCGTTGATTCTGGATCCACGGGAGTTCGATGGTGAAGCAAATTACTCTTCCCCCACACCGAAGCTCCCCGTTCGTTCCGTCAGGATCATAACTCCTGATCAACTCCAGCTCCATTATACACCACCGTCAACGGCCACCAATTGCAGCGCATTGAAAGCCCCGTTCTTCAATGGATAGAAAGCACCATTGATGAACTGAAGGAACTCAATACCGAATGCCACGAAGAGTGGTTTGGTACTCGCAGGTGTAACCGCATTGGCCAAAGCAACCGCAGCTTCATTTTGTGGTCCGAGCACAACCTCAGGTGTCGCAGAAGTGTTCACCACATAACTTCCCGCTTCAAAGTCAACCTCCACGCCTGCGGCAATCAACCTGCAGTGTGTAGCACCTTGCGGTGCACCGATCATGTTGCCTGGGATGTATGCGGGGATGTCAACAGTTAAGTTGCCAGCTGCGCGGTCAATCGCGGGAGTGAACGGAGCAAAAAATGTACTGCCGAGCTTTCCGTCCAAATTGAACTCAAACCCTTTCAGCAACTCCGCTTCACCATCGATAACGTTTCGTAGCCCGCGTGTATTGGTCGCATCCGCTTGGATCACTTTCACCATCTCTCGAGTCAAGCGGCTTGTCATCCTGCTATCTGCGATATTGATGAGCAGCGCACGAAGTGCAGTCCTCAACAATTTTCCTGCCGCGCCAGCGCGCCCGAACTCTGCACCGTTCTCACGCGTCCGTACAAAGTTCGGATCGTTCTGGATACGGCTTGCATCCACACCGCCTTTCTCACGCGCAAGAAACCCATCTTGCTGCGACTTGTAGAAGCTCACGCCCCCCATTTGTCCCTGAAGTTTAATAACCCCTTTTTGTCTTGCCATTAGTTTAAAAAATTAGTTGTCCAACCTGTTCACGGCACAGTCTGGTTAAGCCTTCATTGCAATGAAGCCCAAACTTATTCCATGAAATGATCAAGACATAAAGTGTAGTTCCGCGTATGAATACTTGCGCTACTTTGTTCCGTTATTTCCAAAAATGATTTACATTAACTCCAGAGCTTTGCGTTATCAAAGAAAGGACACATTGATACCAAAGACGAGGCAACGGCATGGATGAAGCATAGATAGAGCATGAGAACAGAGAGAATAATAATTTACCCAAAGGACATCCAGCGCATCACTGGCAAGAGTGAGCGACACGGAAGGCTATTGATAAAACGCATCAAGGGTCACTTCAAAAAAGAAGATCATCAACTTGTAACTGTCGATGAGTTTTGCGCTTACACAGGAATAAAAATTGAACAAGTGGCGGAATATCTATATGCTTAAAATAGCAGTTCATTTTTTAGCCTACTCTCTTTGATAACAGATGTTATCATGTTATCTTTAAATATAATTTGATGCTCTTTGCAAGAATTTAGTCGTTGAGTAATTCGGGAGTCATGTTGCCGAGTTTACTTGAACTTATTAATAGCCAATCAGTTAGGAGGTACAAAATTTCTCCCAGCGGGGTCACAACAAAAAGCCTCAGAATTAAGATTCTGAGGCTTTTTTTTATTGCCACGTCCTGAAATAAGTTGACTCCGTCTTTGTTAATGTTGCGAGGTTACATGTGGGTAGTTCGCCAACAACGAGATAAATTGAGATAACTAGTGTTCGATAATTCAATGATCTTATAATAATTGGAGAATTTATTTATGGCTGGAGTTGCTTACTGGTGTTACCCCGCAAATGTTACACGCAACACCAACAAGGGCGAGGAGTTTAATAAGCTTGATGCCAAGTAAAAGCATTCACCATACCGATTACATTTTGGTAAACGATGCCTTCAACGCCCTCGATTTGTTTTTGATGGTGAGGAAATAGTAAACCAATGCATCGTAGCTTACTATCAAACAGTATCTTGGTTTAGTAACGAACGATATTACCGATCGCTATTAGGTATTGCCCCCCTCATTTGGAGTCGGTTTACGAGCAACGTATAGGCATCTTCAAATTTTTTAGCTTGCTCTTCCTCACCATTTTCGTAAAGTGTGCGCTGAAGTGCATTTAAAATAAAGATGTTTCTCCTTAACTCGCTTGTTAGTCCATAGCCTTCGTCAATTAAATAGGTGGCCATTTCGGTGGCACGGTTGCCAATCACTTTCGCGATTTCGGTTGCTTTCTCTTTTTCACCTACTTGAAAGAGCAGATCGATGGTTTCGGGGGTGGTGTGGTCGTAGCGGATCACTTTATCGGGCATGGTCTTTAGTGAAAATAGCAAGAGCTTATCTGCCTTTTCTGTTTTGCCTTCATCAATCAAAGCTTGCGCCAACGAGTTGATGGAGCTGCGGTGGTTTACTACGAAGCCTCGGTAATCATCGGTGTAATAAATGTTTTCATTATCAAGCCCACGGTAGCGAAACTTGTTCATCATAATGTCTAAGCTGCGCTCGGTATCTACCAAGTATTCTCTGTCTTTGCGCGGATTGCGCACGGGCAATATGCGATAAGCATTTCCTTCTTGCACGGCATACGGACTCAAATCAATATTGATTTGAGACATGGAGGTGTGGTTTAAATAAATGGGGCGTTCCCAATTGTTTGTAACCAAGAGATCAAGGATGGCAAGATCACTTTTATATATTGTGTTTTTCAAAAGTCTTATCTGCATTTGATCTACTACCAGACTATCCATCCCTTTCGGGATAATGCCTTTTGCGAGCACGGCCTGCTTATCGATATTAAGTGTAAATACTTTACTGGGCACTACGTTTCGATCACCATCGCGCAATTGCTTATAATCTTTTGAAAGTAATTCGATGTATTGCTTGGCATCGATGCTGGGGATTTTTAAATCTACAAAGGGCAGGTAATCGTTGGGGCCGCCTTGCTGATAGTTTTTTATGGATAATGTGTATGGAAAAGGTTCTGACTCGTATGCTTTGCGCATCGTTTGATCGATGTACCAATCGGTATTATAGTAGCTTAAAACTATTACGCGCAAATCGGTGCGGAAGCCTTCTGTCTCTTGAGCGTACCATAGCGGGAAGGTATCGTTATCGCCACCCGTAAAAATAATTCCGTTGGGTGCGCACGAGTCCAGATAGTTAGTGGCAGAATCTACCGAGAAGAAGCGGTCGGCACGGTTATGGTCGTCCCAGCCATCTTTGGCCATTAGCGCAGGTGCGGTTAATCCAATTAGTGTTGCAGCAATAGCAACTGTTTTAGCATTCTTAATAAACCGTTGCAGTCCTTCGGCAATCCCAATTACGGCCAGGCCAATCCAAAATGCGAAAGCATAATAAGAGCCAGCATAAATGTAATCGCGCTCTCGCGGTTCAGTAGGTGGCGAGTTTAGGTAAACTACTATGGCAACGCCAAGCATAATAAATAGCAACCCTACTACAGCAAAGCTCTTGGTGTCTTTAGTAAATTGAAAGTACATCCCGATAAGGCCCAGCACGAAGGGGATCATAAAGAAATTATTACGTGCGCCATTGGCAGCTAATTCTGCCGGCACATTTTTAAACCATTGATTTGGTTTTAGCCAATCGGCCCCTTGCTCGTCACTTTCGCGGCCGGCAAAATTCCACATAAAGTAGCGCATGTACATAGTGCCAATCTGGTGGGTGAACATATAATACAAGTTCTGACTAAACGTTGGCTTTTCGCCCTCTTGCAAACCGAGAATGTCCATATACGATTGTTTGTTATCAGAATTCCAAACGCGCGGCAAAATGGTTTGCTGATCGGGCTCGTATACGTATTGGAATTTGCGGTCGGTGATTTCGTATTTATCTTTTCCTTTGGAGTAAATCGGGTCTCCGTATTCAATATCTACCACACGGGCGGTATAGTAAGGGCCGTATAACAACGGGCGGCTTCCGTACTGTTCGCGTTTTAGGTAACGCACAAAACTTAGTGCATCTTTCGGTGCGTTTTCGTTAATCAACGTATCGTAGCTAGAGCGGATCACCACCGTTGCGTACGATCCATATCCAATTAAGATAAAAGAAGTTGCCAGCAGAAAAGTATTCCACACAGGCATATTTTTTTTGTGGGTATAGAAAATCCCGAACACCAAAGCAGAGACGACCATCAGCGTGAAGATGAGTGCGCCCGATCCGAAGAAAAGCCCTAATGTGTTAACGAAGAAAATTTCAAAATTGCCGGCTATGGTTGGCAAGCCAGGCACAATAAAGTCGTTGATGAATAATACGATGGCAACACTCACAAGCAATGCTGCCACAATGCCCCAAAAACTGGGCTTGAATTTTTTAAAGTAATAGATTAGCCCCAATGCGGGCACGGTTACCAAGTTGAGCATGTGCACACCAATGGATAAGCCCATCATATAGGTAATCAGCAACAACCAGCGATTGGCTTTGCTTTCGTCTTCGATCACATCCCATTTAAGAATGCCCCACACCACAAAGGCGGTGAAGAAAGATGACATGGCGTATACCTCGGCCTCTACTGCCGAAAACCAAAACGAATCTGAAAAGGTATAAGCCAATGCTCCTACTAAGCCTGCGCCCATCAACAGCCATGTTTTTTCTTCGGTTATCTCAGCATCTTTTGAAGCACCCATTACTTTGCGACCCATTAACGTGATTGACCAAAAGAGAAATAGTATGGTGAAGGCACTCGCCAATACGCTCATAAAATTGATCCAGTAAGCTACTTTGGTTACATCGCCAAAAGCCAAGAAAGAAAAGAACCGGCCCATCAAAAGAAACAATGGAGCACCAGGAGGATGTGGAACTTGTAGCTTATACGATACTGCAATGAACTCACCGCAATCCCAATAGCTGGCGGTTTCTTCCATGGTAATGAAATACACCAATAATGCGATGCCGAATGTTATCCAGCCAGTGAAGTCGTTAGCTTTTTTGAATGTCATAGATCTTTGAATTGATTAAAAAAATCCGCCTTAGCTAAAGCTATGGCGGACAGGGTGCGAAAATAGGGAAATTAGGCCATAGTGTAAGAAACATGTTGGTAATGGTTGCGCGACAGTTTTACAGAACGTGTTCCGTTTTTCCCTCACCCCACAAAAGTAATCTGTTAACGCAGATGCCATTTCCCCCTCTCCCGCTGGGAGAGGGGATTGATGAGTTGTGCTAACTTGCTGGCTCGTTGGGGTGAGGGGATCCAGAAAGTAAAACTGCCTTGCGTCTTTCGTCATTCTAATTTAATTTTTTTGATGCATGAAAAAAGGTGTAATCGTAAGACGATCTATAAATTAAATTATCTGCGTTAACTTAGCCCCGCTTATGAAAATACCTTTTTTCTCATTGGAGCGGCAGCACCAGCAAATCAGAAAACAGTTAGATGCTGCCTTTGGGCAAATAGTTTTGGATGGTAATTTTATTTTGGACGACCAAGTTGCATTGTTTGAGCAGCAGTATGCTGATTTTCATGCAATGCGCCATTGTGCTTCTGTAGCAAATGGGTTCGATGCGCTTTTTATTTCGTTAAAGGCGCTTGGTATTGGAGTTGCCGATGAGGTAGTGGTGCCTTCGCATACTTGTTTTGCCACGTGGCTGGCCGTAAGCAGAACAGGCGCAACTCCCATTCCGGTAGAGGTAAATCCAACCGATTTTACGATTGATGTTTCGGCCATTAGCGCAGTTTGTACGTCTCGCACCAAGGCGATCGTTCCTGTGCATTTATATGGGCATCCGTGCGCGATGCCCAAGCTAATGGAAGTGGCCAAGAAGTTAAACGTAAGTGTGATTGAAGATAATGCGCAGGCTCATGGTGCAAGTATAAATGGTAAGTTAACGGGCAGTTGGGGGCAATTGAGTGCTACTAGTTTTTACCCGACCAAAAACCTTGGCGCGCTTGGCGATGGGGGCGCAATTTTAACGGACGATCAAGAGCTGTATGATTGGATTAAAGCCTACCGTAACTATGGCTCTGTTGTAAAAGACCAGCATAAGTTGCAAGGAGTAAATTCTCGTTTAGACGAATTGCAGGCTGCCATTCTAAACGTAAAGCTCACGCGCCTTGTAGGTTGGAATAATGCACGAAGAGAAAACGCGAAATTGTATAGCCAAATCTTAGCTGGAGTGGGCGATCTTGTTTTGCCTTCGGTGGGAGATGACTCTATACAACCTGTATTTCACTTGTATGTCATTCAAACTAATTTCCGCGATAAGCTAAAAGAATTTTTGCTGGCCGAAGGCATTGGAACGGCCATTCACTACCCTGTACCAATTCACCTGCAACCCGCATTTGAAAATCTCGGGCGCAAGAAAGGAAGTTTGCCAATCGCAGAAAAGCTAAGCCAAACTGTTCTAAGCCTGCCGATATGGCCAGAACTACAGCACCAAGAAATTGAGATGGTCTGTGAAAAAATCAAAAAGTTTTTTGCTATCTAATACTCCGTCTTTGCGAGTCCCGATGATGCTATCGGGAAGCTTAGGATTTTTAGAAGGGGGACGAAGCAATCCCTAAAATGGAAATTTTGACTTCGATTTAGCAGATCGCTTCGCGCCACCTCTCTTGCGATCGCAGGCACTCGCGATGACGGATTCTCATTTATTTGTGTAATGTCATTTACTTATAAACAATCACATAAAAGATCAACCACAATACAAAAACCAAAATATAAGAGGTAGATACAATCCACCACGTTGCTTTGTTTTGTTTGTGGGTTTTGAACGAAAAGAAATTTACGCCTCGTACCATCACCAAAACATAGAGTACCTCAAAGACACTGATCGCCCGAAGCGGGTAGGCAAATTGCTTGGCAACCAACTCGTGATCAAAAAAATTCATCAGCGATAATGGATAAAATGCTCGAATCTCAGGAAGGGTAGGGTCAGTTTTTACGAAAAGAAACCATCCTATTTTCAGTAATTCGGGCAATAGAAAAACAAATTCGGCAACCATGGCCACACTCCAACACTGGCTAAACGTAATGCGATAGCCAAACATAAAGCAACCCATCCATAGCACAAATCCAATCACCGTAAATTTCCAAGCGTAGATGAAGGGGATAGAAAAAAATTGCAACGCACTGATTAATTGAAGAATAGCGCCTTCGGGTCGGTCTTGCAAAAATTCAAAGGCGGCTGTTTCGAATTCTATAAATGACTTTTTTAGATACAGCAAGAGCACCGAAATAAGGCACAAAACAAGAAAGGTAAGTTTCTTGTCAGAATCGAAAACAGAAGTGCTTTCTAAATCGTTAGTTGCATTCATTTGACAAAAGTAATTGTTTAGTTGATGATGTGTTTTAATAATCCCAACTTTGGCGTTCGTACAATGACCAACGGAAGGAGCGTTTCATTTTTTCTACTAGTGCTGCACATGGTCGTGCTGGTTTCGCACGATTCGTTTGCTCAATCAAAGAAAGACACCACCATTATTCTTATTAGCAACATTACCGTTCAGTTAGAGGCTACGCAGGCTTTGAACGACTTATACGATTTTAAGTTTGATCAGGCCGAAAAGCAAATGCGTTGGTTTAAACAAAAATATGTGTGGCATCCGCTCCCTTATTTTATGTTGGGGCTTAGCGAGTGGTGGAAGATTATGCCCAATACCAAAGAAACAAAGTATGACGATCGCTTTTTGGCATATATGGATAGTGCCATTTTCGTAGCTGAAAATCTGTACAAAAAAAATCCGGAGTATAAAATTGAGGCGGCATTTTTCTTAGCGGCTGCCCACGGATTTAAAGGCAGGCTTTATGCCGATGAAGAGCGCAGGAATTGGCGCAAAGCTGCCGTGCAAGGTAAAGCAGCTTTAAACTATTTGGAAGTATGTAGGCAAAAAGAAAACCTTAGTCCTGAGTTATTATTTGGCGATGCACTCTACAATTACTTTTCGGTTTGGGTGCCCGAAAATTATCCTTCGCTAAGGCCGCTTTTGTGGTTTTTTCGCAAAGGCGATAAGCAACTTGGACTTAAGCAGTTGAAAGAAGTTTCCTACAACGCTTTTTATACGCGCACCGAGGCCATGGTGTGGTTGATGCGAATTATGAACAGTTATGAGAACGACCAAGTGCGGGCTTTTCAGGTATCAGAGTATTTGTTTCAAACCTATCCCAACAATCCGTATTTTCATCGCTTCTACGCACGTATGTTGTATTCGCGGGGTATGTATCCCGAACTAGAAAAAGAATCGCAGCGCATACTAACTCTTATTGATAGTGCGAAATTTGGTTACGAGGCCACCAGCGGCAGGTATGCCGCGTTTTACTTAGGCCAGTTTTATGATTTCAAGAAAAAAGATGAACAAGCAAAAAAATATTATTTGCTCTCGGTAAAATTTGCCGAGCAGATAGGCGCTACCGAATCGGGCTATTACTTATATTCGCTTAATGCCTTGGGCGAAATTTATGAGCGGCAGGGAAACAAAGCCGAAGCCAAGAAGTATTTTACATCCGTGAAGAAGAAAGCGGGGCGAAAAGACGAGGCATTTAAAGACGCTAAGAGGAGATTGAAGAAGTTGGAGAAGAGCGATTGATTTTTCGTAAACTCACAAATGCAATTATTTTGGAAGTAAGGGATTTAATCGTAACGCCTATCGTAATTATGATCGTTTACATAGTTGCCTACTATGTGCGGCCTTATTGTACCGACCAAATTAACCGCTCTTATTTTATTCCAGCGCTTAGTGCCAAAATGTTTGGCGCATTGGCGGTTGGTTTTATCTATCAGTTTTACTATTCAGGTGGAGATACTTTTACCTATCATACCCATGGCAGCAGATTACTTTGGGAAGCGTTTATGGAATCGCCTTTGGAGGGTGTGCGTATTTTTTTTGCACATGGCACTTATGGACCAGGATTATGGAAGATAGCAGACCAGATCTGGTTTTGGCGTGATCCGCACTCTTTTTCAGTGATTCAAATTGCTGCTTTTTTTGATTTGTTTACGTTTTCAACGTATTCGGCAACGGCCATTTTGTTTTCGGTATTATCTTTTGTAGGTGGGTGGATGTTGTACTTAGTTTTTTACAAAGCCCACCCTCATGCACATACGGTATTGGCTATTTGTTGCTTGTTTATTCCTTCGGTTATTTTTTGGGGTTCAGGGTTGTTAAAGGATACTGTCACGCTTGCCTTTGCCAGTATTAGCACATTTTGCATTTATAAAATTTTCTTTGAGAGGAAAGGTTCAATCGGATACATCGTGTTATTTATCCTATCCTTATTTGTCGTGTATTCTATTAAAAAGTACATTTTAATAAGTTTGATTGCTGCACTAATAGTTTGGATTTCGTCTGCATTTTATTTCAAAATACGATGGGCCATGTTAAGGATTTTGGTAGTTCCTATGGTGTTTATTTTCTGCCTAGGGCTATCTTATTTAAGCATCACCACCATTACCGAGGGCGATAAAAAATATTCGATCGAGAATATTGCCCTCACTTCTAAGATTACAGCTTACGACATTCGATATGGTTGGGGCGCACGCTCGGGCGATGGTTCGGGCTATTCGCTAGGCGAATTAGACGGTACATGGCAGAGCATGCTTAAGCTTGCACCGGGTGCAATCAATGTATCGCTGTTCAGACCTTATCCGTGGGAAGTAAGCAATCCGCTGATGGCACTTTCGGCTTTAGAAGGGCTCGTTACGCTGCTCATTACTATTCTTGTTTTGGTTAGAGTAAGAACGCACATTTTAAAATATGTAAAAGCCGAAGTGATCTTTTGCTTGGTGTTTGCACTCGTATTTGCTTTTGGTGTGGGTGTTTCTACCTTTAACTTCGGCACGCTCTCTCGCTATAAAATTCCGTTGTTGCCTTTTTATTGGTCGGC
Source organism: Cytophagales bacterium (assembly GCA_013298505.1). Lineage (GTDB taxonomy): Bacteria > Bacteroidota > Bacteroidia > Cytophagales > Cyclobacteriaceae > ELB16-189. The sequence goes on from JAAFHY010000012.1 coordinate 11,420, forward strand.
ATTGGCCATTATCTATTCTACATGGTTAAGAGATAAGAGAAAATCAGTTATTGCTCAAGGGATTGAATAAGCTTTAAATAAACTTCTTGCTGGCTCTTAACAGAATACTTTTGCAGCACAGTAGCCCGCCCTTCTTTACCTAATTTTTTTCGTAGGGTTTTATCTTCAATTAGTAATGACAACTTATCAACCCAATCATTTTCATCTACTGGCAAAAAACCATTTTCACCATTGCAGATAATTTCACGATTTACGCCTACGGATGACATCAATGTGGGTATTTCCAACGCCATATATTGCAACCCTTTCAATCCACACTTTCCCCACGACCACTGATCGTCTGGTAACGGCATAATTCCAATATCAATTGACCGAAGATCTTCTAACTCCGTTTGCTTTCGCCAAGGTAGACCTTCAATTCCTAGTTCCTCATTTTTATAATTAGAGTCTCCGATTACTTTTATTTCAATTTCATTCCGGTATTTGGCTTTAATACGAGTGAGCGCGGGGATGGCATATTGAAAATGCTCAATGGTAGAAACGCTTCCGCTCCAACCTATCGTAATTTTGTTGGTCGGCTCAGAAACTTCTTTAGGAACATACTCATCTGTATCAATAGTGGTTGGCACAATTTCAACAGCAGAGTTATTTTTTTTGGCGTACTCCAATAAGTATTGATTTCCTGCAAAAACCAGTTTCGATATCGAAATGATTTTGGCGGTTTTCGATCCATCTTTCAACCAAGAAAATGCTTTGTTGTTAGTCGAGATTACATCAATCCAAATCGCATCGTCAAAATCAAAAATTACATTTGGGTTTCGCCACGCTAAAAGATTTTCAAAAATAGGTATTCCTAGTATAAATGCTTCACGAGCAATGATGATCACATCAAATTGATTGGCCCTCCAAACATCTTTCATTCTGCGAAACGCAAACTTTATTCCGAGCGGAATTTTTCTCAAATAATTACCAGGGCTATAGAAAAGCTTGTCTTCTTCTTCATCTTTAATCAAAGGTGAAAGAATGCACTCGTATTTATGCTCGGATAAGTATTGGAAATACTGTTCAAATCGAAATCGTTGATTGGGTGCCCGATCTTTGCGATGTGCCGCTATGAATAAAATCCGTTTCAAGCTAAGTTGATTTATTCGAGCCAAACCGCAGGTAATTTTTCGGTCACTTCAATATTGCTAAATACGGTGCTTTTCTTAGAGCCTGTCTGAAGCGCCCATTGTGCCATTTTCTGAAGGCCTTCTGCTAGGGGTGTGACTTTCGTTTTTCCAAAAACATCCATTGCTTTTTCATGACTGGAGTACGCGTGTACTACTTCGTTTCGGGCTTCGACATAGCGAATGTGCCCCTCTTTGCCCATGGCTTTGCAAACTTCTTTGGCCAGATCGTTTACAGTAAATTGAAGATCGGCACCTATGTTGAAAACCTGATTGGTAGCGCGAGGTACATTTACCGAATTAGCAATGATGGGTGCGATATCGCCTACATAACTAAATGCCCTCGATTGACTTCCGTCTCCGAATATGGTGAGTGGTTTATTTTGCATCAATTGGTTCATAAATATGCCCACCACATTTCTGTACTTGTCGCCTAAATTTTGATACTCTCCATACACATTGTGCGGGCGGAAGATGACATAGTTCAAACCAAACATTTCATGGGCGCACTTCAGATCTTGCTCTACGGCAAACTTGGCAATTCCATAGGGATCTTCTGGTTGCGGATTAAGATCTTCGCGCATTGGTAATTGACCTTTGCCATACACTGCAATGGATGAAGTGAACACAAAGCACTTTACTTTATGCTTGATGGACTCGTTGATCAAATTGATACTGCCAATCAAATTATTTTCGTAATTGAACTTGCGAATAAAATGACTAAGACCTTCAGCGGCATAGGCTGCTAAATGATATACATAGTCGAATTGGTATTTCTCAAATAGCTCTGCTACTAGTTTCTGATCGGTAATACTACCCTTTACAAAGATGATGTTGGTGGGTAGATTCTCTTCGAAGCCCCCGCTTAAATCATCTAATATGATGAGTTGATGTCCGAGTTTAGTTAGCTCTCTGCTTACATGGCTTCCGATAAAGCCAGCTCCTCCTGTTAGTAGACTTATCATTATTTTAATAGAAAGAAAGTTGAAATTTATAATAAATAGTAGAAAACAATTTATTCAGAACTAAACTAAGAATTATTGGTCGCGTAATTTTGTGCCCTTTACTTTTATGGATTGATGACATTAACTGTAAAAAGCAACATATCAATCTTTTCGTACGAAAGATTTTTTGCATTTGGATCGAACCTAGATAAATCTTCGTTATAAATTTTGTAGAAGTCAAGTGACTTTATGAGCATTTGAATTTTTCTATTGACAATCAGTTTAATCAGACGTCTTTCAGAATCTAGCTTCCGCAGGATTCTCCTCAAAAATCCGAATGGTAAATAACTAAGCTCAACGAACTCACAGAGCGCTTCAAAATGAAACGAAACAAGTAAGGTTGGATGGTTGGTATTTAAATAACCGACCAAATGAGGAATCAAAAAAAACTCTCCTCCTTCTATGTCCATTTTAATAAAATCAATTTTGCTCACGCCTTTTTTTTCCAAAAACTCTGGCAACGAAACAGATTCAGCTTCAACAATTGCATTTGCCGATTTCACTCTCTTGAGCAAACTGGAACCTGAATCGCCATGAGCAAATCTCGAATATAATTTAACGGGCTCACCGGTTGAGGTAATTGCTAAATTATTTGCATCTATTTTGATTGCAAGTTGGGGATTATGCGAAATATTTCTTTTCAACTCATTGTAAGCTACTGGATCAGGCTCAAAAGAATAGCATTTATTTACCTTAGAGCCAACATAAAGCGAAATAGGGCCAATCCAAGCGCCAATGTCTACTACGTTATGAGATGGTTTTAGCACCTTGTCTAAAATTAAGAAAGTATTCGTCTCCCATAGATTTTCTTCGTAAAGTATCCAATCTTTCGTGCTTCCTTCAACCACAAATGATACCCCATTTTTGGTTATACTTCTAGTGGACATTAAGGTTTAAGTTTAAGATGATAATTAGATTAGTTACTTTAGCCGTTTTTAGTTCAGATGGTTTTCGACATCTTAAAACAGTTACGCAAAATTAATCAGAGTGGATCATTTATCCACAGCATATCAGTCACTTCTTTTTGGAATATTCTAATAATCATAGTGCAATTTACATTATCACCTATTGTTACTCGGCTTTATACCCCTTCGGAATATGGCGTGTTTGCACTAATTAGTACTATTGTGGTTCCACTCACAATGATAGGTAGCTTTAGATATGCGGAGGCAATTGTGATTTGCGAAACAAGAAGAGATAGAAATAACACCGTTTTATTATCAGCATACTCAGTCATGACTATTTCAGTCATTACTTTTATCATTGTTCTTTTGGGCAAGGAGGCAATTGTCGTTTTTGTTGGTGACTCAGGTCTAGGCAACTTTATTTATTTCATTCCTCTCATCGTTTTTTTTTCGGGTTTAGTGGAAATTTTGCTTTGCTTAAATGTTAGTTATAGTAAGTTTTCGTATAACGGATTGACTGGGTTTGCAATGAACGTATCATCAAGGGTTTTTACTATAGGCTATACGTTCTTTATGCAGCCAAAGGCAGTAGGGCTTATTCTAGGTGAGTTAGTTGGAAAGTTAACGGCACTTACTCTTTTGTTATCTTCGGCAGCAAAACTTCAACAAAAATCAATTCATTTATTTAAGACTACTAGTTTTTCAGGCATATTGTATGCAATGCGTTTATTTAAGCGCTTTCCTTTGTATGTTTTGCCAACCAACATAGTAAATACACTATCAGTTTATTTACCAATTTATTTTTTAAAAGCTCAATTTTCATTGTCAGTAATTGGTTCGTATGCATTGGCTAGTAGCCTACTGGAAATTATTAACCGATTGCTTCCTTATTCGATAGCTACTATTCTTTTTCCAAGAGCAGTTGAATGGAAGAGGAAATCGTGGGCTGAATTAACAAGTGGAGTTTATAAGCTTTATTGGATAATGTTAACATTCGCTCTATTAATTTTTACAGGGTCTTCTCTGTTAGCTGAAATTATATTTCCTTTTGTTTTTGGGGAGTCATGGAATACCGCTGGAGTTTTTATATCACTGTTATCAATCCAATATGCCTTTTACTTTATTTCTTTACCTATATCAGAAGTATACAAGGTCATAGACAGGCAAAATTTTTTATTCATTGCAACACTAGCATCAATTGGCTTAAAGGTAATTTCAATACTATTGTTGAGGCATTATTTGATTGGTGAAAGGGAATCAATATTTTGGTTTAGTGTTATTAGTTCGATAGGAAGTATTGTGCCAATTTTGGGGGTTTTTTACTTTTTAAATTTTAAATTAAAACAAGTATTTGCATCGCTGGCGGCAACCTTTGTTTTTTTAGCAACAATTATAGTTCTGTTAAACTTTAAGTAATGGGTATTCGATTGATAAAAAAAATCATGTCGATTTTTTTGAGATGGGCTAATGACTATAATGCAGAGTGGCTTAGGTCAAAGCACCATTTTCCTGCCAGCGTATCGTTCTATCATGCATCATTTGATGGAACCGTGATCATAGGCGAGAACACCTATATTAACGATTACTCTAGAGTTGATTCGGGCGAAAATTCCAAAGTGACCATTGGAGGAAACTGTGCGATTGGAAGATTTGTGCATATCACCTCTAAAACCCATCACTTAACACAACCAACAACGGATACTGATCGCAACGTAATGAAGACAACAGAGGCAGATGTAAAGATTGGCGATTGCGTTTGGATTGGTGATAAAGTAACGATACTGCCCGGAGTAACCGTTGGCGATTACGCGATTGTTGCAGCCCATTGTGTTGTAAATAAAAATGTACAACCATTTGAAATTGTAGGCGGTATTCCAATGAAACATATCCGTTTTAATACCGAACACGAAAAATTTGATTCAAGAAATAATAACAGGGTATGATTGCTATTATTGATTATGGCGTTGGTAATTTATTGGCGATCAGAAACATCTTGCGCAAAGTAGGCGGAGATGCAGTTATCACTTCCGATGCGTCAGAGATTAGCAAGGCCACCAAACTGATCCTTCCAGGTGTAGGTGCGTTTGGATATGGTATGAATGAGTTGCGAAAAAGAAATTTGGTGGATTTGCTCAACGAAGAGGTATTGAGTAAGAAAAAAAATGTACTTGGACTTTGTTTAGGGGCGCAATTGATGACGAAGCATAGCCAAGAAGACGATGCCATCGGCTTGGGTTGGATTAATGGTACTACAATAAAATTTGATGAGACGAAGGTGCCCATATTTCCACACATGGGATGGGCGGATGTAAAATTTAAAGAGGGCAATTTACTTGGTGCTGATATGAACGAGCCGCGATTTTATTTTGCGCACTCGTATCATTTTAAATTTGAAGATGAACAACAGGTAACAGGAACTACCGAATTTGGATATCCTTTTGCTTGCTGTTTTCAATCCGGCAATGTATATGGCGTTCAGTTTCACCCAGAGAAAAGCCATCGGTTTGGTATGGGATTCTTTACTAATTTTCTAAAACTGTGAGGCGAATCAGGGTTATTCCTCTTATGCTAATTGACAATGGCAAAGCCGTTGTTACACGTCAATTTAGCAAACCGATTTATGTTGGAGACCCGATCAATGCGATGAAGGTGTTCAACGAAAAGGAAGTAGACGAAATGCTGGTGGTTGATATTACCGCTCCATCGAAAATGCCAGAACCTGATTTTGATTTATTGTCAAAATTGGCATCAGAAAGTTTTATGCCACTTACGTATGGCGGCAGAGTTTCAACCATGAGGCAGGTGGAAACAATTATAGGTTGCGGAATTGAAAAGATCAGTTTCAATACTTCAATTTTCAATCACCCGGATTTGATCAACGAAGTGGCTACCCGTTTTGGTAAACAAAGCGTAGTGGCCTCACTCGATATTAAGCGAAACCTTTTTGGTAAATATGTTATTAAAATCAATCGGGGGCGGCAGTCGGTCAATATGAATTTAGAGCAATGTGCTGCTCACCTGATGCGGATTGGCGTAGGCGAAGTCGCGCTGACCAGCATGGATCATGACGGCATGTTGTGTGGTTATCATTACGACTTAATTCGGCAACTCAGTAAACTGGTAAATGTTCCCATCATTGCATGTGGGGGTGCCTCCTCTGTTGCCGATTTTGTAAAGGCAGTCGAAAACGGTGCTTCAGCAGTAGCTGCTGGTGCCATGTTTTATTTTAAGGGAGGGTTCTCAGCGGTGCTTATTAATTACCCAGAACAGCAATTCCTTAAAAAAAATTTATATGAAAAAATTTAGTAATACGTAATATCGATCGCGATATGTCTCCTAAACTAAAGTTGGTTGTTGTTACACCACATTACCCCAAACCTGAGAGTTTGTATGGTGATGTATTTGTTCATTCCCGCTTAAAGAAATACCCCGATCATTTCGAGATTCATGTGGTGGGTTATAACAAGATGATTAAAGAAAGAATTAACAGCTATACGTATCATGAAATTTCCGTTTACGAAACGCCCGATCATTTTTTATTTGAGGAACGAATCAAACAGATAGGCCCCCACTTAATCATCATTCACTTTATCAACGAAGTCATTATTCAAGTTGTATCTAAGTTGAATATACCTACGATGGTTTTTTTTCATGGTTTTGATGTGACCACATGGCGCAGAAGGCTGATGAATTACGATACCATCGGATCGATTCGGTATCTTATTCCTTACGCATTTGCAAATATGAAGCGATTGCGAGCAATCAAAGGATATTTAAAAAAAGCCGTCCACAATAATCAGGTAAAGCCCGTTTTTGTTTCGGTATGGCTAAAAGAAGCTGCCGAAGAAGATTTGAAAATGTCGATCAGCAACAGCATAGTTATTCACAACGGCATTGACACCGATTTGTTTGGCTACAAGAAAAAAGACGCGGATTTACGCAAACGGATTTTGATAATACGCCCATTTTCGGCCATCAACTATGCAAATGATATTTCCATCAAAACTATTCTTCTGCTAAGCAAAGAGTCATTCTTTAACGAATTGCAATTTTCGATTTATGGAGACGGGTATTTATTCAAGCGATTAACCGATCAAGTAAGCCATTTCCCCAATGTCACCCTGCACAATTATTTTATAGGGAATCCCTCCATCCCTGCAATCCATGAAGGCCACGGTATTTTTCTTTGCCCTTCGCGTCTCGATTCGCAAGGTGTTTCGTTGGGCGAAGCGATGTCGAGCGGGTTAGTGCCTATCTCATCACCCATCGGGGGAATACCAGAGTTTATAGAAAATGGAGTTTCTGGTTACCTAGAGAATCAACCAGAAGAAATGGCGGAACGAATAAAGCAGATGTATTTAGACCCAAAAAAATTTCTTGAATTGTCTGCTGCTGCCAGCAATCGTATATTGAAAAAGTGTGCACTCAAGAATACAGTACAGCAAGAAGTTGAATTGATCAATAGTCTATTAAAAAAATTAGAACATGTATAAGCAATGCACCAACTGCATTTTAGATTCGAATGATGACGCATTCATTGCGTTTAATGAACAAGGTGTATGCAATCACTGCCAGCGTTACAATGAAGAAGAAAGCAAAATCCTGCACAATCCCATCCCCCTGCCAAAGCAGCTACTGGATCATATTGACAAAATCAAAAATTCGGGAATCGGTAAACCCTACGACTGCATTTTAGGAATCAGTGGTGGTGTAGATAGCACCTATCTTGCCCTCCAGGCAAAGGAGTTTGGCCTTCGACCCTTGTTAGTGCATTTTGATAATGGATGGAATTCGGAATTAGCTGTAAAGAACATCGAAAACATTGTAACGAAACTAGGGTTTGATCTACACACCTTTGTGATCGATTGGGACGAGTTCAGAAGTTTGCAGTTAGCTTTTTTGCGTGCATCAGTTATTGATGCAGAGTTGCCCACCGATCACGCCATGTTAGCTACCCTTTACAAACTTGCTCTACAGTACAAGGTAAAGTATATTCTGAGCGGTCACAACATCGTTACCGAATTGGTTTTACCCCAAAGCTGGTATCACGATAAGCGCGACCATGTGCATATTCAGGCAATCAATGATCAATTTGGTGAAACACCTTTGAAGACATTTCCTTTATTCACATCCAAACTCAAATTCCTGACAGCATTTCACGAAATTCGTAGCGTAGCTCTGTTGAATTATATGCCATATAATAAAGAAGAGGTTAAAAAAGTGATTATCGATAAGTTAGAGTGGCGCGATTACGGAGGTAAGCACTATGAGTCTATTTTTACGAGATTCTTTCAGGGATATATTCTGATCAAAAAATTTGGTGTAGATAAACGGAAGGCACACTTATCAAATCTGATATGCTCGCGGCAAATCACCAAAGAGCAGGCAATCGCTCAGTTGGAAAAGCCTGCGTATGATCCGCTAGTATACGCTTCGGATTATGAATTTGTGCTGAAGAAGTTTAAGTTGACAAGGGCAGAATTTGAAGAAATCATGAATTCTCCGGTAAAGAAACATACAGATTATCCAGTGGATGCTCCTATCTATGATCGTTATGCAATTTTAAGAATAGTTCGCCCATTTTGGATTGCATTTAAAAAATTGCGCCATAGACTAAAGCCTGAAAACGCTTAATTTTGAGGCTCATGCAGTTTCTAACGAAAAAGAAAATCTTGATCATTTCGCCTGAATCGTGGTCGCACATTCCCGTTTCCAAACATCACTATTCAAGGGAGCTTGCTCGAAACGGTAATCAGGTTTTTTTTCTTAATCCACCCTCCGCCCAACAGTCAATACAAGAAGACTCTATCAGCCGTGGTGTGTGGGTAGTCGATTATGTGGCAATACGAGGAGTAAACCGATTGCCTTCTTTTTTACGTAACCTCATCAATCGCCATCAGATTCGTTTATTGAAAAAACGTTGCCAAACATCTTTTGATGTGGTTTGGTCGTTCGATGCCTTTCGATTCCACAACCTTCAGCTATTTGATGCCAAAATAAAATTATATCACGTAGTAGATGTTCAAAATTCACCTCTAGAGATGGAATTAGCGTCTTCAGCTGATATGATTATTTCTGTTTCACAAAAAATTTTAGAACGATTTTGTTTTGTGAACAAGGTAATGCAGAAGATTAATCATGGAGTGGGGCCACATTTTTTTGAGGAACAGGAATCCATTCAACTTCCGGTTGCTCCGATGCAAGTAGGGTATGTGGGTAATTTAGATAACTGGTGCATCGATATCCCCACTTTACTGGAAATCGTAGATACTCACCCATCTGTTCATTTTACATTTATCGGGCCGTATAAAGATGATTCTGTGTTGGCAGATGCCTTACTCAAAAAATCAAACTGCTCTTTGATGGGGCGCGTACACACTGAAAAATTACCAATCCTTTTTCAACAATTTCATTTTTTTATGATGATTTATAGGGGAGATGAAGCAGATGTAAATTCAAATCATCATAAGATTCTGGAGTATTTAACCACCGGCAAACCAATAGTGATGAACTATACAGATGAATATAAAGACAAACGTGATTTGGTAATAATGTCTGATCAAAATCACCAACTTCCTTTGCTCTTTCAACAGGTTTGTACGAATTTTAAATTCTATACCACGGATGATTTAGTTTCAAAACGAAAGGCCTTTACGTTTTCCAATTCGTATAAGCAACATCTCGTTACAATTGATCAACTCATGGTTCATTATTTAGCTACCGCGAATGATTAAGTTTTTTTTACGAGGACTTCGAAAGTTGCGATTGATTCAGCATTTGAATCTGACGGTTACCCATACCATTCATGGTCGGGCTTACTGTATACCATTGAAAGGTGGAGTAGGGTTCGACCATTTTTTTGATGCGGAACAATGGATGAGAGCAATATTAGTACAACTCATTTCACTTCAACCTAAAAAGGCGTTTCTGGATGTAGGGGTAAACCTTGGACAAACTTTGTTGACATTAAAAAGTATACAAAATGATGTTTCCTACTATGGATTTGAACCAAACCCAATATGTGTATCTTATGTTGCCGATCTAATTAAAGCTAACCAACTTAAAGCTACTGTTTATCCAGTTGGCCTAAGTAACACCAACGGCTTGGTTGTACTTTATAAAGATCCTCAGTTCCCAAGCGATAGTTCGGGATCTATTCTTAAAGAATTTAGAGATACTAAAGATAAAGTAGAAGTATTTGTACCCATCCTTTCATGGGATGTCATTCAGGCATGTGAGCAATTCATCGGGTTGGGGATTGTGAAAATTGATGTGGAAGGGGCAGAATGGGAAGTGCTTTCTGGACTAAAAAAGTTAATCGAACAACAGCGACCGTTTATTATTTGTGAGATACTCCCTGTTTACACAATTGATAACACTTTTCGCGTAGAGAGACAAGAAAACATTTTGCGACTACTCAAAGAACTAGACTATTCAATTTTCCGAATAGACCTAAATGCAAAATTGACTCCTTTGACAACTATTGGTGTTCATAGTAATTTGAAAGATTGTAATTATGTGTTTGCTCCGGTAGAGCAAGGGCAGTTCATGCTAAAAATGATATGAATGCGGTTGCCTCACGAATGATTGACAGACTAGATAAAAAAACTAACTCTTGGCAAATTGAAGCCAACTTCAGCTAGATTATTAACCGATTAAATATTGTGAAAGGCGATTTAGGAATATTTTTATATAATCGATTATTCGATCCTCTTATTCAATCTAACTTCTGGTTGTATATTGAAAGCTACCTAAATCACTCAGATGGCAAGTTTCGGATTTTTTTAATTACTTATGAGAATGAGAATTTTCCCCTCACCTCACTTCAAACAACCCAAGTAGCTTACTGGGAGTCCAAGGGATTGATTTGGGTAAAACTAAAGTGGAATCCGGGTACTGGAATAGTTGCTAAGATAAAAGATATTGCTCAAGGTTTTTTTGCCGTGGTTCGTTTACGCTTAAAAGGCTGCCGTCATTTTGTTTCCCTCGCTTCAATTGCAGGCTCATTTCTTTTCCTTTATCATGTCGTTCTTCGCTTTCGCTTTTTCCTTTATCAGTTTGAGCCACATAGCGAGTATGCGATTGACAATAAAATGTGGAAAAAGGATAGCATACAATATAAACTTGCTCATTTTTTGGAACGTAAAGCAGCTAGCCATGCTTATGTGATTGCTTCAGGCACTCGATTTATGCAGCAACGCTTAAAAGAGGAGTGGAAAGTAAAAGCAGCTTTTTTCAAAATCCCCACCGTTGCAAACGATAAGAAATTCAGATTTTTGCAAACTAATCGAGACGCTATGCGCAAGCGATTAGGGTTATTGGACGAGCAGCGAGTATTATTCTACCCTGGAAAGTTTGGAGATTTATATTACAAAATCGAAACACCCCTCATGTTTAAGTGGCTGAAAGAGTGTGATCCAAGCTTCCATTTCTTAATAGTAACACCTCACACCGATGAAGAGGTAATGGACTTATTTGAGTCGGCTGATGTAACAGGCAAAGATTACACAATTGCACATTCGGATTACTCCGAAATACACCATTATTTTGCTGCCGCAGATTTTGCTGTAATAGCTGTTCCCCCCGGACCATCAAAAAAGTTCATTTCCAATATTAAGGTTGGCGAATATCTTACTGCTGGTCTTCCGTATTTGATAACTGAAGGAGTTTCTGAAGATTATTTGTTTGCGATGGAGCGAGGCGTAGGTGTTGTAGTAAAGGATTTTAAAGAAGAATTTATCAAGTCAGCTTTTCCTGCGATCGATCGTTTTCTTAATGAAGACCGAGCGAAATTAAGAGAACGGTGCCTCCAGGCCGGGCTAGCGTACAGAGGATTTGAAAAACTTAATGTAGAGTTTCAGCGAGCAATTAACTATCTTTATTCGTAATGGAATTGTCAGAAAAGAAAATACTTATCATTGGCGGAACAGGTTCTTTCGGTTCTGCATTTTTATTTCACTTGCTTGAAACCCAGCCAGCATTGCAGAAGATATTAATTTTTTCGCGCGATGAGCAAAAGCAATTTGAATTACGCGTGAAACTTACCGAAGCACAGCGCAAAAAGGTTGACTTCTTTATAGGTGATGTTAGAGATAAAGATCGACTTGATGAGGTGATGCACGGTGTGGACATAGTTATTCATGCTGCAGCCATGAAGCACATGCCCATTGCAGAAGTCAACCCTGAGGAATGCTATAAAACTAATGTGGAAGGCACACGCAACGTAGTGAATGCCGCTTTATCGAATCGAGTAGATAAGGTTGTAGCACTATCAACTGATAAAGCAGTAATGCCGATCAATGTATATGGTGCATCAAAGTTTCTTCTTGAACGCACCATCATTCAAGGAAATAGGAGCCCGCGCAATAATGGCACGAAACTTTGTGCTGTTCGTTATGCAAATGTGCTTGGTTCAAGAGGTTCGGTGGTTCCTTTTTTTCAAAAGATGAAGGTAACTGGAGAATTACCGATTACCGATTATCGCATGTCTCGCTTTTCGATAACGATGAAACAAGGCATTGACATTGTGATGAGTGCATTGCAAATCTCTCGGGGTGGTGAAATTTTCGTTCCGAAGACTCCATCATATGCCATAAAAACGGTGGCTGAGGCAATAGCACCTGAATGTAAACAAGTGGAAATTGGTATTCGAAATAGCGAAAAGTTAAGCGAACTCCTCGTTTGTCGGCATGAGTCATCACGAACATTGGCACTCAAGCAAGCTTATGTTATTTTGCCCGAAAATTATTCCTCAGCCATGATGGATTATTATCAATCGATGGGAGTACAAAGAGTAGTGGCGGATTTTGAATATGACTCTGCCACTAATGATCAATGGCTATCTGTTGAAGAATTGCGAAATCAGATAATAGGTTTAGATTCTATTAGTTAGAACGATGACCACTGAAAATGTGGATGAGCGAGACCACGAATCGAAGGTAGATTTATTGCCTCAATTAGTTAGTGTAATCATGCCTCTATATAATATGCAAGATTATGTGAAGGCTTCGATCGATTCTGTTTTAAATCAATCGTATTCTAATTTTGAGTTACTCATCGTTAATGACGGCAGCACAGATCAGACGGAGCAAATCATTCAGCAATATCAAGACTCTCGCATTCGCTACTTCTTTCAAAAAAATGCTGGTGTTTCAGCTGCAAGAAATACGGCATTGGCAAAAATGGACGGTACTTTTTTTTGCTGTTTGGATGGAGATGATGTGCTTCCACAAAATTCAATTCAAAGCAGAATAGAAGTTTTCAAACGATCTTCGTCTATATCATTTGTAGACGGTCACGTAATTGTCTTTGATGCATCATTGCAGAAACAATTGTTTCAGTGGAAACCTTCCAAAGAAGGGCATGTTTTTCAGGATTTAATTGGATTAAAGGATAACTGCTTTTTCGGACCTACCTGGATGGTGAAAAGAATCCCCGGTGTTAATTATCATTTTGAAACAAGTATGTCGCACGGAGAAGACCTTCTGTTTTACATTTCAGTAGCCAAACTTGGAGAGTATGCTTATACGAATGATTGTATTCTTCACTACAGAAAAAATCAACAATCTGCAATGAGTAATTTGACTGGATTAGGTAGGGGATATGCTGCTTTGGCTTCCAAGCTTTTTGAGACGCAAAGTGGCTACTTTACGTTTTGGAAAAAATTTTTATTGCTTATTAAGATTAGAAAAATCATGTTCTTGTCGTTTTGCAGCAGGGGTGAATACCGAAAGTCTATGGAATATGTTCTGTTGGGAAAAACAAAAGATTGACATGCGCACTGTAAGCAACAGGAAGGGTAGTTATATCAGAGAAATTTTGGCTAAGGATGTGCCGATACTAAAAGAAAGATACAATTTTGTCAACCACTAAAACTTACCAATAGATTGTTTGGTGTATCAACAAGTTAGAATATTAAGATGAAGCTTTCAGTACTCTATTTTTTGGCTAGTGTGTGGTTTTCAATCGTTGGCTACGCTCAAGTTCCAACGGCTTCATTTAGCATACCTCCATCGGGTTGCTTGCAACAACGTATTCCTACAACGAATACTTCCACCAATGCAAATAGCTACGAATGGGATTTTTGTGCAGATGATTTTCAAACACTTAAAAGTAATCTAAGTATTGCTACTTTATCAGGTCTTTCTGGTGGATTTGGATATAAGTTGGTAGAGGACAATGGAAATTGGTATGGCTTTGTGGTAAGTCAAACTGGATCTCCTAAACTGTTCAGAATAAACTTCGGTGATAGTCCTTTAAACCTGCCACTGCAAACTGTCGATTTAGGAAATCCTGATGCTAGTTTGGCTTTTCCTCAAGACGTAGAAATTTACAAAGCAAATGGCAAATGGTATGGGTTTGTTGGATTTAATGATCCAGGTTATGGACTAGTTCGTTTAGACTTTGGATCATCGTTAACGAATATACCGAGCGCAACAAATATTGGAAATTTTGGAGTTAGCGGTAGATTTTGGGATATCAAAATAGTGGAACAGAATTCGAATTTGGTGTTAGTGCTCAATGAGCGCAACACGGGATCTTTGGTAAGAGTAAATTACCGCAACTCGTTTGAAAATGCGATTGTCAATGCCACTCACGTTTTTGTCACGAACTCAATAACTTCTTCCAACCTATCTCCTGGTTTTGATTTAGTTCAAAACAATGGTAATTGGATTGCACTGCTTACTTCTTATTTCGATAACAAATTGTATCAAGTTAATTTTGGAAACGATATTTTCTCAAGCCCTACGTTGCAGTCATCATTTTCTCTGGCCACATTCAACAGACCGATGCGCGTGCGCATTGTGCAAGAAGGAAATCGATATGTGGGTGTCGTTAGCAATGAATCATCTGCCATTTCAATTGTTGATTTGAAAGATTTAAATCCGGTTAATGCGCCTACACTTATTTCACAAATCGGACTGCCCAATTTTTTGGGATTGGATGTTGAGCGATATAATGGTAAAAGCTTTATTTTAGGAGTTGGTGGTTTAGACAATAGAGTTCGTCAATTGATTTTTGAATCGGATTGCGGAGTAGCGCCCTCATTTCTATCTACACAGTCACCCACAATAAACTATTCAACGTCAGGCACAAAAGTGATTGAGTTAAAGGCTATCAATTCAACTACTAGGGAGTCTGCTCTTTCGGCAAGAACTATTACAGTTTCAACGGCAGCAGCACCCGATATTGATTTTACGATTACAAATAGTTGCGTTAATGCCCCTGTCAATTTTACGCCAATCAATAGTACCGGAGATATTACTTCCTATAGTTGGAATTTTGGTGATGGAAACGTAGCAACAACGAGCAATCCACAAAACACGTACTCGGTTATAGCGAACTACCCAATTAGCTTGCAAGTAACTTCATCAAATGGATGTATCAATAGCAATGCGAAGAGCCACACTATTTACAATCCACCTCAAGCCAATTTTACTCTGCCGGCTGCAAGCTCATTTTGTACGAATCAGCAATATCAGTTTGCCAACATTTCTACCTTCGATGCTGGAACTTCACCTACTTGGCAATGGAGCATCAACGGCAGTTCGGTTTCTACGGCAAAAGATTTAACAACTACATTTTCGGCTACCACATCGCAGCAGATTTTACTAGTTGCTTCCATACCCGGTTGCAATACACAATCTATTCAATCAATTAATTCGTTAACTGCAGGGCCACTAGTAAATTTTACGATGAGCAACGGTTGTCAGGCAGCACCTGTTTTATTTACCAACACTACATCGGGCGCAGTAACTTCTTATTCGTGGGCGTTTGGCGATGGTAATAACTCTACTTTAACCAGTCCGCAAAATACATTTACTAACATAGGCACTTACCAAATCACGTTGCAAGCCAACAACGCAGCGGGTTGTCAAAATTCGGTATCAAAATCAATTACTATTTATTCAAAGCCACAGCCTAATTTTTCACTCGCTTTACCTCCGTTTTCATGTGCCGGCACAGCTTCACAGTTTACCGATTCTTCACCCAATCCAACCGATAGCAACCTAACTTCGTGGAGCTGGAATTTTGGTGACCCCAACAACAGCGCTTCGCTTCAACGTAACCCAAACTTTGTGTATTCAACAGCAAGTAATTTTTTAGTTACACTTACCGTAGGCACCAATTTTGGCTGCTCAAATTCAATTCAAAAATCAGTAACTATTTCGCCATCGCCCACGGCAAGTTTTACCAACGCGGCCGCTTGTATTAATCAAGCTACTCAGTTTACCGATACTTCAACAGGTTCCATCCAATCTAGGCTGTGGCAAATTCAAGGGAATAATTTTAGCGCCCCCAACCCACAAGTTACTTTTTTATCTTCAGGATCTTTTCCTGCATTGCTTGTAGTTACGGCCACCAATGGTTGCATTAATCAAACGAGTAGGAATATTGTGGTATCGGCTCAGCCCTCGTTAGATTTTTCGGTAGCAGCACCGTGTATCAACAACCAAACAACCTTTACCGAATTGACTAATGCGGTTGACCCTTCAGTTTCGCAATCGTGGGTGTTTGGTAGCGTTGCAAACGGAGTAGGATCGCCAACCTCATTTTCCTTTTCTGCAACAGGTACGTACGCTGTTAAATTAAATTCAACGCGTCAATCAGGCTGTATTTTTAGCGTTACAAAAAATGTGTCAATCTCCACTTCTCCCATAGCAAGTTTTACTCCCTCGGTAGAATCTGGAGCCGCTCCGCTAGAGGTAACATTTGCCAATAATTCTACCGCTTCAACTTCGTATACATGGAAGTTTGGTGATGCAAACGCATCTACATCTATGCTTACAAACCCAACAATTACCTACACAACTTTGGGCGATTATGTGGCAGAGTTAACCGCCTTTAATTTGCTCGGGTGTTCATCTATTTTCAGTGCGCCCATACGTGTAGTGGTGCCGATGATTGATTTAGCCCTTACCGATTTTTACTTTATGAAAGATCAAGTCACAGGTGCTCTTCAACCTGTTGTGACCGTAGCCAATAAGAGCAACGTAACTATTTCTGATCCTTACATTTATTTAGATGTAGCCGGCAATGCGGGTGTGAAAAAGCGACTAACAGGTGCCATTAAGCCATTGCAAGAGTTAACTCAAGTGCTAGATTTTCAATTGGTGCCTCAATCAATTAATTACGCTTGCGCAGAAGTAGAGGCAGTAGGCGATGTTGATACTTTTTTTAACAGAAAGTGCATTTCGTTATCGAACCAAGAAATTATTTTTGCCCCGTTCCCCAATCCTGTAAAAGATGTACTTAACATGGATTGGATCAGCATTGACGAAAGCCCGGTTTCAATAGATGTTATTGGCACGCATGGAAGCATTTTGTTTCAACAAACTATAACCACTGTTAAGAAGGGTATCAATCGCATTGCCATTAATGTAGAATCATTGCCTGCGGGCATTTACTTTGTCAGATTTACTGACGCACGGGTCGCCAAGTCGTTTGGCTTTGCCGTTTCTAAAAATTGAGATTATACTTCTAATAAATCCGTTGTTATTTCTAACTTTATGTTTTAGGGTACTTAATCGCCATTAGACTAAGTTCCAGATAAGAATAAACATAATTAAAAATAACATGAAGGTAAAGCTTGATGCAACCGATCGAAAAATTGTAGAGCTACTGCAGGCCAATTCAAATATTACCAATGCACAACTGGCATTGGAAATCGGTCTTTCACCGGCCCCAACGCTAGAGCGCGTAAAGAAACTGGAAAACCAAGGTGTGATCAAAAGTTATCATGCCCTAGTCGATATGGATAGTGTAGGATTAGGGGTTAGCACTTTTGTTACCGTTTCGCTGAAGGGGCACAATAAGGAAAATATCAATAAATTTATTGCGGCCATCAAGGGCATTCCCGAGGTGATCGAGTGCCACCATGTAACAGGGCAGTCGGATTTTATTTTGAAAATGGTGTCTTCGGATATTCCGTCTTACCAAAATTTAATGTTAGAAAAACTATCGAACATAGAAGTGGTAGATAATATGCAAACCACCGTTATACTTTCTACTTTCAAAAACAGTAAATCAGTTCCCTTGCCATGAGCGAAGCCGTAGCAGAAAAAGCGCTGGTGCTGAGCGATGCGCAGATTAAACAGAAAATAAAACGCATGGCCGTTCAAATTCTTGAAAATAATTTCAAAGAAAAAATAATGGTAATAGCAGGTATAGACGGACAGGGTTATCAGTTTGCAAAATTGATTTCAAAAGAATTGTCAGCTATTTCTCCCATCGCCATTGTTACAGCCAAAGTAACCGTAGATAAATTTGCACCCACCCAAAGCGAAGTTGCATTAGATCTTCCCGCCAAGGAAATCAAAAACAAATGCGTTGTTTTAGTTGATGATGTGCTGAATACCGGACGAACTCTTGCATTTGCTTTTAAACCCTTTCTCGAAATAGGGGTGAAGAAGATGGAAGTAGCTGTATTGGTTAATCGCAGCCACACCCAATTTCCGATTATGCCTACCTACACAGGTTACGAACTTACCACTACGCTTCGTGATCATGTTGAAGTTACATTGGGCAAGCAATCAGTTGTTTATTTGCGATAACCTGATACTACATGTCGATACACAAAAAGGCAGAGTTGAAAAGAGTAACTACCCACCAACTTCAGGAAATGAAGAAGAAGGGGGAGAAAATTGCCATGCTAACGGCTTATGATTATAGCATGGCCAAAATCATTGATGGCGCAGGGGTAGATATTATTTTGGTGGGCGATTCGGCATCGAATGTAATGGCGGGTAACGAAACCACGTTGCCAATCACGTTAGATCAGATGATCTATCATGCTAGTTCGGTAATCAAAGCAGTTAAGCGTTCGTTGGTAGTGGTTGATATTCCATTTGGTTATTATCAAGGCAGCTCGGGCGAGGCGTTGCGCTCTTCCATTCGCATCATGAAAGAGTCGGGCGCGCATGCCGTAAAGATTGAAGGCGGAAGCGAAGTGAAAGATTCTGTCTTGCGAATATTGAGTGCCGGTGTGCCTGTGATGGGGCATTTAGGGCTTACCCCTCAGTCGATTTATAAATTTGGCACGTACACTGTGCGCGCACGCGAAGAATCGGAAGCCAATAAATTAATTGAAGATGCATTGTTGCTACAAGAGTGCGGCTGCTTTGGCATTGTGCTAGAAAAAATCCCAGCCGAGTTAGCAAAAAAAGTTTCTGCACAATTAGAGATACCGGTAATAGGGATTGGCGCAGGCCCCGATGTAGACGGCCAAGTGTTGGTGATGCAAGATATGTTGGGCATTACCACAGAGTTTAAGCCACGGTTTTTAAGAAGGTATGCAGATTTGAATACTGTGATCACCAAAGCAGTGAATAAATATGTTGAAGATGTGAAGGCGAAGGAGTTTCCAAATCAAGAAGAGAAATATTAAAAATGATAGTATGAGATATTTTATTTTTTTGGCTTTACTTTTTTCTGTTTCTCAAAACTTATTTGGCCAGAATTTGACACTTTATTACGACCGAAATGGAGAGGAAGTTGAAAGTGAAGCATCTTTCTATTCAATTACCTACTCTGATGAAGGAATGGTGTCTCATTATTCAAAACCTAAAGCAATTCGTTTTAAGGAAAAAAAAATTGATAAGGAACGCTCAAAACGTTCTTTTTTTTATGAATCGGGTCAGCTAAGATCTGAGGGCATTTTTTATCAAGGACATCCTTACAAATTAGTGAAGGTCTTTTATGAAAATGGCAACCCCCAGTCTGAACTATATTTTGAGGAGTTTGATTTCAAGAGTCAAAAGGATCAGCAAATGAAAATCAAAAATTATTGGGATGAATCTGGAAATATGATTGTAGAAAAGGGAAATGGTATTTGCCATTGTACCTTGTCTCCTTTTTCAGATTCAGATGTTATTGAGAATGGTTTAGTTGTAAAAGAGTTGAGAAACGGGGAGTGGACTGGTAGTAGTGAAAAAGATAATTCAACGTTTACCGAACTTTATGAAATGGGGTATTTAAAAAAAGGCGTCCAAAATTCTAATGGGGGAAATTACGAGTATACAACCGTAGAATCTCCACCAATGACAGCAGACGGAAATGAAATTTTAGCTAAACATTTTGGAAGAGTAATGAGATATCCTGCGGAGGCAAGACGGAACGGTACTGAAGGAAAGGTCTTTGTTCAGTTTCGAATTGAAAAAGATGGAAGTTTAACTGAAATTAGAATAGTAAGAGGAATTGGATCAGGCTGTGATGAAGAGGCTCTAAAGGTTATTAAAACTTCTCCCAAATGGAACCAAGGAATGAAAAGAGGCAAACCTGTGATTCACCGCTATACCTTTCCGATCGTGTTCAAATTGGGATAGATCAAATAATTATCTGTTAATCGTTGTCTATTGATTATTGTGGTGTCTTTAGCGGCATCATCTCCAAGGAAGGAAACTATATGTAGTGCATATCAAAAACAGATAATAGATTATCCAATCTGAACTCCTGATTCTTATTTTAGCTTTATCGTCCTTGTTTTCGCCAACAATGATAAACGGTTTAATTGGGCTTGGGTCTTACTTAAATATTTTTTTTAGTGTTTCAATTCAATTAAAATCTCATTCTTCATTCAATCTTTTGCATACAAAATTGCCTCGGTAATAGCTTCACGTGTTAAGTGGGGAAACGATTCAATAATTTTTTCAATGGTAGCACCAGATGCGACCCATTCCAATATTATTTCTACACTAATTCGACTTCCCCTTAAAATTGGCTTTCCACCAAGAATGGAATTGTCAAACGTGATATGTTTGTAGACGGTCGTAAGGTAAATTTAAGATTTTCCTCTAATAGTTTAGTATTCTATAAAGTCAAAGAAAAGCTTAATTGGTGATTTACACCCTCTTTCTTATTACTTGGCTGTTAGCAAATAGTGAATTCTCAGCCTAAAATTCTCTTCTTTCTACACTTAATTCCCTACTTTTCGGATTCTAATCAGTTTCAAATAACATCAACAATATAAAACCATGAGCGACCAAAAAATCACCATCACCAACGGAAAACTAAATGTGCCAGATAGCCCCACCATTCCATTCATTGTAGGAGATGGAACAGGCGTAGATATTTGGCCAGCATCAAAATTTGTATTCGATTCGGCCGTAGAGAAAGCCTACAAAGGCAAGCGCAAGATAAACTGGAAAGAAGTATTGGCTGGCGAGAAGGCCTTCAACAAAACAGGAAGCTGGATGCCCGATGAAACTTTGACAGCCTTTAAAGAGTATTTGGTCGGTATCAAAGGGCCACTAACTACACCTGTGGGTGGTGGTATTCGCTCGCTAAATGTGGCACTTCGGCAAGATTTAGATTTGTATGCGTGTGTGCGTCCTGTTAGATGGTTTAAAGGTGTGCCATCGCCTGTAAAAGAACCGCACAAAACCGATATGACCATCTTTCGCGAGAACACCGAAGACATTTATGCCGGCATAGAATTTCAAGAAGGCTCTGATGACAATAAAAAGTTCATGGCTTTTTTTAAAGAATCGTATCCTAAGCAATACAAAAAAATCAGATTCCCTGAAACTTCGGGCATTGGCATTAAGCCTGTTTCAAAAGAAGGAACGGAACGGTTGGTGCGAGCGGCTATTAAGTTTGCTATTGAACAAAAGAAACCAAACGTAACTTTGGTACATAAGGGCAACATCATGAAATTTACCGAGGGCGGCTTTCGCGATTGGGGCTATGCCTTGGCAAAAAATGAATTTGGTGCGGTAGAAATTGACGGAGGCCCATGGATGGAAATCAATAGCAACGGCCACAAAATCGTAATTAAAGATTCGATTGCCGATGCCTTTTTGCAACAGATTTTATTACGCCCAGATGAGTACTCTGTTGTGGCTACATTAAACTTAAATGGCGATTATATTTCTGATGCATTGGCTGCGATCGTGGGCGGCATAGGTATTGCGCCAGGCGGCAACATAAATTACATAACGGGCTTTGCCATTTTTGAGGCTACACATGGTACGGCACCAAAGTATGCTGGGCAAGACAAAGTAAATCCGGGCTCAGTGATCCTTTCGGGAGTAATGATGCTAGAGTACATGGGCTGGCAAGAAGCTGCCGATTTAATCATCAAAGGGTTGGATGGTGCTATTTCTTCTAAGCGGGTTACATACGATTTCCACCGCCAAATGGAGGGCGCTACATTACTAAAGTGTTCAGAATTTGGGCAAGAGGTGGTGAAGAATATGTGATTTATAAAGTTTGCTTTGAGAGACAGATCAAGTAGAAACCCATGGCACTCGCTGTGGGTTTTTGATTTATGGCAATTTGTAGAAGAGGCTATTTCATTTTGAATGCGTTTTGAGGGCACATTGCTTTTTTTTGCGGTTATCACTACTTTTACAATCTGTCTATAAATTAAAAGCAACTTACTGTATGAGAAAAAAACTATACACCCTCGCTTTAGTAGTTTCGAGTTTTTCGATGGCCATGGCCCAAGACGAAGGTTCTGTAATCAAACGCGAACGCATCGACCGCGATAAAAGTATTTTTGTGAGCGGTGGTGTTTCTATTGTTGGAGCTTCAAATTTTGGCGACTATTCAAATGGTTTAAATTTTGAAGCTGGCTACACAAAAAGACTTAACAGGGTTCTTTCAATTGGTGGTTCTGTTTCGTATTTAAAGTTTGATTACGATCCGAGTATCATCGAAAAAACCCCTGCAGGAAAAGATATCCCGAATTATATTTATTATGATAAAACGATAACTGATCTTAATAATGTTAATGAGATTTGGTTGCTTTCTTTGAAGGGAGGCAATGTTTCAATGATTTCGTTAGCGGGAAATATTAAACTCAATTTTGTTCCGGTTAAAGATAACTCTGTAATTTCTGTTTATGGTTTCGCTAAACCGTTTGTATCAATGGCAAGCGTAAGTAAGGCGACTGGATTATTAGAATATTATCAGTATACTAATAACGATTGGTTTTCTGATACAGATCAAGATTTATCTGGAGAATATGAAGATAGTAGTTTTACTGGCGGCCTATTTCTTGGGCCAGGTATAGAGTTTTTCCCAGCTAAAAAGATCTCGGTATTTTTACAAGCCTCTTTTGGATATACTTTCCCCATTAAGGTAATCAGTACTCGTTCGTATGGAACAGATATTAATAAAGATGTGGTTGGAGATTTCCCCTTAAATTCTTCTGGCTTCACGTCTATCAATTTTGCCGGAGGTATTTCATTTAATTTAGATTAAGACGCTCTTCTATGAGATTGGTTTTAGTTGCTCTGTTTTCAATTCTATCGTTAGTCGCCTCGGCTCAGTTTAAACTTTACGAGCAGGGCATAGATGCCTATCAAGCAAAAGAATACCCCAAAGCCATTTCGTTGTTAAACGAATACTTAGACAAAGGCACGCGCGACAAAGCGTTTGATGTCGAAGTTCGTTATTATGTAGCCTTGGCTTATTTTAAAACTCAGTATTTCACCAGTTCAGTGCGCGAGTTCGATAAAGCATTGCAACTCGGCCACAAAAATGTAGGCAATATTAATTGGTTTATGGCCAAGGCGTATAGCGAGTTGAAGGCATATAGAGAATCCATCGAATGCTACACAAAGGCAATTGAGATCATAAAAGATCCCGCCAACCAATCGAAATTGTATTTTGAAAGAGCTATTCAATACGAAAAGCAAGGTAGCAGCGCGCTGGTAGCTACTGATTTAAAGCAATCTATAACATTAGATAAAAATAATGGCGAAGCAGCAACCTTGTTAAAGCGTGTCACGCCAGCCAATGATGCGCGAGGACTTGTTTCGACTCCAGCTTCAAAAGAAACGCAAAAAATAGTTTCAACTAATTCAGATCAACCAAAAGAACTAATTCCGGTTGTAAAAAATGCCGCTAAAGAAAGCAGCGCAGTGGTTGCTCTTCCACCACCTACTAGCCAAGCTAAACCAGATGTCAAAAACGCAACGACTACAAAACAAGTAACCGATCAACCAGCACCAGTTGTTGCGAGCAATGAAGTAACCAAACCGAAATTGGTTGACCCCATCTCTACAACGGTCGACACTAAAAGTAATCTAAAAAAACCTGACGCAGGCACTACAGTCGTTGCCACAAAAATAGACGCCACTAAAGCAGTACCTACTACCACAGAACCCCCACCACTGGTAAATAAGAAAGCAGAAGAAAGGCAGATTGCAACAAACCTTCCTGCTTCGTCTCCTGTAGCAACTCCTGTTGCACCCACGCCTACTCCAGTGGTAGTTCCGGCAGAGCCAACATTGGCTGATGAATACAAGGACGAAAAACGTTACGCTTTAATAATCGGTAATTCCAAATACAAGTTTGTACAGCAATTGAAAAACGCAACTAACGATGCAAACGACATGGCTGTTGAACTCGGGAATTCTGGCTTTGAAGTAATAAAAGTAATCGATGGTGATTACATGCAAATGCGCGAAGCGTTCCGTAAGTTCAATGAGCAATTGAACAAAGGGCCAAAAGATCAAACGGTGGGGCTTTTTTATTATGCTGGCCACGGTATGCAAAATGAGGGTGAAAATTACCTCATCCCCATTGATGCAGATGTTAAAGATGACATTGATATTCCTCGCGTTTGCCTACCTATGCAACGAGTGGTGCTTGCCAATATGGAGCGATCAAGTACACGAATGAACATTGTCATTATGGACGCTTGTCGTAACAATCCATTTCCTTCGTCTAGTAGATCTGCTGGTGGCTCTGGATTGGCAGAAATTAAAAGAGCAAAAGGATCATTTATTGCCTATGCAACGGCACCGGGCTCAACAGCTTCTGATGGCGAGGGAAGAAATGGACTTTATACGCAAGAGCTTCTAAAGGCAATGAAGAAACCCAACCGCACCATCGAATCGGTGTTTAAAGAAGTTCGTGCTAACGTATTAAAACTTTCTGACGATCGCCAAAACACCTGGGATAGCTCGAATATTATTGGCGATTTCTACTTTAAGTTTTAGAAAATGGATTAGCGGTACCAAGGTCTCGACCTTGCATCCGATCCAAAATTCCGCTTGATTTTTTTGGGTTTCTTATCCGTACCAGTACGGAGGTGAAATACGCGAAGTGTGGTATTGGCTTTTTGCCTGTTTAAACTCACTTTGCAATAATTTCCATCCCGTATGAAAACTATTTTTTTTGCATTTGTTGTCACATTGACTGGCCCATTTTTTGCGAAGGCGCAGCAATTTCCTATTTCGCCAAATGCCTATGATGCTAATGGAAAACGCACTGGCCACTGGACGGTGCTTTACGACAGTGTGTGGCACGAAACAAAAAATCTCGACTCCGCTTTTCACTTTCGTCTTGTCCGCTTTGAAGCAGATAAGCCGGTAGGAAAAGTCCGTGACTTTTTTAGAAACGGTGTGAAGCAATGGGATGGGTATCTGCTATCGGTCAACCCAGACATACAAGACGGTGAGGTAAACTATTATTATGAAAATGGCCGCGTGAAAAATAACTACCGAGCCGTGAAGGGAAAGCAAAATGGATTTTATAAAGAATATTATTCTAATGGTGTTTTGCAGTCAGAAGGATTTGTGAAAAATGATAGTGCCACTGGAAAGTGGATTACGTATTCGCAAGATGGCATAAAACTTTCAGAAATCGAATGGAAACAAAACCAGATAAATGGAGTGGCTTTGTCTTTTTATCCTTCCGGCAAAGTGCATAAGAAAGGATTTAAAATTAACGGCCTTTCAGAAGGTTGGTGGGATGAGTATTACGAATCGGGTCAACTTAAAAGTCATGAGTTTTTTAAGAAGGGAAAATACGATGGGCCTGCTGAAACGTATCATGAAAATGGACAAGTAGAAAGTAAAGGAGATTATAAAAATGAGGAGCGCCAAGGCGAATGGACATATTATCATGATAATGGCCAGCCAAATAAAATAGGTCTGTATGAGTTGGGTTATTCTAATGGTGTTTGGAAGTATTATTATGCAACAGGTATCCGCTATTTTGTAGCCGAACGAAGAGAGGGGAAGCTGAATGGCCTTTATGAAGATTATTACGAAAGCGGAAAATTAAAAAGCAAAGGGGTATGCGTAAATGACACCTGGCAGGGCCGCTATGAAATGTATTATGAAAATGGAAAGCTGAAGAAGATAGGATTCTATCAACTGGATAGTATGGATGGAGATTGGATTAATTACTATGAAGATGGTACAGTTGAATATACAGGTCATTATTCGGATAATAAAAAAAATGGAGAGTTTAAATTTTATCGCACCGATGGGAAATTAGAGTCGGTTGAAAATTTAAAAATGGGAATTCTCAATGGCCCGGCAATAAACTATTTTCCGGATGGTACGATTAGCGAGCGGAGAGTTTTTGTAAATGGAAAAGTGGATGGGCTATATGAAACATTTCACCCCAATGGAAAAAAGGCCTGTGTTGGTAGGCGTGTTAATGGAATCCGTACAAGCGATTGGTTGTGGTATTTTCCTAATGGCAAACTTGACACGCGCGAGTCGTACGTAAATGGAAAGATGGAAGGATCTTTTGAACACTATTATGTAACCGGACAGAAATTGTCGGAGGGAATTTCTAAAAACAATGTAGAAGAAGGTTGGAAGAAAAGCTTCTTTGCTGATGGCAGAGTTAAATCACAAGGCGCGATGCATTTGAACGAGCGCCACGGCCATTGGGTGATTTACGATTCGGTGACAAATAAGAAGCAAGCAGAAGGAGATTACGTATTGGGCAAGAAAAACGGAAAGTGGAATTACTATTTGGCCAAGACAAAATATGAATCGTACTCGTATTATTTGAATGGTTTCGAGGAATTGCAAAATAATATTGAAGACTCTGTCAAATTTTTAGCCGACCTCGGATACGTAGAGAAGGCCACACAAGTACTCGCATGGCTCGATCGGGTTCGTAAGCGCGATTATGGAAATGATGAAGTAAAGAAAAACGAATCGCTTTATTGGCATGCGTATGTAACAGCCGCCAAAGGTAAGCGCGAAGAAGCTATTAAACTCTACCGGCAATACTTAGCAAATATTAAGAAATGGAGAGGCGATACCATCGTAGCGTATGCAAATGGAGTAAATAACATTGCCGTTGAACTCGGCTATATAAATCGATCGGAAGAAGCGTTGGAAGAGCAGCATTCCATTGATCGATTTGAAACGATCTGGACTGAGAGACAAGCACTGACTCATTACCATAATATATTCTACTTGTTAACCGAGTTAAAGAGATATGAGGAAGCCGAAAAATACCTGAAAGATAAACTGGAGAAGAAAAGAATGGCTGGCAAATTTGACTGGGAAGTTTATTTGGAGATACAATTGGATTTGGTAAATCTCTACCTCAATAACATGGGTAAGTACGATGAGTCAAAAAGTGTGTGTTTGGACATTATTAAAAAGGCTGACTCGCTCAACTTGCACAATAGCTGGATAAATGGAAAGGCGCACTATAGAATGGCGCAATACTTCAGAACAAATTTAGATAGATCATCTACTCTTTTCTGGAGCAAACAAGCCGATACAATCTTAGAGAAAGTGATTCGAAAGACACCTGGCACCTATTTGGATAACGTGCAAATGCTCGGTGAGATATACAATTCACTTACCTATCCCGATAGTGCCGCCATCGTATTCAACAAAATGCTCACGACCATTCATGATCAGCAGATTGGAGATGAGATTTATGAAGCAGCGGCATTGGATGGCTTAGGTGAAGTGTACTTTACTACTTACAACTATCCAAAGGCAAAAGAACTCTGGCAGCAAGTCAAAGAAATTCTGGAAAAAAATAGATCAATACAAGGCATCTATTATATGGATATTTTACAAGAGTTAAGCTTAGTACTTCCCTTAGTAGATAAGAAAGATATACCGCTAGCTGAGAAGTATCTACTTCAAGCAGTTGATTTAGCTCACCAATTAGGTGCAGGTTGGAAGTATAGAAATATGTTAGGCTCACTAGCCACATTTTATATGACCCACGATTTTTATGAAAAGGCAGGTGTGATCATAGAGAAAAGAATTACATCGCTCGAAGAAGTGAAAGATACTGTCTCTGAAAATTATGCGGAAGCAATTAGAGATAGGGCAAACAACGAATATTATCAAGGTAATTATAACAGTGCTATTAAGATATTTGAGACAGTGCTACCAATAGCCGAAAAATTAAAACCACTCAACCCAAAGCTCTATGTAGATGCACTTTATGACTTGGGTGCATGTTATAGCGATTTAAACCAAATAGATCAGGCAGAATCCTATATGCGACAGGCACTTATGGCCTCGCAAACATTGTTGGGGCAATCACATATTACAACGATTGACCGTACATCTTCTTTAGCAAGCATTTTGAAAAAAGATCGTCAATATACAGAGGCCGAAAAATATTTTCGCCAAGCATCAGAGTTAATAAAAAAATCTTTTGGCGTGGATAACTTAAAGTATGCGTATTCAATCGATAACATTGCGGGCGTTTATCTCGATCGCAACGATTATAAAAAAGCATTGGAATATTACAGAGTGTATGAAGACTTGTTAATCAAGCTTAAACCCAAAACCTCCAATGCGTATGTCAACCTGCAGGATAACATAGCCGCAGTGTATAGCCACTTGGGAAATTTTGCACTAGCAGAAAGAACTTATCTACAGGCCCTTAACCTTACTCAGGAAATCTATGGTGAGAAAGAAATGGCGTATGCATGGCGGCTCAAAACTGTAGGCACTTTTTATTTTAACGAGTCGCGTTACGACTTGGCAGAGAAAATGCTTTCTGAAGCAGAACAATTGGCCAAGCGATACCTGGGTGAGAATAATCATGAATACGCTAATTTTCTTACTACGCTAGCTAGAACAAAAGTTCAAACTGAGAAATACAAAGAGGCGGAAGAATTAATTTTAAACGCAGTAGCGATACAAAAACGATCAATTTATGATCACTTTGGTAGTTATGTTAGTTCAGTCGAGAATCTTGAAAATTTCTATTCATTATTTGGAAGATACACCGAAGCATTGGAGCAGGTCGATAACTTGTTGCCACTGATTACTTTGAAGTGGGGAAAGGGCCCACGTTACATTGAGAATTTGCTTTTCAAAGCAAATGTGTTTCTTAGCTTAAAACAATACGATAGTGCCCGCGTGATTTCACGTCACTGTCTTGCCTTAGCAGAAGATTTATTTAGCCCTTCTCATTGGATGGTACTATACGCTTATCGAGATCTTGGTTTTGCAGATATCAAGCAACTGAAACTAGATGATGCCGAAAAGCATTTTCAATACATTATTGATCAGATGAGAATAGTAGGCAATATTCAATCAAGTGATTTTGCAATCGCATTGAATAATATTGCCACAGTACATTTGGAAAAGAAAAATTATGTGTTGGCCGAAAAATACCTGAAAGAAGCAATAGTAATCAATGAAAAATTAAAGAGTACTACGGGTATTGATTTTAATCACCTGAATTTGGGAAAGGTTTATTCCCAATGGGGTAAAATCGAATTGGCAGAGATAAATTTTAAACTCGCAATGAATAGCCGAAATAAATATTTATTGGCTAATTTTTATTTTCTCAGCGACAATGAAAAAGCGCAATACTGGAATAGCAACAAAAACTTTATTGAATACTTCCAATCTTTTGCAGCTAGCCGTTTAAGACAAAACCCAGCGATCATTCAGGATTTGTATAATCTGCAATTAGCTACGAAAGGAATTTTGTTAAGTACATCTAATAAAATTAAGAAACGTATTTTAAGTAGTGGCGATTCGGTAATGATCAACCACTACTATCAATGGCTTCGCCAGCGAGATCAGTTGGCGCAGTTTTACGCATTAGGCAAAGAAGAGAGTAAGCAACGAAAAGCGAGTATTGATTCGTTAGAGCAATTAGCCAAGGTCACTGAGAAAGAATTGAACATCAATGCAGAGGATTTGGAAAAAGACAAAGGTCGCGAAACTACTTGGCGTGATGTGCAACATGCACTTTCACTCAACGAAGCATCTATTGAAATCATTCGGGTAAGGCACCACACATCACATCCTACCGATAGTATTTTGTATGTGGCCATGGTGCTTACGGCAGAATCAAAAAACGGACCTCAAGCTGTGGTATTACCAGACGGCAAATTACTCGAAGGCCGCGCACTTCGCTTTTATAAAAATGCCATTAGCGCACAATTAGCAGATTCAATTTCTTATAAAAATTATTGGAATCTGATTCAACCACTAATTAAGAATAAGACAAAACTTTACTTGTCTCTGGATGGCGTTTACAATTCCATCAACCTGAACACATTTCAAGACAGATCGGGGCGCTATCTGGTAGATTCTAAGAACATCACCATCGTATCTAATACGAAAGATGTGGTTTATCTAAAAAAGAGTAGCGGCATGTTTACAAAAGCCAATGCAAGCCTGATCGGTTTTCCGAAATATTTTATTGGCAAAGATCGCTTCAAGACAAAAAGCAAGCAACGTAATTTCGATTATGACCAACTATCAGACAGTGATAATTCTGGTATTGCCGAATTGCCAGGCACCAAAACGGAGATAGAAAAAGTAGACTACATTCTTTCCACACATCGCTGGCAAGTAAAAACCTACACGCACGAGTACGCAACGGAAGAAGTACTGAAACAAGTAGCACAGCCGGGCTTGCTTCACATTGCAACGCATGGATTCTTTACAGACGATAAAGATAAAAACAGCACTACCGATCCGATGCTGCGCGCGGGACTCTTGTTTACAGGAGCAGCCAACTTTTTGCAAGACAAAGTAAACTGGGGAACCGATAACGGTATATTGACGGCATACGAAGCATCTAACCTTAATTTGGATAATACAGAGTTGGTGATTTTGAGTGCCTGTGAAACGGGCAAAGGCGAAGTGCAGGATGGCGAAGGCGTTTATGGTTTACAGCGCGCATTTCAAACGGCCGGTGCCAAATCGATCCTCATGAGTTTGTGGAAAGTAGATGATACTGCCACCCAAGAACTAATGACATTGTTCTACGAAAACTGGACTGCCGGTAAATCAAAATCAGAAGCCTTTAAGCAAGCGCAACTTTCACTGAAACAAAAATATTCTAGCCCTTATTACTGGGGTGCTTTTGTTATGATGGGCGAATAACGAAACTCAATACGCTATAAGAATAAAATCGTTAATACTTATAGCAGCTTGTTACTTCCTTCTATTTCTTACCCTTAATTGAAGGTAAACATACACCCTTGCCGTAAATGGAGTTGACTCCTATTCGTATGCTACGCAAAACGATTGCGAGTATGTGGACTCGCTGTATTGTGCTTTATCCGATGGAGGCAGAGATGGGTCACTTGTGATGAAAAAAATAAGCAAGTCATCTTTTCAACTCTATATGCCCAACCAGTTCTTAATGCATTGGGATTCAATCAACAGCAGATAAAATTGAGCGCAGTTCTTTACAGATAGACCTAGCGTATTCAATTGCCGATAGAGTATTCAGCTTGAATGATTAGAAAGCGATATTTACTTTTTCATATCTTCCGAACGCCTTTGATCTTCATCAGTTTTAGATCGGGGGCGGCTAACAACATCACTTCTGGATGATCCTTGATCTTGTGGTGATCTCGCCATTTTATCTCCCTCTAGTTTTGGACTAATATCATTCGGAATCATGCAGGATGATACCAGTAGGGAGATAATGAAAAGGGGAAGTAATTTTTTCATAAAATAGTTGACAATTATAGTTCTATCGAAATGTAACTAATTGACTTTTATCAAACAAAACACGGCATAGTTAATCATATCCTGGTAGTTGGCTTTCACGCCTTCGCTCGCTAGTGTTTTTCCCTGATTATCTTCAATTTGCTTCACGCGAAGTAATTTCATTAGAATAATATCCGTAATGGAGCTCACACGCATTTCGCGCCAAGCCTCACCGTAGTCGTGATTTTTATTTTGCAACAATTCAAAAGTCTCATGGGCTGCCTGATCGTAAAGCGGCTCCAATTCTTGAAAGGTCATATCCATTTTTTCTGACTCCTTTAGCGAAAGCTGAATCATGGCAATAATGCAATAATTAATGATTCCGATAAATTCATCTTTGATTGGATCATCCACCTTTTGCATACCTTTTTCTTGCACACTGCGAATGCGTTGCGCTTTGATGTATAATTGATCTGTGATGGAGGGCAATCTCAAAATGCGCCAAGCAGTACCATAGTCGTGGGTTTTTTTGGCAAACAAGGTTTTGCAGGTGGCAATTACCTCTTTATATTCGTGCAAAGTTCCTTCCTTCATAGCGGTGCAAAGTAAATTATTTTCTGTCAACAAAACACTTAATTTAAAATCGCAACTGCTCGTTATTTCCACACCTTGCGTAATGGGCATTCTAAACACAACGCCCGATAGTTTTTTTTCGGCCAGCCGCCATTCTAGCATTAACTCTTTATTGAAGCAAGCTGAAGCAATGTTGCAAGATGGCGCTACAATTCTTGATGTGGGCGGCTATTCATCGCGACCGGGCGCCACTCATATTTCAGAAGAGGAAGAACTAGCTCGGGCAATTCCGGCAGTCGATGCACTTTGTAAAGAATTTCCTGCTTCTATTATCTCTATTGATACGTTCAGGTCAAACGTGGCAGCAAGAGCCGTTGATGCTGGCGCAGCAATGATAAACGATATTTCGGCAGGCAGATTAGATGAGGCTATGATCAAAACTGTGGCTAGACTTTGCGTACCTTATATAGCCATGCACATGCGCGGCACACCGCAAACCATGAATCATTTGACCGACTACAAAAATGTAGTAAAAGATATTGTCACCGAACTTTCTGAAAGAATGACTCGCTTTGTCGAAGCAGGAATAAAAGACATCATTATCGATCCAGGTTTTGGCTTTGCTAAAACGGTCGATCAAAATTTTGAGTTATTAAATCACTTAGACCACCTTCGTATTTTAGGCAAACCATTATTAGTGGGGCTCTCGCGCAAGTCTATGATTTGGCGAACGTTAAATATAACTGCCGATCAATCACTGAATGGAACCACTGCTCTCCACGCGATAGCATTGTTAAAAGGAGCCTCCATTCTAAGAGTTCACGATGTGAAGGAAGCAGTAGAAACTGTTAGGTTGGTTAGCAAACTGCGTTAGTTGCCGCGCAGTTCGAATTAAGTTGAAGAAAGAACTGCAAGAACTAGTTACAACCTCCAATATCTAGATTCTAACTTCTGACTTCTATCTTCTAACTTCCAAATTCTAACTTCCAAATTCTAACTATCTTTGTTGCATGGTCTTTTTATTCAAGATAGGCTTTCTGGATATTACTTGGGTCGACTTAATAGATGTTACCCTTGTGGCCGTTTTGCTTTATCAAATCTACAAGCTCATCCGCGGAAGCATAGCCGTAAATATATTTTTGGGCATACTCGCGTTGTATTTAGTTTACTTAATTGTACGTGCAGCCCAAATGGAATTGCTTGCAACTATTTTAGGTCAATTTATGGGCGTGGGTGTATTGGCGATGATCATTTTATTTCAACCCGAGATCAGAAAATTTCTTTTGTTGATAGGCCGTGGCGCAGAAATTAACCGGGGCGATTTTTTAAAGTCGCTGGCTAATTGGCGCACCAGTTACCACGATGATTTTGATGTGCACCAGTTGATGGAAGCCGTAAAAACATTGAAGGCTACGCGCACGGGTGCACTCATCGTTTTTTCAAGAGACATAGAATTAAAATTTTATGCCGAAACTGGCGATCCCCTTGACGCTGAGGTAACAAAGCGATTGTTGATATCTATTTTCAATAAAAGTAGCCCATTACACGATGGGGCCGCTATTATTTATAAAGGCCGCATCAAGGCTGCACGTTGTGTTTTGCCCGTAAGCGACAACGATCACTTACCGCCTCACTTTGGCTTACGCCACCGCTCTGCCATTGGCATGAGCGAAACAACCGATACATTGGTAATGGCTATTTCAGAAGAAAGCGGCCGCTTGATTTTGGCCCGCAACGGAAAATTTATAAGAGGGCTGAAATTGAAAGGTGTAGAACAAAAAATTTTGGAATACCTGCACAACAGCGAGCCTGCAAACTGGGAAGAAGTACATACCGAGCCTGAACCGATTGACTTGCAAGAAGAGAAAAAATAACTATGAATAATCCTCATGTTAAAGTTAAACTTACTACGGCTGAGTGGGTGGTAGAGGCATTTGCGGTTTTGTTGGTTGCAATAACGCTATCGCTAGTGTTGCAAAACTACGCAAGCCTTCCTCCTGTTATTCCCAGTCATTTTAATGCAAGCGGAACTCCAGATGGTTACGCAGGAAAATGGACGTTGCTACTTTTGGTGTCCATCAGCGTGGCTATCTATGGATTGGCAACCCTTGCTGTTAAGTTTCCGATGTTGATGAATTACCCAATTCCAATTACTACAGAAAATAACGAGCGGCAATATTTGAATGCTGTAAAAATGATACGAGCTATCAAGCTGATAACCTGTGCCATGTTTCTTTATTTGGTTTATGAAGTAATCAATAATGCAAAAGGTGTTTCAACGGGTTTAGGAATGTGGTTTCTGCCGATAGCACTTGCATCTATGTTTGGGACGATTGGCTATTATTTGTATCGTGGCTACCAATTACGGTAGCTTTTTGCTTTTCTACTTTTTTAATGAAACACTTTTTTTTTGGTACTCTAATCTTGGCTGTTGTTGTCGCGCATGGTCAATCTATGGAAACGGTCATTCAAAAAGGACATGAGTTGGCCGTGCTTACTATCGCTATAAGCCCCGATAGTAACTATGTGGCCACGGGCAGTAGAGATAAGTCGGCTAAATTGTGGCAACTTAGTTCGGGCCGTGAAGTGCGCAGTTTTTTGGGGCATCAAGCTTCGATTAATAGTTTAGAATTCAGTAGCGATGGCCAATACCTTATTACAGGAAGTGCCGATGCCACAGCAAAAATTTGGGAAGTAGAAACGGGCAAAGAAATTTTTTCGGTAAAACCCGATGAAGAACGCGTAACTGATGTAGCCTTCGACCCAAACAGAAAATTTTTTGTCACCGTGGGCTTCGGGCGTAAAGCTCGTGTGTGGGAATTTCCTTCCAAGAAATTACTAAAAGAATTTGATGCCGATGGCTATGCCGGATCGGGCGGATTGATTCATGTAGCCGTTAGCCCAAATGGCAAGTGGCTTGCGTTGGGCGAAGACGGTTTCACAGCTAGGGTTTATAACACATCCAATTGGCAATTGGCGCACACCTTCAATCAATCCGAGCTTCATTCTTCGTGCAGTGGATGCTACACCGATGTGAGCTTTACATCCGATAGTAATTATTTATTGAAAGCATCTAACAACGATGAAGTGGCTAAGTTTGATTTGATCACCGGAAAGAAAATATTGATCTATCAAAAAAAATCAGACGATGTACAGTCAGCAATTTTTAGCAAGCAAGAAAATAAAGTAGCCTTATGTAACGAAAAAATGGTTACTCTTTTTGATGCTGAAAAAGGCGATTCGCTATACACGATTAATGCTACGGAAGGGGTTCAATTCAATCAGGCTAACTTCACTGTAAACGGAAAGTACCTCCTGATAGCTTGCGATAACAATATTGTTTGGATGCACGAAGTTGCAACCCGGAAAAAAGTACGTGAACTTACTGGCTTTTTAAACCAGCGCGACAAAGGTGGCCTTACCTACAGCCCAAATTCTTATTGGGATTCGTACATCGCAAAATACGTTCGATACAAAAATACATTACTGCTCAGCCATGACAACAAAACGTTGCTTAAAGGAAAATTTGGCAATAAAATAAAGAGATGGAATATAGCTACCGGCAAAGCAGAGATGGAGTATGTAGGCCA
Organism: Cytophagales bacterium; assembly: GCA_013298505.1. Taxonomy (GTDB): domain Bacteria; phylum Bacteroidota; class Bacteroidia; order Cytophagales; family Cyclobacteriaceae; genus ELB16-189. The sequence continues at coordinate 47,307 of JAAFHY010000012.1, forward strand.
CGAGAAGGCAGCCCTTTGCTATCAGTATAGTAAAGATGGCAAGCGATTGCTAACGGGCGGTGGCGATGGCACCATCATTTTGTGGGATGCAGAAAAGGGAGACACCTTGCGCACGATTAAATCATACCGCGAGCCGATTTTCGATATTCACTTTAACCACGATGAGACCCAAGTGCTAACTAGCAGTTGGGATGGAACACTAAAAATTCATGACGTTGCCACAGGCAATAGACTGCATTTCTTTGAATTAAAAGAAGGCTCTGCATATCAATCTCAGTTTAGCAGTAATGGATTATATATTTTTACAGCCACTTTGAAAGAAGGCACGGATAGATTACAGATGCGAGATATCGACACCCAAAAAATTGTGCGAACATTTGAAGGCCATACCGATGCTATTTCTTCACTGCAGGTTTCGCAAGATGGCAAGCGGTTGCTATCTGCGAGTTGGGATGGCTCCATTCGGCAATGGGATGTGGCCACCGGTTTGGCCGATATGAAGTTGATAGGCCATGTGGGGGCGGTACATGTTGCCCTGTATAGCAATTCTGAGAAAACCATTTTCAGTGCAGGTGCTGATCGCATTATACGCCAATGGGACTTGGTAACACAAAAAGTAATTCGAACATTTCTAGGGCATCAAAGTGAAATCACAAGCCTTCAGCTAAGCGCAGACGAAAAAATGTTAATAAGCCATTCGCTAGATGGATCGACCAAATTTTGGGATTTAACTTCGGGCAAAGAGTTTTTTGAGCATATCCACTTTGGTGAAAAAGAATGGATGGTAAAAAACCCAGAAGGGTATTTTAATGGAACGCAAGAAGCAAGAAATTTTATTCACTTTGTTGAAGGCAAAAAGACCTATTCGGTCGATCAGTTTTTTAATGAATTTTACCGCCCCGATTTACTACCTAAGATTTTTCAGAATAGGGGAGGAGATGATGGGTACAAGGGCATTCAAGGCAAACTACAAAAATCGCCACCACCCAGCGTAAAACTAGCGGCTGTTCATTCTTCTGAAATTGGCAAAGCTGATGTGTTTGTTAAGATTCAAGATACCGGATCGGGTGTTGAACAGCTAAAATTATTTCACAATGGAAAATCGGTAGCCCTCGATCGCGCTACCTTGCGACTTCCCAATGGAAAGGATCAAATTACTACTTATCGGCATTCCATTTCGCTAGTGGCAGGAACGAACACGTTTTCAGCTACTGCCATCAACAAAGAGAAAATTGAATCGGATCCAGCGCCAATAGATTTGTTTTCTGAGCAAGCTGGTAAAACAAGCACTTGCTATTTGCTGGCAATCGGAATCAATCAATATAAAAATCCACGCATGACATTAAACTATGCGATGCCAGACGCCAAATCATTTGAAGACATTGTAGAACAAAGCGGCAATTCACTCTATAAAAATATGGAGGTTCACACATTGTTTGATAGTGAGGCATCACGAGAAGCCATCCTAAACAAATTAGATCAACTCGCTGCCAAGGTTAACCAAGAAGATGTCTTTATTTTTTATTATGCTGGGCATGGCAGCATGGTAGATGATCGTTTCTTTTTTATACCGAGTGAGAGTGCTCGATTGTATGATTTAAGTTCCTTGCAAAAAGAAGCGATTGAAGCATCGGCCATTTTGGAAAGATTCAAAAATATAAAAGCATTAAAACAATTGATTGTGATGGATGCGTGTCAATCGGGCGGATCGGTAGAATTATTGGCTACTCGTGGTGCTGCGGAAGAGAAAGCCATTGCACAGCTATCGCGTAGTGCGGGTATACACGTAATGGCCTCGGCAGGGAGCGATCAGTTTGCAACCGAGTTTGCCGAACTAGGTCATGGGCTTTTTACTTATTTGCTGATTAAAGCCTTGCAAGGCGATGCAGATGGAGCTCCGAAAGATGGTAAGGTTACGATCTACGAATTGAAATCGTACCTCGATGACCAAGTGCCAGAGATGACGCGAAAATTAAAAGGCAAGCCTCAATACCCTTACACATTTTCGCGTGGGCAAGATTTTCCGGTAATCATTCAAAATTGATCGGCCCGCAATGTAAACTAAAACGGTTAACCTTTGCTTGCTGCACTGCGAGTGAGGTCACACCGAAAGTACTAACCTTACTTGATTACGCTCAACTCCTTCCCCACTTCTGTAAATGCCTTAATAGCTTTATCCAAATGATGTCGCTCGTGCCCAGCCGATAGTTGAACGCGAATACGTGCTTTACCCTTTGCCACTACCGGAAAGAAAAATCCAATTACATAAATACCTTTTTCCAATAGTAATTCGGCAAACTTTTGGGCAAGCGGTGCTTCGTACAGCATGATCGGTACAATGGGGTGAACGCCCGGCTTAATATCAAATCCTGCTTTGGTCATTTCATCGCGAAAGTATTTTGTATTCGTTTCCAGTTTGTCGCGCAATGTAGTAGTCTCAGAAAGCATGTTGAACACTTCGATGCTCGCCCCAACAATGGCGGGCGCAAGTGTATTCGAAAACAAATAGGGTCTTGACCGCTGGCGCAGCATTTCAATAATTTCTTTTCGGCCTGAAGTAAATCCACCCATGGCTCCTCCCAGAGCCTTGCCCAAAGTGCCAGTGATAATGTCTACTCTTCCCATCACACCACAATGTTCGGGTACACCGCGCCCAGTCTTTCCGAGAAAGCCCGAAGAATGGCATTCGTCTGTCATCACCAATGCTTCAAACTGATCGGCCAGATCACAGATTTTGTCTAGTTGAGCGATGGTGCCATCCATAGAGAACGCGCCATCTGTAACGATAACGATTTGCTGTGCGCCTGCTTTTCGTGCATCCTCCAATTGCAATTTCAAATCGGTCATGTCATTATGTTTGTACCGATAGCGCATGGCTTTGCAAAGACGCACTCCGTCAATAATTGACGCATGATTTAATTCATCAGAAATGATTGCATCCTTTTCGCTAAATAAAGGTTCAAACACACCACCATTCGCATCAAAAGCGGCAGCGTATAAGATGGTATCTTCAGTGCCTAAAAAGTTGGCTATTTTTTTTTCTAGTTCTTTATGGATGTCTTGGGTGCCACAAATAAAACGAACGGACGACATGCCGAAGCCATGCGTGTCAATCGCTTTTTTGGCTGCTTCAATCACTCGCGGATGAGACGACAATCCCAAATAATTGTTGGCGCAAAAGTTAATTACCTCTTTTCCATCAGCAGTTTTAATGTCCGCGGCCTGTGGGGTGGTGATGATTCGCTCTTTCTTAAATAATCCAGCCTCGCGTATGGAGTTTAATTCTTTTTCTAAAACGGGTTGAAGGGTAGTGTACATAATTATAAGTAGTAAAGGGCTTCAATATTCAAGCTGCAAGCTACACGCTTTTTTGCAAAATAGCTTGTAGCTCATGACCTGTGGCCTGCGGCCAATTTTGTATTATCTTGCCCCCGCATTCGATTTAAGCATGAAGAAAACGAAGGTTTTATTGATAGGTGCCGGTGGGCAGTTGGGTTCAGAACTCACGCAAGGCCTCTGGCGTATTTATGGGCAAGAGAACGTGATTGCCTCTGATATTAAAGATGCACAGGGAATACTAAAAGAAGGCCCTTACGAAAAATTTGATGTGATGCAACGCGATAAGCTATTTGAGTTGCTGAAGAAAAATGAAATTACTCAAGTCTATCATTTGGCAGCTCTGCTTTCTGCAACTGGCGAAAAAGATCCGCGATGGGCTTGGAAACTGAATATGGAGAGCTTGTTGTTTGTACTGGAAGCAGCGCAAGAGTTGAAATTGCACAAAGTATATTGGCCAAGTTCAATAGCTGCCTTCGGCCCCACTACGCCCAAGCAACATACACCACAAGATACCATCATGGATCCTACTACTGTGTATGGCATCACAAAATTAGCAGGCGAACTTTGGTGCGAATATTACTTTAGAAGATACGGTGTAGATGTGCGTAGCCTTCGCTACCCGGGTTTGATCGGCTACAAAACCCCACCCGGTGGCGGCACAACAGACTATGCGGTCGATATTTATTTCAAAGCCTTAAAAGAAAAGAAGTACGAATGCTTTTTAGCTGCAGATACTTATTTGCCCATGATGTACATGGACGATGCAGTGAAGGCCACGATTGATTTGATGGAAGCCCCCGCAGAAAAAGTGAAAGTGCGTACCAGTTATAACATCGGGGCAATGAGTTTTTGTCCCGCTCAGATAGCTGCCACAATTAAGGAGCATATTCCTCATTTTGAAATAGACTATAAGCCAGATTTTCGGCAAGCCATCGCAGACTCGTGGCCCAAATCAATTGACGATTCGGCAGCTCGGCAAGATTGGGGATGGAAGCATCAATTTGGGCTGGAAGAAATGACAGCGGAGATTTTATCAGGCTTACGCTCAACTCCAAGTATGTTGAAATCGTAGTTTTGGATTTCGAATTTGCAAAAGAAAATAAGCCATGTCTAAGTTAAAGGCTCTAGCGGGGCAAACTGTTTTATATGGGCTTGGAAGCATTCTTCCTCGGATGATTAACTTCTTGCTTGTTTTTGTGCATACAAATAACGCTTTTTCAACCGAAGAGTATGGCGTGTTTACAAAGCTAATGGCGTATGTGGCCTTTATAAATGTGGTCTTTACATTTGGCATGGAAACCGCTTTTTTTCGATTTGCCTCTAAGGCCGATGCCGACCCAAAACGAATTTTCAATTTAGCCCAAACGTGCGTTTTATCGATAAGCATTCCATTATCTATTTTGTTTTTCATTTTTGCAAACCCGATTGCCTCAGCATTTAACGTAAATGCGCACCCGGAATTTATTGTTTGGCTTGCCAGCATTATGTTGATTGATGCCGTGGTGGCCATTCCATTTGCACAACTCCGCCTGGAAAAGAAGCCATTACAATTCTCATTGTTCAAAATAATAAATGTGGTAGTGGTGGTAGCATTGAATATTTATTTTTTAAAGTTCGCCTATGATCCTGCCATTAACATTGGCTATGTGTTTATCTCCAACCTATTAGCAAATGCGTTGTTTGTTTTGTTTTTTTTGAGGACTCTCTTTCAATGGAGGCCTGTATATGATAAGGAGATTTCTCCTGTTATGTTTCGCTACGCATACCCCGTTATGCTAACAGGCGTAGCAGGTATGACCAACGAAATGTTTTCGCGCACTATGCTGGAATCATGGCTCCCTCAAAAATTTTATGGTTCTGTTTCCAATCAAGCGGCCAACGGAATTTTTGGTGCATGCTATAAATTTGCTGTGCTGATGAATTTGGTTATTCAAGCATTTCGTTATGCCGCAGAGCCTTTCTTTTTTTCAAATGCATCCGATAAAAACTCGCCTGCTCTTTTTGCCAAAGTGAATCACTATTTTGTTATTGCTGGGTGCGCTATGTTGTTTGCAATTAGTATCAACTTAGATGTATTGCAATATTTTATCGGCACCGATTTTCGAGCGGGCATGCACATCGTGCCTATTTTGTTAATGGCCTATCTGCTATTAGGCGTTTACTACAATTTTAGTGTTTGGTTTAAGCTCACAGACAAAACTTATTTCGGCACGTGGATAACCATTGGTGGTGCGCTTATTACCGTAGCGGGAAACTATCTACTCATTCCATACATGGGCTATACGGGCAGCAGTTGGGCTGCGCTGCTTTGCTATGCTTTTATGGCGGCAGTGTGCTACTTGTTTGGGCAAAAGTATTTTCCCATTCCATATAAGATAACTACAACGTTGGCCTATTTAGTAGGCACTTTTTTTCTTGCAAGCGTAGTAAATCTCTTTCCAATATCAAATCCCTTCATTTCAGCATCCATCCACACCTTGCTTATTCTCGTTTATCTTTTTGTGGTTTACTTGATCGAGCGACCAAATTTGAAGAACATCCGTCAACAAGGGTAACAAATAGCACAACAAAAACTGAAAAAATCGGTTAATTTTGCAGATTAACAATCTATCAGTTGTGCAAGTTCGATTAACTTATCTACTTTTTGTTGTCTTGCTGCTAAGCACAAATTTGTCGGTCAATGCGCAGCGCGAAAAGCGAAAGAAAACAGAAGGTGCAACTGAAGCAGCGATTGCAAGCGAAGCGGAATCTTTTTTTACAGAAGGAGAGAAGTTTTTTATTTTGGAAGATTATGCCAAAGCATTGCTCTATTTTTTGAGAGCTAACGAGCTTAGCCCAACCAACGCAGCAATCTCTTATAAAATTGCCGAGGTATTGATTAAAAGCGGTAAAGACGAAGATTTTAAGAGGGCAGAGGTGTATATCGAGCAAGCCCTTCGCTTGGAAAAGAAAAACAAGTACTATTATTTATTAGCCTCAAATATTTATAACAGCCTCGGGCAATTTGGGAAATCGACTCAAGTATTAGAGACGCTTACAAAGGAGATCCCAGAAACGGAAGAATACCTGTACGATCTAGCCAACATCTATCAATTTGATAAAAGAGATGATGAAGCGATAAAAACCTACAATCGAGCCGAAGCTGCACTAGGCATCAACGAAGTATCATCATTACAAAAGCAACGGATTTTTTTAGAGAGTGGAAAAGTGAACGAAGCCATTCGAGAAGGCGAGAAATTGATAGAGGCTTATCCGGATGAGGAACGCTACATAATGGCGTTTGCCGAAATGCTGGGTGCCAATAAGCAACTACCTCGGGCGATCTCTTATCTAGAAAATCATTTACAGCAAAACCCTCATTCATCAAGTGCCAAAATGTTGTTGGGTGGGCTATACCGCGATGGTGGCCAAGAGAAGAAATCGAGAGATATACTGATGAATTTGTTTTCAGATCCACAAGCAGCACTTTCTAGTAAGCTGATTGTGCTGGGAACTTACAATGCAACGCTTGTTCAAAGCAAGGCAAAAGGTGCGGACGAAACCGAGCTAGAACGTTTTGTGATTGAACTATTCAATAAAGTTGAAAGCACTGAACCCAACAATGCCAACGTAAACATGGTAGGAGGCGATTTGTTTCTTACGCTAGGCCGAAAGGAAGAGTCAAGAGATAGATATTCAAGGGCAATACTACTTGGCGCGCAAGGTTTTGAAGTTTGGCAGAACCTACTCTTCTTGGAGACGCAAGCGCAGCTTTATGACAGCGTAATTGTACATGCCGAGCAAGCAGTAGAATCATTCCCCAACAACGGCATGGTTTATTATTTTAATGGCTATGCTCATTTACGAAAAAAAGATTTCGCACCAGCCGTTCAACAGTTAGAACAAGCCAAAAAACTTTTTGCTTCCGATCTGGCACAAGTAGCCGAAATAAACGGAATGCTTGGCGATGCGTACCAAGCCTTGAAACAATATGATAAATCGGCAAGTGCCTACGATGAGGCCTTGGTGTTTAACCCAATGAACGATATCATCTTAAATAATTATAGCTACTACCTTTCGTTGCGCAAAGCAGATTTGGAAAAAGCAGAAAAGATGTCTTCACTTTTAATCAAAAACCATCCAGATAACGTTGCTTACTTAGACACACATGCATGGGTATTGTATAATCGGGAAAAGTACAAAGAAGCAAAAAAGGTAATGGAAAGAGCGTTGACGCTAGAAAAACCCACCGCAGTGAATTTTGAACACTACGGAGATATACTATATAAACTTGGCAACGTAGATGAGGCAGTGGTGCAATGGCGCAAGGCAAAAGCTCTTGACAATAGAAATATGGAAGTAGAACGTAAAATAGTGAACCGCAAAATATCCTAATGAACAGCGTGGCGAATAGAAAGATGGGTGGCAATAAAGTGATGGCGCTACTTTTTGGCACTATATTTATTTTTACGGCTTGTAGTAAAAAAGCAATTCCCACCATTCCGTTACCACCTAAGTCAATAGAGATTCAGGAGATTGACTTTGAATATTTTCATGGAAAGGCTCGGTTAAATTTTAAAGACAACACGAAGGAGCGAGAAGTAAAAGCACATATTAGAATTAGAAAGGACAGCGTTATTTGGATGACATTTACGGTAATTGGCGTGCAAGGCGGCAAGGCACTGATCAATAAAGACTCCATTACTATTGTAAGCAGTTTAAATAAAGAGTATTACGTTTTCGATTACAAAGAACTTTCTAAGCGCTTTAACTTCAAGATTGATTTTTATGTAATACAAGCTGCCATGTTGGGCAATTTAATTGTGCCAAAGCATTCGGTTGATAATATTTTAGAAGAAGAAAAATATAATAGACTGCTTCAAAGCCAAGGATCGGTAAGCATTAAAAACTTTATTAACAAAGAAACCAAAAAGTTGGAAATGGTAGAGTTAACTGAAACCAGTAGCAATAATTTGTTAAAGCTCGACTATTCAGA
>JAAFHY010000120.1 GCA_013298505.1 Cytophagales bacterium
ACCGCCATAAATGCCTCTTGTGGTATCTCCACATTGCCCACCTGTCTCATGCGCTTCTTTCCCTTCTTTTGCTTCTCCAATAATTTGCGCTTACGCGAAATATCTCCACCATAACATTTGGCCAACACGTTTTTGCGAATGGCACTCACCGTTTCACGCGCAATAATTTTTTGCCCGATACTCGCCTGAATGGCAATCTCAAACATTTGGCGAGGTATCAACTCTTTTAATTTTTCGCAAAGCTTCCGTCCCCATTCATATGACTTTGCGCGATGTACAATGGCTGAGAGCGCATCCACTTTATCTCCATTCAACATCACATCCAGTTTCACCATGTCGCTTTCGCGGAAGCCAATCAATTGGTAATCCAATGAAGCGTACCCACGAGAAATAGATTTCAATTTATCAAAAAAGTCAAACACGATTTCCGAAAGCGGCATTTCAAAAGTAAGTTCCACGCGGTCGGCCGTCAAGTACACCTGATTTTTAATAATGCCACGCTTATCCATACACAACCCGATGATCGCACCAATAAATTCCGACTTGCTGATGATCTGTGCTGCAATGAACGGCTCTTCAATGTAATCCATCGTAGTAGGGTCGGGCATCTCCGATGGCGCATTGATCTCGATCATCTTGCCATTCGTCAACCGCGCCTTGAACTGCACTGTAGGCACAGTGGTGATCACCGTCATATTGAACTCGCGCTCCAATCTTTCTTGGATGATTTCCATGTGCAGCATCCCTAAAAATCCGCAGCGGAAACCAAAGCCCAGTGCCGCAGAAGTTTCTGGCTCCCACACCAACGAAGCATCGTTGAGCTGCAGCTTCTCCATCGAGGCACGCAATTCTTCAAACTCAATCGTGTCAACTGGATAAATACCTGCAAAAACCATTGGTTTCACTTCTTCAAAACCTTGCAGTGCCTCGCCAGGATTTGATACCAACGTAATCGTATCTCCCACTTTTACTTCCTTCGCTACTTTTATTCCCGAAATCAAATAGCCCACATTGCCTGCACTCATTTCCTTTTGTGGATGCTTGTCCAATTTCAATATGCCAATCTCATCGGCACCATATTCTTTGCCTGCGTTCACAAACCGAAGTTGGTCGTTATTGCGCATGGTGCCATTGAAAATTCGAAAATAAACTTCAATGCCACGGAATGAATTGAACACCAAATCAAAGATCATCGCCTGTAGCGGAGCCTTTGGGTCGCCCTTTGGGGCAGGCACACGTTTGATCACAGCCGCCAAAATTTCTTCAATGCCTTTTCCTTCTTTCGCACTCGCTTTCAAAACTGCTTCCCGCTCGCAGCCGATCAAATCTACAATCTGATCCGTTACTTCTTCAGGCATCGCTGCCGGCAAATCTATTTTGTTCAAGATGGGGATGATCTCTAAATTATGCTCCAGTGCCAAATACAAATTAGAAATAGTCTGCGCCTGAATGCCTTGTGCCGCATCTACAATCAACAACGCCCCTTCGCAAGCCGCGATAGATCGCGAAACCTCGTACGAAAAATCAACGTGCCCGGGCGTATCGATCAAGTTCAACGTGTACTCCTTGCCGTCCAGCTTATAGTTCATTTGAATGGCGTGCGACTTGATCGTGATCCCCTTCTCTCGTTCCAAATCCATGTTGTCCAGCACCTGCGCCTGCATTTGGCGGTTGTTCAGCGTGCCCGTAAATTCCAAAAGCCTGTCCGCAAGCGTGCTTTTGCCGTGGTCGATGTGCGCGATGATGCAAAAATTGCGGATATTCTCCATTCCCGTCATTTAGTCAAGATTTTTAAAGGGCAAAGGTAAGTAACCTTGGGCATTAGGCATAGGGCAATAGTGCCTTTCAAAAAAGAATTTCTTGGCAGCTAACTTGGCGGCCTTTCGCCCTACGCTTATGCTAGCGCAGCTCAACCAGGCTATCCGCTACAAGTCCTCGCTCTCCCGATAGCTATCGGGATCGCTGTGGGCTTTCCGCTACTATCCTTGGCCGATGAACGCTAATCAAATTAGTCCATCACAGAATATCAAGTTGATAATTTTTTGCAAGAACTTGCTTTTAGTAACTTTCCATCATTCAAACATTTGCATGAGACATAAAAGAATTCATTCCTCGCTTTTTGTAACAAATAGAGAGCAATTGATCAAAGAATTAAAACCCAATTCTCTTGCCCTCTTCAACTCCAACGACACCATGCCCACCAATGCCGATGGCACCATGGCCTTCCGGCAAAACAACGATCTTTTTTATTTAACTGGCGTAGATCAAGAGAATAGCATCCTTGTACTCTGTCCTGATTTTCCAGATAAAAAATATAGAGAAGTCCTGTTTGTACAAGAGACCAACGAGCATATCGCTACGTGGGAAGGCCACAAACTCACCAAGGAAGAAGCCACCGAACTAACAGGCATCAAAACCGTTCTTTGGATGTCCGAATTCAATTCACGTTTTCGCCACATGATGACGATGGGAGGTGTTGAGCATGTTTATTTGAATACCAACGAGCATTATCGTGCCGTAGTTAAAGTAGAAACCCGCGATGCTCGCTTCATTGATTGGTGCCAGAAAAATTATCCATTGCACAAGTATGAACGCGTTGCTCCCATCATGAGCAAACTGCGCAGCATCAAATTAAAAATTGAAATCGAGTTATTGCAAGAAGCCTGTGACATTACCGAGCAGGCATTCCGAAGAGTATTGAAATTTGTGAAGCCAGGCGTAAAGGAATATGAAATCGAAGCGGAGTATGCGCATGAGTTTTTGAAAAATGGCTCACGTGGTTTTGCTTATACACCCATCATCGCTTCTGGAGCAAATTCGTGCGTACTACACTACATTGAAAATGACAAAATCTGTAAAGACGGAGATATTCTATTATTAGATGTGGCTGCGGAATACGCCAACTACAACGCTGATCTAACTCGAAGTATTCCAGTGAATGGGAAATATTCAAAGCGACAGAAAGAAGTCTATAACGCAGTGCTTCGTGTGCAACGAGCCGCCATGAAAATGCTGCGACCCGGTGTAGTCTATTTCGATTACCACAAAGAGATTCAAAAAATAATGGAGAAGGAATTATTGGATTTGAAACTCATCAGCAAAAAAGACATCAAAGACCAAACCGAAGATAAACCTGCCTTTCAAAAATATTTTATGCACGGCACCTCGCACATGCTCGGCTTAGATGTGCACGATGTGGGTAATATGCACGGAAAAATAAAACCCGGGCAAGTGTGGACGATAGAACCTGGCATTTACATTAAGGAAGAAGGCCTCGGCATCCGAATTGAAAACAACGTAGTGATAGGAAAGAATAAGAACTTTGACTTAATGAAGAACATTCCCATTGAAACGGAGGAGATAGAAGAGTTGATGAATACATAATGCGAAGATTCGTTGATTCGGCAATTTGAAAATTACAGCATCTAAAAACCTAAAGTCATGTATAAAAAAATAATTTCTATACTATTATTGATTGCAAGCGGAACAATGGCTCTCGCACATGAGTTTTGGTTGCTCCCTAAAAAATTCAGATTTACGATAGGAGAAGAAATGCATATCAACTTTATGGTTGGAGAAAACTTTGAAGGAGAGCCTTGGGATTTAAAGAAACACAAAGTAGAAAAATTGGAGTTGCATCAACTTACCAAATCAAGAGACCTGCGCCCATTCTTAAAACCAGAAGACAAAGAGAAATTAAAAATAAAATTCACGGAAGAAGGAACTCATCTGATTGTGCTGCAAAGTAATTACGCCTTCATAGAACTTGCAGCAGATAAATTCAATGAATACTTGAAAGAAGATGGGCTCGACAATGCATACGATCATCGAAAAAGCACGAATACACTCGATAAACCCGCCAAAGAATTTTACGCACGCTTCACAAAACTATTATTACAAGTAGGGAACAAAACCGATAACACCTTTAAAAAAAGAATCGGCTTAAGAAATGAAATTGTACTTGATCAAAATCCATACACGTTGAAATCAGGCGACTATCTACAATGTACTTTGCTATACGAAGGGAAACCAAGTCCGCATCAACTAGTAAAAGTGTGGAACAAAATCGGCAATACCACTTTCTTGCAAAACCTGTATACAGAAAATGATGGCACGGTTAAGTTTCCCATCAACTCAACCGGACCGTGGATGGTAAGCTCTGTGAAAATGATACCCTCTGAAAAAGAAGGAGCAGATTGGCAGACAATGTGGGCGAGTTTAGTTTTTGGAATCGAGTAAAAGAACACATTTTACCACTAAGACACGAAGGCACAGAGAAATACTTAAAAAGGTTAGTGATTTTGTGGCCAAAAAAAACAATCTATGAGTCATCAAATTGTTTCTTCAGACCAAGCACCAGAACCCGTAGGTGCTTACCCTCATGCACGCAAGGTGGGCAACTTACTTTTTCTTTCGGGTGTAGGACCAAGGCAGCGTGGGGCAAAAGAAATTCGAGGTGTAACGTTAGATGCCAACGGAAACATTGCCTCGTATGATATAGAAGTTCAGTGCCACTCTGTATTTAAAAATGTAAAATTGATTTTAGAAGCATCGGGTTCGAAGTGGGAGAACTTGATAGACGTTACGGTTTATCTTATCAACATGAAAAAAGATTTTCCTATATTCAATAAAATTTATGCGGAGTATTTCCCCAACAAAGAAACGCAACCTTGTCGCACCACCGTAGAGATAAATGCATTGCCCACGCCTATTGCGATTGAGTTGAAGTGCGTAGCAATAATCAATTAATTTATTCGGTTTTCACAATCGACAACCGATGATATACCGTACACCGTATAATATCCCTTGCAAAATAGTCGCTGCCGTTGGATTGATACTGATTTAAGGTTCCCAACTCTACCGACCACTTTTTATTGAATTGAAATTCCAAACCTGCATAAATTCTATTTTGATCAAACGAGTTAGCTATACTAGTGCCGTGGCTAAGCATGATCTCCTCTGAAAGTTTAGCAATAATCGTTTTGCCACTCTCAAATTTTCTAACTGTTATGCTGCCTTGTAGGCGAAACCGATGACGAAGGGAGAAAGTGTATCCATCTGTCAGCTCTATTCTATCGTTGTTGTGAACAAACCGCTGCTCGAATCGATAGCGAAACTGTAATTGAATTTTTTTAGAAATCGGTTCACTAAAATTTACTTCTTGAAATGGCCGAAGTTCAGGGACAACGAGTGAAGGATTTTTATTGGAATTAGTAGATGCATAAGTAAAGCCAACCGCCACATCTATTGACTTTGAAAATCGTCTGTGCAAATGCAAATGCGAAAATAATTGAAACTGTATGTCTGGATTGATTAGCCTACGCTCATCTAACTCAAAATGCAATGTGTAGGTAGAACTTAGTTGCGTTTGATTGTAGTAGCGTATCCAATAAACTGATTGATGGGTAGTATTGCCTTGAGCAAAAGCAATTGTACTACAAAACGAGAATAGGAAATGAAGCTTGCCTCTCAATTTAAAAATTTTGATCTAAAAAATAAAAAGCATCTACCACAGCAGATGCATTTCTATCATTAACATTCGGTTTCGATTTATACTGAAAAACTCTCGCCACAACCACAGGTACGCGAGGCGTTGGGGTTTATAAATTGAAAACCTTTTCCATTCAATCCATCCGAAAAATCTAAGGTGGTACCTAACAAATACAAAAGGCTTTTCTTGTCTACTAAGATTTTGATTCCCTTATCTTCAAAGATTTGGTCAGCTGGTTTTATTTCCGCATCGAAACCCAAATCGTACATCAGGCCAGAACAACCACCTCCTTTTACTGAAACTCTAATGTTATGATCGTTCGTTTTCCCTTCTTCTGTACGAAGGTTGAATATTCTTTCCTTTGCTTTTTCTGTTACACTGATCATACTTAAAAAATTTAAATTACTGATAATAAAACTTACGATACTGGATTTAGCACCACACTAAAAACAGTAATCGTATTACGATCTCTTCCGTAATACAATTTTTCGAGTGCCTCTAAAATATTTCCTGCCCTAAAGTAAGAAGTGTGCAATTCGCTAGCGCTTTTAGTTACCCATTGTATGGTATACGAATTTTCTTTCTCTTTAAAATTTTGAACGTAATCCCACATCTTTTTAAGCGCATCTACTTTATCGGCACCCGTTTCGGAGTGGAATAAAAACGATTGATTATGACGAGGATTGATCGTAATTAAATCCAGCTTGGTTTTACCTTCGATGCTGCCATATTCAAACATCAGGTCGCTGGTTCGCAAGCCCAGATAATCTTTTATCTGTTGCTGCACACGTGCTGCTTCTACGTGTACATCACTGGTCGTTTCTAGGGCTATTTTTGGCATTGTGCTTACTACTTCTATTATATGTTTTAAAAACTTAATTTACCTGCTGTTAGGATAGACACTGTACACAACTTTAAGAAACCCGTAAAAGTTTCAGTTATTCTGCCCAAAATTACTAAAAACCTAACCAAACTGAATAATGGAGAAATTAGAGCACATTGGCATAGCCGTAAAAAACTTACAAGATTCTAACCTTTTGTTTGCCAAGCTACTCGGCAAACCTCATTATAAAATTGAAGAAGTAGAAAGTGAAGGCGTACGCACCTCTTTTTTTGAGATTGGCGGCATTAAAATAGAGTTGCTAGAAGCTACTAGGCCCGACTCGCCCATTGCTAAGTTTATAGAAAAAAAGGGAGAAGGGTTGCATCATTTAGCTTTTGGAGTTACACAGATTGAAAATGAAATGAGCGAAAAGGCGGCAGCTGGATTCACTCCATTGGCAGACACACCGAAAGATGGAGCAGACAACAAGCATATTGTTTTTCTTCACCCGAAAACTACTAACGGAGTGTTAATTGAATTATGCGCTGATAAGATAATTTGAATTGATCGGCCACAGATAGAAGCGAAAAGCACGAAGAGCGTTAGTTTTTGCGCTGGCCGGACTTGTAGCGTATAGCTGGGTGGCCTTGCGTTTCGCTTGGCTAGGCCGCAAAATAACTTTTACTAATGAGAAACCGCCACCGTAGCTGGATTGCGGGTAACGTTATCGTTTTTCCTATCCCACTCAATCAATCCATCGCGAAGGCGGATAATGCGATGAGAATAGTGAGCAATGTCATCTTCGTGAGTTACTAAAATAATCGTGTTGCCTTTATCATGTAAATCTTGAAAAAGATTCATGATGTCGTACGAAGTTTTAGTATCTAAGTTACCTGTTGGCTCATCGGCCAGAATGATAGATGGATTATTAACGAGTGCACGAGCAATAGCCACGCGCTGACGTTGCCCGCCAGATAGTTCGTTGGGTCTGTGGTGGTAGCGATCGCCTAGGTTCACACTTTCCAATGCGCTCATGGCGATTTCTTCGCGCTCGTCTCTACTATAGCCTGCATAGATTAACGGGAGAGCTACGTTTTCTAAGGCCGATGCACGCGGCAACAAGTTGAAGGTTTGAAATACAAACCCTATCTCCTTGTTACGAATCGCAGCCAATTCATTCTCGGTCATCTCGCTTACTTCTTGATTATTGAGACGATACGTTCCGCTGGTGGGCGAATCTAAACAGCCTACAATATTCATCAGGGTAGATTTTCCAGAACCTGATGGCCCCATAAAGGCTACATATTCACCTTTATCAATAGAAATTGAAATGGATTGCAAAGCGTTTACAATGTTATTACCCATTTTGTAAACCTTGGAGATGGCGTTTGTTTCGATGATTTTGCTCATGCTGTATTTTTAGTAACTAGATGATTGAAGTGGGTAAAAAGTTTATGACTCATTGAACTGATGAAACGCGTTTTGGTTTCAAAACAACTCATTTTTAATCATAAAAATTGAATTTATTTATAGAAACTGTGCGAAAGACGCCACAAATGGTCAATTGTTACAAATGCAGCGCAAATTGAAAATGGGCATCTGTATACTGAAAGGTATTTAAATCATATAGACGTTCGGTGTATTCTACCTTATTCTGAATATCAATC
>JAAFHY010000121.1 GCA_013298505.1 Cytophagales bacterium
TTGCTGCCTAATCTGCGTAAGCATCATATTCGTTTGCTCCTCCATGGCACTTAGCGCTTGGTGCCGTATTACACCCGCTTCGTTGGGTTTAATAACCGCCCCCGATACTGACGCTGAGTACGGCAGCACACTCATTTGCTTATGGTAAATTTCGGTATTGGTAGCTACTTCACCATTCAATTTGTAGTGGCGCTGCGTTACTTTCAAAAAGCCTTTTGGCGTAATGTCGTGGTGGACTTCCAACACGAGTTTCCCAGAATTAAAAAAATGGGCTTCAAATTGAAGCGCATCAATAATGCTGCACCGAAGGCTATCGGCAATGTCGTTATTTAATAATTCTTGTTCCTTTCCAGTAGGATAAACCGCATAGCTTGATTCAAAGGCTTGGTCTTCAAACGAAACCCAGTTCATGGTGATCTGAAGCTGTCGGGTATTTTCGCCAAGCTGGATTTTGTATATACCCGACTTTGGACGATTACCTATCTCGTAGGTACCCTTTTCGGGAAAGAGCTGCCACGAAGCTAAAAAGTTATAGAGGTCAATCATAGAATGCTAATAAATGAATCAGTTAGAAAATGCTTTTACGCTTACCTAACAACCACATTTACCAACTGTTATCCTTAATAGCTCAGTTTTATTTTTTATAAACACCCAGCGCCTCGGGCATCCATCCGTTAAGGTCTTTGATGCGCGTTTCATCTGATGGGTGAGTTGACATAAATTCAGGCGGTTTTTCACCGCCACTTCCTGCGGTCATTCGCTCCCAAAACTTGGGCGCTTGCTGCGGATCGTAGCCCGCCATCGCCATAAAGATTAATCCAATATGATCGGCTTCTGATTCGTGCGTGCGCGAGAACTTAAGCATCCCTAAGTTGGCACCCATGCCCACAGCCTCCATAAATATTTGCTTGGTAGCAGTTGGATTTTGCCCCATGGCAGAACCAAGCGTTGATAATCCAAATTGTTGCAGTAGCCCTTGGCTCATGCGCTCGCGGCCATGGTTCGCAATAGCATGCGCCACTTCGTGCCCCATTACCACAGCCACGCCAGTCTCATCTTTGCATATTGGTAATATAGCCGTATAAAAAGCCACCTTACCACCGGGCATACACCAAGCGTTTACCGTTTTATCGTCTTGTATCAAATTAAATTCCCACGCAAAACCAGCGAGTTGATCGGAGGCTCCCTTTTCGGCCATGTACTGCTCTACAGCCTTTTGTATTTTAGCTCCTACTCGCTTTATCATAGCCACTTGCTCTTGATTGGTAGAGAGCGGGCCCTTCTTCAATACTTCTTGGTATTGAGAGGCTGACATGGTGTTGATCTCAGAGCTAGATACCAGATCGAGTTGCCTGCGGCCAGTAACCGGAACGGTGGCACAACCTGCAACAAAAAATAAAATCAAAATGGCTACGAGGCGTTGTATCATAAAAGCGTGGATTAAGAATACGTAAAGATAAAAGCTTGATTGGAAAAAACATTAAATAAAGGAATTAGGCCGATATTATTTTAGATTTGCAAAAAAATGCCATGAGAATATTTGCAATAGGCCGCAACTATGCCGAACATATTCAAGAACTCAATAACGAGCGACCCGATGAGCCAGTAATTTTTACAAAGCCAGATACGGCCATCTTACGGAACAATGCCCCGTTTTATTACCCCTCATTCTCCACCGATATTCACCACGAAGTTGAACTTGTTTTGCGGGTTTGCAAGGAAGGGAAAAACATTGAAGAGAAATTTTCCTCTAAATATTATGATGCCATCGGAGTAGGTATTGATTTTACTGCCCGCGACATTCAAACAAAGCTAAAAGCCAAAAGTTTACCATGGGATATTGCCAAAGGCTTTAATGGCTCCGCTCCTATTTCAGATAAATTCATTGCCATTGATCAGTTTAGGGATCTAAAAAACATCGGCTTCAAATTGGAAATTGATGGTCAGTTAAAGCAAGAAGGCAATACTAGCTTGCTACTTTTTTCGTTTGATTATATCATCTCCTATCTATCAAAATTTTTTACCCTTCGCACGGGCGATTTGATCTTTACTGGAACCCCTAAAGGAGTTGGTCCTGTTACTATTGGAAATAAATTAACTGCTTACATTGAGGATGAGAAGTTGTTGGAATTTGAAGTACGGTAATTTATTATCGCTTTTTGTTGGGCTTTCAGTTAGCCAATTATTTGGGCAATATAGTTTACCAAATGAAATACCATTGGTGAAAAAGGTAGACTTGCAACCCTATTTGTTTCCCGTCAATCCGGGCCAAGTAAATTTCCTTGCGGGAACGATGGGAGAATTGCGAACGACCCATTTTCATGCAGGTATTGATGTGCGCACCAACAGTATGGTGGGCGTACCTGTACTGGCCACGCAGCAGGGTTATATTTCGAGAGTGATTGTTGGCGCATATGGTTACGGAAATGCCGTTATCGTATCGCACCCCGATGGAAACTCATCGCTGTATGGACACCTCGATAAATTTAAAGGACTAATCGCTACCTATGTTCTGCAAGAGCACTATCGCAAAAAATCATTTGACCTCGATTTAACGTTTGATAGTAACCAATTCCCCATAAACCGAGGCGACACGATAGGTTTATCTGGAAACACCGGAGGCTCGTCTGGACCGCATCTTCATTTTGAAATACGCGATGAAAATAATTTTGCACTCAATCCATTGGCCTTTGGCTTCACCGAAGTGAAAGATGTGTTTGCTCCAATTGCTATTAAAGTAGCTCTTGTAACAATGGATGCAAATTCGCGGATCAATGATAAGTTTGGCCGCTTTGAGTTTTCGTTGATTCGGGTGGGAAATACTTACTCTTTGCCCTATCCTATATTCGCCAGCGGCAAAATTGGTATTGAACTGCTGGGGCATGATCGAATTGATCGGTCGCATTTTAGGTGCGGCATTAATTACATAGAAGTAGTAGCCGACAGCACCAGTATTTTTACGCAACAAATCGACAAGATAAACTTCGAGCAGAGTTATGATATCACCGCTCACATGGATTTCAAGGCACTAAAAACACGTGGTCTTCGATTCAATAAACTATACATATCAGACGGAAACCCATTGGAGTTATTTAAGAATGTAGAAAACAAAGGAATTGTCTCCATCGAAAATGGTTCTCGCTCTATCCGAATTAAGCTGCGCGACTTTTGGGCCAATGAAAGTCTGATAAAATTTACACTGAAGAACGACCCAGTAACCAAGGAAGTTTCGTTTTTAGAAACACCGCTCAAGCCAATCGATTTTGAGGTCATTGAGAATACGTTGGTCGTCCACTCAAAAAAATGCGTAAGCAAGTCAACCACTCGTATATTTGTAAAAGGTAAACCAGAGTTGCTTGAGCCATCCTATGCAGGTGTTTCTAAAGACGTGTATTTAATTGATCTTCGTACCTACTTGCCCGATAGTATTGTTACTTGCTCGGGTACACTTCCGTTTTCTTTCAAAGATAAAATTCCATCAAGGACCGACTATCAATATTTTAGTGACGAGGTAGATATTGAATTTAAAAACGGAACTCTCTATGACACACTTTTTCTCAATACCGATTACGGAGTGCGAAACAACCGGGAAGTTTTTACACTCGGTACACTGCTTACACCCATCCATAAAACTATTTCCGTTTTAGCTAAGCCAAAAAATAAGTACCCTAATTATCGGCAAACAGCTGCTTACCATATAGAAGGAAAACGGTTGGAATACCTCGGTGGGCAATGGCAGAATGACAAAATTAAATTTGATAGCCACGAACTTGGCGAATTTACATTAGCTACTGACTCAATAGCACCTTCCATTAGACGAATTTACTGCAACGGTAATTCTGCGAGGTTTCGGATTAGCGATAATCTATCTGGCGTTGAAAGTTTTGAAGCAACAATAAATGGGGAATGGGTGTTAATGAAGTACGATTACAAAACGGGTATGGTGCAGTCAGAGCGATTAGATAAGAAAAAATTATTAAAAGGCGATTTTAAATTAGTGGTTCGCGACCGTGCTGGAAACGAAAGAATACATCAACAAAAAATACTTTAACAATTAAAATTATGGCACTAACAATCGGAACACAAGCCCCTAATTTCAAAACAAAAGATCAAGACGGAAAAGAGGTATCTCTATCTGATTTTAGAGGAAAGAAAGTCGTTTTGTATTTCTACCCAAAAGATATGACTCCTGGTTGCACCGCAGAATCATG
The DNA here is from genome assembly GCA_013298505.1 of Cytophagales bacterium. Classification (GTDB taxonomy): domain Bacteria; phylum Bacteroidota; class Bacteroidia; order Cytophagales; family Cyclobacteriaceae; genus ELB16-189. Next base: position 4,212 of record JAAFHY010000121.1, read on the forward strand.
CAATCTTCGCGATAACTACAAAGCATTGCAGAAAGCAGGTTATGAAGTATTTGGGATCAGCTCTGATGATGAGAAGTCGCACAAAAAATTTATTCAAAAAGAAAAACTTCCCTTTAGGCTATTGGCCGATGTAGACAAATCGGTGCATGCTCTTTTTGGAACATGGGTAGAAAAATCAATGTACGGTAGAAAATACATGGGTACCGCACGGACTACATTTGTTATAGACGAAAAAGGAATTATTAGCGAAGTGATCGAAAAAGTTGATACGAAAAACCATACTGATCAAATTTTAGGTGTTGCGCCTAAACCTGTAGCAAAAGTAGAGAAGTCCATAACCAAAAAGCCTGCAAAAAAGGCAGCGAAGAAAAGTGCCGCTAAACCCACAAAGAAAAAAGCAAAGAAGAAATAGAGGGAATTTCTAAAAACCCTCTTAACATCTTTGCGAGTGAGGAACGACCGAAGCAATCTCTAGTTTTATACTCTTAAATTGAGGATTCCTTCGCCCCGATAAACCATTGGGGCTAGAAATGACGTCTGGTTTTTAGATATCCACTTAATATTGATTACTCCGCAGCATAACCAATGTGCAGGCCTCAATAGCTTCCGCACCAGACTCTTCTACCATTTTTTCAAATTCGCTATTCTCTGTACCGGGATTGAAAATAAATCGCTTAGGCTTTAAGCTCAATAAATAACGATAATATTCAGGTTGATGTTGGGGGCCTAAATACATCGTAACCGTATCGACATTCTCTATCATTGGATGCTGTGCTATGTCTAATATCGGTTGACCGAAAACCTCTCCCCTTTTTATTCCAACAGGAATAATTTCATGCTTATACGAATGAAGCATTTCGGCTGCAATAAATGCATACCTCGATGGATTCGTTGTCGCCCCTACAATAACTGTTTTCTTGTTCATCTATAATTTATTTTCTGACATACAAATTAACCACTGCTTCGGCACATCGCTCTCCGTCCATCGCAGCAGAAACAATACCACCTGCGTAGCCTGCTCCTTCGCCACATGGAAACAATCGCTTTACTTGCGGATGTTCTAAGGTCGCCTTATCTCTGGGAACGCGAACCGGAGAAGATGTTCTGCTTTCAACGCCTACAATCTGTGCTTCGTTGGTCAAGTAACCCTTCATCTTACTTCCAAAATTTTTAAACCCTTGACGCAAACCGTCAACAATATTCGAAGGTAAGACAGCTCTCAAATCCACTGATTGTAGTCCCGGTTGGTAAGAAGAATCGAGCAACGATGTTGATACTTTCTTCTCGACAAAATCAATGAGGCGCTGCGCAGGTGCTGTTTGATTTCCACCCGCTACCTTGCAAGCTTGCTGCTCGATAGCTTGTTGAAAATATAACCCAGCCAATGCGCCATGTGCTGAATAGTGTTGAAAGTCTGCCTCGTCCACAGACATCACAATTCCTGAATTGGCAAACTTAGAATCTCTTCGCGATGGGCTCATTCCGTTCACAACAACTTCACCTAGGGTTGTTGCTGCTGGAACAATGAAACCACCCGGGCACATGCAAAACGAAAAGACACCTCGCTCCTTTCCATCAATTTTAGCTTGGTGCACAAGAGCATACGAAGACGCAGGTAAATAATGATCGCGTGTTTCTTCACAGTGATATTGTACTTTATCAATTAATTGCTGTTGATGTTCGACACGCACTCCCAATGCAAAGGGCTTCGCTTCAATTAAAATTTTTCGATCGTGCAATAAATAAAAAATATCTCTAGCCGAGTGACCCGTTGCTAAAATAACCGATGAAGAATCCCATCGGGTTCCGCCCTCTGTTACTACTCCTATCAATTGGTTTTCTTTCACAATTAAGTCAACCACTTTTGTATTAAAATATATTTCACCGCCAGCAGCCTTAATAGACTCACGCAACTCAGCAACTAGCAAAGGCAATTTGTTAGTGCCAATATGAGGATGGGCATCGTACAAAATTTCATCCTTTGCACCATGTGCCACTAGTATTTCCAAAATGCGTTTTATGTCACCTCGCTTCTTCGATCGTGTATAAAGTTTACCGTCCGAATAGGTACCTGCACCTCCTTCGCCAAAGCAATAATTAGATTCTGGGTTTACAATATGGTTTTTATTAATGGCCGCAATGTCTCTCCTTCTTGCCTGCACATCTTTTCCTCGTTCTAAAATGATGGGCTTTACGCCTAATTCTATTAATCGAAGTGCTGCAAATAAGCCTGCTGGCCCAGCACCTACGACAATAACCGAAGGAGCCTGATGTACTGAATCGTAGTTTTTTTGCCACCTCAGCGTGGGCTGTGAACTTCCTTTTGAAATTACTTCAACCAGCACATTTACAGTCACTTCTTTACCGCGTGCATCAATAGATCTGCGCAAGGGTTGAACAAAATAATCTGAATCGGCTATTCTCAGTTTTTGATAAAGTGTCGGTTTAAAGAATTGCTCGCTAAAAGCCTCTTCAGGCGAAAGATTTAGTTCGATAGTCTTGTTCATAAACAGGAAAGGTAGTTATCCCTTCAGTAGTTAAGTATCACTTCCTTCCATCAAATGAAAAGGAATACCCAAAGTTAATTCCAAAATTGAAGCTTTGTGCAAACGAAGATTGATTTAAGTTTTTAAACTTATCGGCAAACTGCGGATCAATGTCGATGGCTCGATAACCAAAATTATATCCAGCAAACGTATCAATAGTAAATCCGTTTCCATCGTTCTTTTCCATTAGTCGCAAACCAGCAAATATTCCATACTCAGCACGTTGTTCTGCGGCACTCGCCACAATTTTTGTTGGCTGAGAGAGCGGAAATGGAAACTCAGTATTTACCAAGTGACTTAAATTTGTAAGCTGAACTTGATGGCCAAAGTACCACATGCCTGTTTTAAATGAATTATAAAACTTTTGCTTCACTGCAATAGAGTAACCACGCAAAAAAGTTTTGTTAGTTGCCACATCAGCATCGGCTGTATAGAACGGATCACGAATTCCCACAAACGAAAACTCGTGCCCCAATCGCTCTTGATTATAAAATTCAATTAATATCGGCATGAAGCCAATAAAACTAAAAGCAGGATTCGCGGCCACAATTACCCCATGGTATTCGGGAAATAAAGGTGTGAAATAATAAAAACCCGTGCGCTTTCGTGAACGCTGAATGGGTGGTGCTTTTGTTTTCTTTACCAGCCCTTCAATTTGTCCAACCAATTCGGTATCATCGTAAAAGGGTTTGTAATAACCCGAAAGTTTACCATCTTTTTCATACAACTCCCACGTGCCCACCCGCAAATTGTTTTCAATTGTGCCTTTGGTTTGCAATGCGCCATTTGAAAAGTAGCCCTTGTATACACCCTTTCCATTTTGAAAGTCGCATTCGCCTTCGAGTTTACCATCCTCAAAAAAGTATTGCCACAAGCCTTGATTTAACTCGCCTTGCTTAAATCCCTTTACCTTTAATTTTCCACTTGGGTAATACTCTCTGTACTCGCCACTTCCTTGATTATAGGTTATCTCGCCTCGCTTAGTACCTCCCTTATTAAATGTAGACCAATAGCCTTGCTTCCTTCCATCTA
>JAAFHY010000122.1 GCA_013298505.1 Cytophagales bacterium
ACAGACAATATTTTTTTTGTAAACCCAGGAGATATAGAATCCATTGAAGTTCTGAAAGATCCATCTTCATTGGCTGTTTTTGGAGTGCGAGGAGCTAATGGCGTAATCATCGTGACAACTAAAAAAGGAAAAGATGGCGAACTGGTAGTAAATGCTAATTTTTCTTATGGCGTAAAATCAATTGTTTCAACCCCTAAGATGACTGATCGTGAGGGATTCATTACGCTGAACGATGAAAACCGATTCAATCAACGCTTGCCAGCATATCAAAAATATGATTTGTATTCTGCCAACACCAACTGGATCAATCAAATAAAACAAGACCAAGCCACGGTTGCCAATTACAACATTAGCCTGGCAAGTGGCACAGAAAAAAATAAGTTCTACTTGGGCTTTGGTTATACCAAAGAGCAAGGCTTAATTAAATATGAAGATTTCCGAAGACTAACCATCTCTGTTAGCGACCAGTTGAAAGTAAGTAAGTTTTTCAAAGCTGGATTTGATATAAGTGCCTATCAGGCCTCTTTGCCTTTGACCAATGATTTTTCTAATGCGTTGAAAGCACCGCCTATTGTGCAACCCTACAATACACAACAGAATCTTTTCAACCGCTTGCCCGAAGGGCTAGGAGGCAACGATGTTGGAAATCCTTTGCAACAGTTGGAATTAAATAAGAATACAGCGATCTCGACTGAATATAATATTCGAGGTAGCACATTTGCAGAAGTTAATTTTTTAAAGGCATTTACGTATCGAACAAATTTTTACGGCAATTTTTATTTAAAGGACTATACCAAGTACACTCCGCTTTCAATTTCCTTCAACCTTGAAAATCAAAAGGCAGATACTGCTAATCGCAATACGTCTGTATATCAAGATCGCTTTCTAGTCCTCAAATACCAGCAAGAACATTTGCTTACTTACAAAAAGCAATTTGGCAATCATGGGCTCACTCTTTTAGGTGGCTTCACTACGTATTATGAATCGGCCTCGAGTATAAACGGTTCAGTGCAGCAGTATCGTGGTGGTGATCCTATTCCCAACGACTCGCGCTGGTGGTACTTAAACGTGTTCCCTTATGGCGACCCCGCAACCCGAGTATCTAACTCATCGCAAAACGAACGTGCAACTGTATCTTACTTAGCTAGGGTATTATACAACTTTCAAGACAAATATTTGGTCAACGCTTCGTATCGAAAAGATGGCTCCTCAGCCATTTCGCCCAACCATCGTTTTCAAGATTTTTGGGCCTTAGGATTAGCTTGGGTTCTTACGGAAGAGAAGTTTCTTCAATCGCAAAAGTGGCTCACCAGTTTAAAAATAAAAGGTTCGATAGGTCAACTAGGCAATCAATCAACAGGTTTGAATTATCCTTTTTATCCCAATTACCAAAACGGTACGGTAGCCGTTTTCGGAAATAATTTAGTGCCCGCTTTTGTGCTGGCTTATCGCAATGACCCCAACTTGCGTTGGGAGACGGTGAAAGCCTATGAGGGAGGCTTTGAAGCGTCACTTTTACAATCGCGGTTGAAAGTAGAAGCCAACTACTACAACCGAAAGACGGAAGATTTGCTCACACAGGTTAACGATGGATCGCAAAATTTTTATACCAACGCTGGTTCAGTTAGTAGTACGGGGATCGAAATAGCTGCTACCTGGAACGATAACATCGGTAAGGTAAACTACTCGTTGTCGGGCAACGTTACTACTATAAACAGCGATGTGATTTCTGTATGGAAGCCAGGCTACGTCTACACAGCAGGCTCAATAGGCCAGTCGCGTACAGAAGCAGGATATCCAATCGGTTATTTCTATGGCTACAAGGTTGATGGTCTTGACAACAGAGGCAACTTTAGATTTCAAGACGTGAACCGCGATGGAGTTGTAGATGCTTCAGATCGCACCTTCATTGGGAACCCAACGCCAAAGTTCACCTATGGGCTCACCATTTCTGCAAGCTACCACGGGTTTGATTTGAACTTGGGCATACAAGGTGTATATGGCAACCAAGTTTGGCGTAACTGGGGCAATGAGGGCGCAGGAATAAATATCTACAACTACCGCACTGCAAGGCTTGGGCGTTGGCAAGGCGAAGGCACATCTAATTGGGAGCCACAGCAAAATACTTCTATTGCGAGCAACGGTTTCAATTCAGATTACATGGTGGAAGATGGCAGCTACATCCGCATCCGCAATATACAGTTGGGCTACACATTAAATCCTGCTTTACTAAAGAAGGCTAACATCACCGTGCTCCGTTTTTTTGTAGGCTTACAAAATCCAATCACCTGGCAGAACAACTCGGGTTTTACTCCTGAGGCAAGCAGTGCAGGCGCATTGAGTTTCGGTATTGATAACGGTGGCTATCCGCTGCCTTCTATTTCATCTTTCGGTTTTAACATCACCTTTTAAGCCATGCAAAAAAATACGCGAAGAAGAAAGTTGATTGCAATTCTAATGGTGATTGCGCTGGCAAGCAGTTGCAATAATTTTTTAGACCTTAAGCCTTTGGGCAATGCCACCGAAGGCGAGATAAAAAATGCAGGTGGGCTTGATGGAAAAATATTTGGCCTTTACGGCACGTTTCGCGCCACTGCAGAATCAGACCGCAGTGGGTTGGCTGGACTTGCTTTTGCATTCCTGCATAGTATCCGTAGTGATGATGCCGTGAAGGGATACATAGAAGGCAACACTGCCACCTACGAAGCAGCGGGAGATCGTTACGCATATACTTCTGGCGACACATGGTTAGTGCAGCAATATTGGTACAACCACTACAACTTTATTGATGCCACCAACGATGTGCTTTATCTTATTGACTCTTTGAAATTATCTGATCCGGCCAGCATGGTAAATCAAGCAGAGGCTAGATTTTTTAGAGCATATAGTTACTTTGACTTAGTCCGCACGTTTGGCGAAGTGCCTAAAATAGATTTCAAAATAAAAAAGATTGGCGATGGAAATATTGCCAAGTCTTCAGTCGCTGAAATCTATGCATTGATTGATGTAGATATGAATTTTGCCACCGCTAATTTGCCAGCCAAATGGGAGAGCAAATTCACTAGCCGCCTCACCTCTGGTGCGGCCAACGCATTGTGGGCAAAAACAAAACTCTATCGCAACGATTGGGGCGGTGCACTTTCACTCTGCGAATCAGTTATTAATAGTGGCCTTTATTCACTCTACCCTTCCTACAACGATTTCTTTACAGAGAAGGGAGAGAATTCCTCGGAGTCAATATTAGAAATTCAAAATTATGTGAATGGATCAGGCTCTATCAATTACTCAAATGAAATGGCTGAGCGAACCGGCATTCGTGGGGGAGGATTTTTCAACCAAGGCTGGGGATGGAATCAACCTTCAAAAGCATTGGTGGATGCGTATGAACCCAATGATCCGAGAAAGAATGCTACTATTCTTTTTACAGGTCAACCTGACGGATATGGAATGACGCTTCCATCCGATTTGCAATTGCCATATTGGAATAGAAAGGAATATGCCGAACCGAACCGTTTGCTATCGTCTGGCCTTACGAAGCCCGATTTCTTAAACGTTCGGCTGCTTCGATATGCTGATGTGCTGCTCATGGCGGCAGAGGCGGCCAATGAATTGGGAAACACAACCAAAGCACTTGGTTATGTTAATCAGGTAAGAGCGCGCGCACGAGGTAACAACCCAACAACGGTGCTTCCAAATATCACTACCACTAATCAAACTTTATTACGAGCTGCCATTAAGCACGAGAGGCGCGTAGAGATGGGAATGGAGTACGAACGTTTTTTTGACTTGGTGAGGTGGGGCGATGCGTTGACCGTGCTCGGACCACTTGGGTACACAGAGCGATGCAAGTACTATCCCATTCCGCAAGGTGCGATTGACCGTTCGCAAGGAATCATCAAACAAAATCCAGATTGGAATTAGAGAACTATCAAATCAATAAATAATAAAACTATGAAAACGACAATCAAATTTTTCTTTGCAGCCCTTGTGGCTGGAGTACTTTTAAGTGCATGGTCATGTACGAAAGACAATGCAGAACCTGCTGCCTTCATTGCACCAACGGTCGATAAAAGAGCGGTTTCCTCCGGTGCGACTTTTAAATTTACAGACAATGCTACAGGCGTTTCTACACGTCAATGGGTTTTTCCGGGAGGTACGCCTGCTACATCAACCGACAAGACTGTTTCCGTTAAGTTTTTTGATGGACCAGCCAAAGCATACTTATCTGTTACGTTATCTAATGGTACTAAGAAAAACGCAGAGGTGAATGTACAGGTTGGTAGTGAACTTTACTCTCGTGCCTATTTTGGTTTTGAATCTGACAGTTCGCTTGTACCCGGAAGAGGTTGGAAAAAATGGAACCCTTCTATTTCAACAGCTTCTAATATCGTTGTATCGAGAGAGTTGACAGGTGGCGCTAACAGTACGCCCGGTTGCTTGAAGGTGGTAATCCCAACAACACTAACAGAAGAGGCTCAATTGTTCACTAAAGAAAATGTAATTCCACTTAATGCCACACTTGAGCCAAATAAAGATTACACTTTTTCTTGCTACGTAAAAGCTGATGCAGCGATTGTTGCCGCACTTAATTTGCCCGATAATGATCCGAATCTTAAGTACTTCAATGTCGGCTTGCAGAATTTTAATGATCAAGCAATCGCCATTTTCAACGGCCTGCCATTACAAGTCTGGAAAGAATACGCTTGGATTAACATGAAGCCAACCCCAGCCAATACATGGACAAAAATAACCTTTGATTTTAACTCAGGTGATAAATACAGTGGTGCTAATTCGTCCAATGTATACGGATTCTTCAAGTTCAATGGAGGCTTGCCAGCAGGTACGGTTTACATTGATGAACTCTCGATCCTTCCGAAATAGTTTAGTAAACGATAACTACAATCATTGACAACTTTCATCTTAAATAATAGAGTGAAACTGTTTGCGTTGCTTGCTTTGCTAGGTCTATCTGGGCTAACAGCTTGTAAGCAAGAGCAAGCACCCGTACCTGTGGATTTAACGTGGGTGTCTTCAACGGTAGACGATGCAGATGCCACAAGTTATCTCCATCAGGTATCGATCGTGCCCAAGTTGAAACTATCCTTTACTACAGCATTAGACAAAACACTAGCTGCCACCAGCGTAAAGCTTCTCAATTTCTCAGACAATCTTCCGGTAGATGCCAACATAACTTTTGAAAATGGAGATCAGACTATGGTAGTGGTTCCAAAAGTTCCACTAAAGTTTTTTACAGACTACCGACTAACAGTTACTACTGATTTGCAATCTTCGGCACGCGTGCCCTTGCCACAAGCCGTAACAGTAAAGTTCACTACGCTGTTAGATCAGAAAGATAAGTTCCCCGCGCTTACTAACGAACAACTGCTCGACACTGTACAAAGACGGACATTCAAATTCTTTTGGGAGTTTGGGCATCCCACTAGTGGCCTTTCGCGCGATGCCGACATGCGTGGCGATTTAGACGATTGCACCATTGGAGGCACTGGTTTTGGAATAATGACTTTGCCCGGGGCAATTGAGCGCGGTTTCATTACCCGCGCACAAGGACTCGAGCGAATGAATATGATCGTAAATTTTTTGAACACGAAGTCCGCTACTTTCCATGGTGCTTTTCCTCATAGAGTCAACGGTAGTAATGGGCAAGTTATACTTTGGCAGGGGCCGCGAGACGATGGCGCAGACTTACTGGAAACATCTTTTTTGATGATGGGCTTACTAACTGCGCGTCAGTATTTTGATCAGTCAACAATTGATGAGACGGCTTTAAGAACTTCGATCACTACGCTATACAATAATGTAGAGTGGACTTGGTTTACAAAAAATGGTGAGAACGCTTTGTATTGGCTTTGGAGCCCAACGATAGGTTGGGACAACTCTTTTATGTGCAAAGGCTGGAACGAGACACTTATTACCTACATACTAGCGGCTTCATCACCCACGTATAGCATTAGCAAGAAAGCTTATGATGAGGGTTTTGCCAGCAATGGTGGTATGAAGAACGGCAGCACCTACTATAATCATGTGCTTCCGTTTGGGCCTTCACTTGGCGGCTTTCCGGGCTATACCCAATATTCTTTTTTAGGTATTGATCCTAATGGACTAACCGATACCTATGGCGATTACTTTAAGCAAGTACGAAACGTCCACCTCATTAACCAAGCGTACTGTATTGGGAACAGTTCAAGGTTTTATTATTACTCTGATTCTTGTTGGGGCTTCTATGGCGATGCTACTAATTTCCAAGGAACTATTTTTCCCTATGTGGCGCTGGGCGGGTTGCCTTATACGCCTACAGAATCGCTAAAAGCACTTAACTATTTCTACTACAAACTTGGCGACAAACTCTTTTTGAATTACGGCTTCGCAGGTGCGTTTAACTTTCAAAACGGAGTAAAAGTTACGAAGCAAGTATTGTCCTACGATCAATTGAGCTACCTCGTAGCTATTGAAAATTATAGGAGCAAGTTGATTTGGAAATTGTTTACAAGCAACCCCGAAGTAAAAGCGGGGATGAAGAAGTTAGGATTTAGCGCACCTTATTTATGATATAATTATGATTCAAGATAAATCTCCCCCGATTGATTCAGATAGGCAAATGTTTATTAGCCGCTATTTAGAAGGATGTAATCAGAACTTATTGAATCAACAAACAACTTTTACTATGAAAATTCCAAAGCAAAAAATTGAAATTCGACAAAGAATAACGGCAACTCTTTCTATGAGCATAGTTAGTTGCTTACTAGTGGCAAGCTCATTATTATTTCTTAACAGTTGCACAGATGAGAACAAGAGTACTGTTGCCACGGTAACCACAACCTCTCCGGCAACGGCCATCACTCAAACCGGTGCTAGCGTGGGGGGAAACATAGTTACCAATGGTGGTGCTGCGGTAACAGAATCTGGAGTTGTTTTTGGCACTGCTGCAAATCCGGTTATAACAGGCTCAAAAGTGGCCACCTCACCAAATGTTACCACCGGTACTTTTACCGTTAGTCTAACCGGACTCACTTCGGGCTCAAATTATTTCGCGAGAGCGTATGCTAAAAATTCGGTTGGTGTTTCTTATGGTTCAGAAATTACATTCGCTACCCCTGCTTTAGAATTTTTCACCAATCGGGCTGCTTGGGGTTTTGAACAAACTACTTTTCCTAATAATGCAGAAATTACCACTTTTTCATTTCCTAGTGGTCAAGCAACAGCAGCAATAGATGCAACTTCGGGAGCAAACGGAACAAGTAAAAGTCTTCAAGTAACTTTTGCACAAGCTGTTGAATTTCAACTTAACACTTGGACTTTCTTTGGGCCGGCAGATGGTAAAACATACACCTTAAGCTACTGGATAAAGGGCTCAGCAACCACAAATAACTCAGGCTTGCAAACATGGCTACGAAGACCTGACAATACTGGCCAAGTTCTTTTTGATGGTGGTTCGTCACTTAATATTACCACAAGCTGGCAAAAGGTATCTTTTGATTTCACGGCACCTGCTGGAAGTACCAATTTAGTGGGATGGAGGCTTCAGTTAAAGATAGTAACTTCTCCTGCTTCGGGCTCTATTTCGTTTGACGAGTTTTCGATTGTAGAAAAGAATTAGTAAAAGTTTTTTAGGTTTAAAGTAAAAGCTTGCCGGTTTCAGCAAGCTTTTACTCTTTAAATGAGGTAAGTAATTTTTTACGCGTTGTGAAGCTTTTTCTCCAACTGCCAATAGCAGTGTTTGCCTTCAGGGGAACGATAAAATAGTCAGCAGAAATCTAGAATATT
>JAAFHY010000123.1 GCA_013298505.1 Cytophagales bacterium
TTACGGTACTCCCCGAAACGGTGGCAACGGCCGTGTTACTACTGGTATACGTGATTGGTAAACTTGATGAAGCTGTTGCCGTTAGTGCAAATGCTGCATCGCCAAAAGTTTTTGAGGGCAATGCATTAAAGGAAATGGTTTGATCTAATTTTATGTTGTTCCTGATAACCGAAACGGTAGAGGCACTCACATTCGTTACCACTATATCTGGCTTGCCATCCCCATCCAAATCGCCTATAGCAACATTGTAAGGAGCTGTGCCTGTCGTCAAATCTATTTTGGTGGCATAGCTTATGGTGCCGCTGCTGCCTGTGTTGCGGAAAACAGAAACTGTATTGCTATTCTGATTCGCTGTCGCCAAGTCAGCCTTGCCATCGCCATCCAAATCGCCTATGGCAACGGTTGAGCGAGGAACTGAACCTGTTACCAAATCTACTTTGGTAGCATAGCTTATAGTACCGCTGCTACCTGTGTTGCGGAAAATAGAAACTGTATTGCTTGTCTGATTCGCTGTCGCCAAGTCAGCCTTGCCATCGCCATCCAAATCGCCTATGGCAACGCTTGAAGGACCTGCACCTGTTACAAAATCCACCTTGGCGGCATAGCTAATAGTACCACTGCTACCCGTATTGCGGAAAACAGAAATAGTACTGCCATCTACATTCGCTGCCGCCATGTCAGCCTTACCATCGCCATCTAAATCGCCTATCGCAACGGAAATAGGATCAGATGAGCCAGTGGTAAAATCCACTTTGTTCGCATAGCTTATTGTACCGCTGCTGCCCGTGTTGCGGAAAACAGAAACTGTTCTGCTTGTTAAATTAGCTACCGCCAAGTCCGCCTTGCCATCGCCATCTAAATCGCCCATGGCAAGGGAGTAAGGGGCTGTGCCAGTAGTGAAATCAACTTTGGCGGCATAGCTTACTGTACCGCTGCTACTTGTATTGCGCAAAACCGAAATTGTACTGCTATTAGAATTAACTAACACCAAATCAGCCTTGCCATCCCCATCCAAATCACCCACAACAACGGACAAAGGCTCTACCCCTGTAGCAAAATCTACCTTGGTATTAAAATCTGATGACGCAATACTGCCTTTGTTGGGTGAGAATGTAGGCGTAAAGTTGCTTTTCGCGTAGGCTAATAAAGCCGTTGTTATATTGAGTACTGTAATAGATGCGTAGGTTGCGCCTACCGGAACGGTGACCGTAAGCTGCGTAGTTGTGACGGCTGTTACCGTAGCCCGTGTTGCACCAAAGAAAACAATATTATTCGCTGCTGTCGCGCTGAAATTTGTTCCAGTAATTGTCACTGATGTACCCACTGGCCCGCTGGTGGGCGTAAAAGAAGTTATCGTAGGCTGGCTAATGGCTATTGTGGCAGTCAGCAAAAGCCCGAGCATAAAAAGTAACTGTTTCTTCATAGAATAATGATTTTCCGGAAAGAGAATCAATTATTCTATGGTAAAATGAGTGAGTTTACTGCAACGAAGTATGACTTGATAACTGCGCGGGCTAACTATACAAGTGAATTCTTATTCTGATTATATGTAGATCCCCCTTGTAATTCTGAGTATTAGCTTGAATTCTATTTCTGCCTTGTCATACCGAGGAACGAGGTATCTTATAAATCTGTGCTTTGTATTATCGTATTAGTACATATGTAGTGCTATTTGTATTGTTACACTAGTACATAAAATAAAGCCTACCTAGCTTCCAACAGTTGAATGACATGATCGCGCTTACGCTGAGAAACGGGTACAGAATGTCCTCCCTCCAAAACAAGACTGTCCGTTTTGCGGTCATACATTTTTATATGTGTTGGATTGACCAAGCAAGAGTGATGGGTGCGAATGAATCCGGAAGGTGTTAGCAGTTCTTCATACGAATGTAAATTCTTGGAAACCAAAATGGGGTCAATCTGACGAACAAAAAACTGCGTGTACGCACCTTCGGCCTTGCAATACAAAATGTCGGCAATCTTAATAAAGTAAGTAGCGTCTAAATCTTTCAAAACAATTTGCCCGTCTTGCACGGGTTTGCCAGGCAACTGCTGCAAGAGCACTTCCAATTGTCTGTGCAAATTTCGTTGCGAGATATTTTGGCTAGCACGACTTAAACTATTGCTCAATTCAATGGGGTCAACGGGCTTCATCAAATAATCAATTGCACTAAACTTAAAAGCCTGCATGGCATATTGATTGAAAGCTGTGGTGAAGATCAATTGAAAGGTGGGAGCATTAAGTCTTTTCAAAAGATCAAATCCGGTGCCGTCATCCATCTCCACATCTAGGAAAACAACATCGGGTATAAAGGATTGTATTTTATCGATTCCGGTCTCTACGCCACTGGCTTCTTCCACTTGATGTAAATCTGAACTGACTCGATTAATCAAGTCTTTAAGAATAGCGCGGAGATCGCTTTCGTTATCGATGAGTAGTATTTTCATTTTTTATAAATCAGCGGGAGCGCGATGGATACCAATACACCTAATCCTGCTGGATTATTAGAGACTTGGTAGCGAGCATTTGATTTCTTCTTTCTGTTTAACAAATAGATTCTGTCTTTAATGATTTGCGTTGCCCGCGAAATGTGCTCGTTTGATTTTTCTTCTTTTTCAGAAAAGCCCTGGCCATTGTCCTCGATCAAAATCTGTAACTCATTCTCCGTCTTTTCAAACTTCACAGTAACAACTCCCTCGTAGTTGATACCTGTCAACCCATGTTCTAAACTATTTTCAACGAAAGGCTGAATAATCATCGGGGGTATCATTATTTCATCAATCTCTAAATTCGGATCAGGAGTAATCGAAAACGAAAATTCTTTTGGGTGACGAATTTTTTGAATACTGAGATACTCATTTAGAAAAGTGATTTCGTCTTCTAGCGTGATATACTCCTGATACGTACTTTCCAAGGTTGTACGCATCACGTTACTGAACCGCGACAAGCTAGAGGCCATTGCTACGCCATCCGTCTGCCGTAACGCATATTGCTGTAACGATGCAAGTGCGTTGAAGAAAAAATGAGGGTTCATGCGTGCACGGTTTAGCCGCTGCTCAACTTCCATCGTGTTCAATTTGCTTTTGATTGTCGATTGTCGATAGAGGAAAACTAAAATGGCTACTATCAGCAGGGCAATGCCTACTAACGCTAGTAGCGAGCGAATTTGAAGCGAATCTATTTTAGTCTGTTGATTTAACTCCGCTATTTTGGCTTCTTTCAATTCCGTTTGATATTTTACTTCCAGGTCGTTGACAGCCTTATTTTGTTCGGTGTTTAGAAATTGTTCTCTTAACTTGGCAAATCGTTCGTAGGCCTCAAGAGCCGCGGCATCTCGTTTCATTTTCTTGAATAGATGGTATTCGATTTCGGCTATAATCATGGGGCCATCCAACTGTTCACTTGAAGAAACTGTTTTACAAGAATCGAGGTACTTTTGTGCGTTTTGAAAATCACCTAACACTGTTGTTGCCTCCACCAATGCACTATAGATGTTAAAAACGGAGCGTTCGGGAATAGAAGTTCGATAATTCAATGCTTTGTGGAGATTTAAAATCGCGGCTTTAACGTCACCATTTTTCAATTGCCCCCAGCCTTTAATATAGTAGGCGTCAGTCAAACCAGAAGTCAGTTTATAGCGAATGCCCACTTGCAGACATGAGTCTGCATAGAGCAAAGCCTTATCAATCATATCAGAATCCTTTTGTTTTTCGCCCACTAAAAAATAATGCTGAGCCGCACTAGAAAGCATACTGACGATGTAGTCAGCATCCGTATCAGCATTCATCTTGGGGATTAATGCCAATGCCTTGTTAGTATAGTCTATCATTTTATCGTGCTGATCTTGAAGAGTGAAAATGACCACCACGTTTTTATAGGTCATGGCAAGATTTCGATAGTCTTTTAATTGCTCAAACTCTTTAGCGGTTTTAAGGTAGTAATATGCCGATTTGGTTAAATCGTTAGCTAAACCAAACAAATAACCTAACTTGTTATTGATGGCGATGATTTCTGTAGTATTCTTGGTTTGCTCTGCTATTACCATCGCATCGGCATAGGCTTTTTCCGCCAGTTCAAATTCCCGCGCTTCAGTGTATGCCAGTCCAAGTGCCTTCTTCGACATCATGATGCGCGAAGTCAACCGATGTTGACTCGCTATCTCTGCGGCTAGTTGAGCATACTTAATCATCGAATCTGGGATGTGTTCGGTCTGGAAATAGTAGCGCGCAAGAAGGTAGTACGCATCTGATAAGGTAGAATCCCGTTGCTGCCGGGCTACAATTTTTAAACTATCCGGATTAATAGCTCCAAACAAAGGAGAAACAGATAAGAAAGTAGCAACAACTAACCAATACTTAACTTTTTGCATACACAATATCATACACTTATGTAAAATGATTGGTCAGATACAAATCAAGCAGAATCAGTTCTAAAGAAATTACTATTTCAATGCAATTGCAATTTTCCTTGCGATTGCTGTATGGTTGGTTATATAAGTGATGATGCTGAATTTACAAGTGATTAAAGTAGGAGACTAATCTTCATAATAATACCCAAAGATTATCCCCATTTCATCCTCGCTAGTCAGCCCAAAACTTACCACTACGCTTTTGGTATTGTTGTAAGTGATTTCGCTGGTGAGCCCTTCACCAGCCAGAAGAATAAGTGGGTTGGAGAAGTTTATGACTTGCGGGTGATGCCAATCCGTGCTGGTATAGACGATCTCGCCATCGCGTGGGCCATTCTTTATTTTAATGACAAACTTCTCGCCCAACTGATGCGTGTGTGAAGTAAGCGACACGATGTTTGTCTTTTTGTCCATCAGGTAGTGTTTGATGATCGTTGTTTTTTGATTTGCCGGCAAGCTGAAACTATTGTTTCCTAGATTTAGCGGAAGCGCCACCTTTTGAACATCCTGTGAAGGTGTAGTGTAGAGATTCACATTTACTTCACCGGTAATTTCCGTCAGGCTTTTATTGACATAATGGCTATTGAAGTCCAGCGCCATGTTAGCAGGCAAGCGCAGCGCAACACCAGGCGGAAAGCTGAAATCAGAGAATGGTGTTTGTGCACCTGCCACATACACATGGTAAGCCATCGGCAACATATTAAGAAAATTCAGGCTTCCGTTGGCATTACGAATGTCGCGCACTACGTTCAATGGCGGACGTGATGAAGGTGCAAAAGAACTTTCAAAATCGTATAGCAAAAAGTGATGGCTGTTTTGTCGCATCTTAATCTCCACACGATTCACGTAAATGTCCTCGGTGTTACCAATGCTTTTATAAACAAAAAATTCGCGTTCAAAATTGGGCGCTACGGTAAACGGCCCTAAGGTAAGTTGTATGCCCGTTCCCAGTGCTGGTGGTTGCAACGGCTCAAACTCTTCGGGTTGAAGTGTGGAATCATCCAGCAGTTTTTCGTCTTGCACAACCTTACCCTCTCGGGGTGCACCTGCCTCAATCCACCTGCGGACGAACTCCACCTGACCAACGGACAGCAAGGGTAAGCCTAATGGCATCGGGTTGCCATAGTCACCAATATGATGGTCGCCACCACTGGCGTGCAACTTGTGAAATAATAGGCTTTCGTCTGATTTGAAAGGCTTTACCCGCACCAAGCCATCCTTGACCGCATTCGTATTTTTGGGTGCGATGCTAACGAGGTTACTGTATGCTGCAGCTGACGTAAGCAAGAGATTATGTTGAGCAAATGCCGGATCTGCATTGGACAGGTGGCACCCCGATAGAGCGCAATTTGTATTGAAAATACGAGTTTGAATCAAATCAAAAGAAGAAATGACCTTGGTCTCGTCTTTCTGACAAGATTGATACGCCAGCAAACTGGAGATGCCAATAATCCCAATCCAAAAATTTTGCCTCATTTGACAAAGTTAATAAAGAGAATGTTAATTAATATTGAGCTGCCAGTCTCGTGCAAAGCCTATGATTCCAGCGCTACTCACCTTTTGGCTTTATGATGCTCCAATTCCCGTTTGAATTGCCCTTCTTGTATTTTTGACTTCACCTTCAACCTTTGCCTTGATAAAAATATATCAAAAAGACTTCGCCAATTGCCTTTGTTCTCCCAATCCTTCAATTCCTAACTCAATTACATCACCTGCTTTCAGGTAAACAGGTGGTTTAAATCCATGCCCCACCCCCGAAGGTGTGCCGGTAGAAATTACATCGCCTGGCAGCAAGGTCATGAACTGGCTGATGTAGCTAATCAAAAACGGCACCTCAAAAATCATGTCGTCTGTATTGTTGTTCTGCCGCAATTCGCCATTCACCTTCAGCCACATTTTTAAATTGTTAAAGTCTTTGATCTCGTCTTTGGTCACCAGGTAAGGCCCCATGGGCGCAAACGAGTCGCAGCCTTTGCCTTTCGTCCACTGTCCGTTTCGCTCCAATTGAAATTCGCGCTCGCTGTAATCGTTGTGCAAACAAAAGCCTGCCACGTAGTCCATCGCATCTTTCTCTTCTACATACAACGCTTTCTTGCCTACTACCACGGCCAACTCAATTTCGTAATCGGTCTTCTTACTGTTGCGCGGAATTATTAATCCATCGTTCGGGCCGGTGAGTGCGGTAGTCGACTTGAAAAAGAAAATTGGTTCCTTCGGCATGGGCATGTTCGTTTCGAAGGCGTGATGCGTGTAGTTCAACCCTACACAAATAATTTTAGAAGGGCGCTGAAAGCATGACCCGATACGCGTATCTTCATTGACAAGCGGAAGACTTGCTTGGTTTTTGGAAAGCCAAGTTTGTAGTCTTGCCAACCCGTCCGTTTCGAAAAAGGTTTCGCCATAGTCTTCGCCAAAAGCAGAGGCATCGTACTTTTTGTTATCGATTAAAATACCAGGCTTCTCCTTACCTGCTTCGCCAAAGCGGAATAATTTCATAAGCTCAATTTCATTGACCTTTAAATATAGTTGAAATTATGGCGTAGGTGATACTTCGTCTTTGCGAGCAGCGAGCGGAGGCTTTAGTGGTGAGCGAAGCCTGCCTGTCCGGCAGGCAGGTAATCTCTAAATAGAAAGTGCGTACTTCGATTTGACGGATCGCTTCGCGCCACTCTTCATGCCACCGCAGGTACTCGCGATGACGGGTTATATTGACGTCTTTGCGAGCAGCTGTGGGGAAGTTTGAGGAGGGGGCGAAGCAATCTCCAATAGTGAAAATTAGGTTTCGATTTGGGGGATTGCTTCACTCTACGCACTAGCCGCGCCAGTGTTCGCAATGACGGGTTAAGAAGGAGCTCGCGATGACGGGTTAGTTTTTACCAATCCTTTATTACCTCCCACAAATCCTTCCACTCTGGATTCATTTTATTAATCAAGTCCATTTTCTTCTGCCTAGAGCCACCCTTCAATTGCTTCTCCCTGTTGATTGCCTCTTCGATGGAAGAAAAATTCTGGTAGTAGACAAGCCTAGTCAAATTATAGCGGGCCGTAAAACTTTTTGGATCGGATTTCTCTTTGTGTTGTAAAACGCGAGAAAGTAAATCAGCCGTAACACCCACGTAAAGTGTTGTGTGGTTCTTATTGGTCATGATGTAAACGCTGCCTCCTCGTTTCATAAAGCAAAGATATTAGTCTTGGTTTTTCTTTGCCTGTTAATTTACGTCTTTGAGAGCACTAGAAAAGGAATTTGAGGGAGTGGCGAGGTAATCTCCGAATAGAAAGTCTTCGTCTTTGCGAGCAGCGAGCAAGGGTGTTGAGGGAGGGGCGAA
>JAAFHY010000124.1 GCA_013298505.1 Cytophagales bacterium
TAATATCATCTACATTTTGTACCAGCAAACCGCAATATCCTACTAAGCGGCCGCTTGATTTTTCAATCAATGCATTCATGCCACCTAAGTTATTTTCATAGCGCTCGTGCTGACGCTTATACCATTCTTCACAGGCAATCTTTGGGGGTTCTTTTTCTTCTATCCAGTGTTGAGATGTTGCGGGGTCTTCAAAGAATTTGAGCCAAGCATCAAAGTCTTTCAACGAGATTTCTCCAAAGAGTAGGCGAGGGGTTTGGCAGTTGGTGAGAAGGTACGACATGGTCGTATTGGATTTTTATCAATACACAGTCAATAAACCTACGAAAAGGCGGAAGCAAAACCAACGAAAAAATTGTGTTAGCAGCTATTCTCAGCTGGGCAGTAACAAATGTGTTTGATGCGGCAGCTTTCAAAAAGCTATACAATGGGCCTAAATTACCTCGTCAGCACGGGCATGTTTCCTACCAGCACTTGCAGATCTTCGTTGTCCACATTCCCCTTTTCGTCTGCCACGATCAAAAAGTTTTCGTAAAGTGTATTTAGTTCTTCGCCTTCAAAGTGATAGCCCAGCAACTCGGCACGATGTTTTAGAGCTGCGCGACCGCTCCGAGCGGTAAGCACGATCGAAGAATTAGGGACTCCTACATCCGCTGGATTGATGATCTCATAATTCTCGGCATGTTTCAAGAATCCGTCTTGATGAATTCCAGAAGAGTGAGAGAAGGCATTCTTTCCAACGATCGCTTTGTTCGGTTGCACCGGCATGTGCATCATCTCACGCACCATCTGGCTAATTTCAAAAATCCGTTCGGCCTTGATGTTGGTATATAGATCTAGATCTTTATGCACTTGCAAAATCATGGCCACTTCTTCTAAGGAAGTATTGCCTGCCCGCTCGCCAATTCCGTTAATCGTGACTTCTGCCTGTCTGGCACCGTTCGTCAAACCCGCAATGGTGTTAGCCGTAGCCAGCCCTAAATCATTGTGGCAATGAACAGAGATGACAGCTTTGTCTATGTTCTTTACATTTTCAAATAGGTATTGAATGCGTTTTCCGTACAAATGAGGCAGGCAATAGCCCGTTGTGTCGGGGATATTTACAACATCGGCTCCAGCCGTTATCACCGCTTCTGTGAGCTGTGCCAAAAATGCCAAGTCAGCCCGGCCTGCATCCTCTGCAAAAAATTCTACTTCATATCCTTTTGCTTTGGCATATTTCACCGCCCACACGCCTTGCTCTAGCACTTGTTCGCGAGATGATTTGAATTTGTGTTTGATATGCACATCCGATGAACCAATACCCGTATGAATACGTCCATGCTTGGCATGATGCAACGCCTCGGCAGCTACATCGATATCATCTTTTTTCGAACGTGTCAGTCCGCAAACAGTAACATTTTTCACCGCCTTCGATATTTCTACAACTGAAAGAAAATCCCCAGGACTCGAAATTGGGAAACCGGCTTCGATGACATCCACACCTAGCGCTTCCAATTCTTTTGCAATAATTACCTTCTCTTCAGTCTTTAGCTGACAACCCGGCACTTGTTCGCCATCGCGGAGAGTGGTATCGAATATTTGGATTTTGTGGCTCATAAATTAGAATTTAGAATATTGAAGTCGGAATTTGGAATATTAAACAGCTTGAGCGCTTGTCACTTTCTCAAGTTTTTCAACTACTAAACTTCCCATATTGCTTGTGTTTAAAATTTTATTTTTATCGGTATGCGAATCGGCAATATCTGTTGTGCGATAGCCAGCTTTCAGTGTTTGCTCTATTGCTTTGATAATAGTTTCTGATTCTTCTTTTAAGCCAAATGAAATATCCAGCATTAAGGCAACAGATAAAATAGATGCGAGCGGATTGGCAATTCCTTTGCCCGTAATATCATGTGCACTTCCATGGATGGGTTCGTACAAACCAACTGTGTCTCCAACCGATGCAGACGCCAACATCCCCATTGAGCCGGCAATCTGTGAAGCCTCATCCGTTAGTATGTCTCCAAAAAGATTTCCAGTTACAACTACATCAAAACTTCTTGGGTTTTGAATGAGCTTCATGGCGGCCGAATCTACAAATTGATGTTCCAATTCAACATCCGGATATTGTTTACCTATTTCAGTAACGACTTGCCTCCATAGGCGTGAACTCTCCAATACATTTGCCTTGTCTACAGAGGTCACTTTCTTTTTGCGCGTGCGTGCTGCCTGAAAAGCTTTGTGGGCAATGCGTTCTACTTCATAACGATGATAGATCATCAGGTCGTAGGCGGTATTGCCATCGTCCTTTCTTCCTTTTTCCCCGAAATAAACATCACCTGTTAATTCACGGAAGAAAAGAATGTCAGAGCCTTTCAATATTTCGGCTTTGATACTAGAGGCCTCCAACAGCTCATCAAACAATTTGATAGGACGTAAGTTGGCATAAAGGCCAAGTTCTTTACGCATTTTCAATAAGCCTTGCTCGGGTCTTACTTTTAAGGTCGGGTCATTGTCATATTTTGGATGACCGACCGCCCCAAACAAAATCGCGTCACAATTTTTCAGTTTTGCAAGTGTTTCGTCCGGCAACGGATTGCCACTAGCTTCAATCGCATCATGACCAATCTGTGCTTCATCAAATTCAAATTGATGATCGAACAACTCAGCTATTTTTTCCAATACCTTTTTTCCTTCGGCTGTCACTTCTTTGCCGATGCCATCGCCTGGGAGGATTACTATCTTCTTTTTCATTTCCTTCGTTGTTGGTTGTTCGTTGGTAGTTGTTCGCCATCTTGAATAACGAACAACTGGTAACGAGCAACGACTAATGTGCTATATCAAATTCCCTGATCTCTTTATTCAAACTCAACAAGTAATCAATATCATCATACCCGTTGATCATACAGGTTTTTTTATATGTGTTAATCTCAAAGCTTTCTTTCACTGCACCGACTTGTAAAATTTGATTTTCTAAGTCTACAACAATTTCTGTAGAGGGTTTTTCCTCTACTGCTTGTAGCACTTGCTTTAGAAATTGGTCAGAAACTACAATGGGGAGCAATCCATTATTTAAGGCATTATTCTTAAAGATATCAGCAAAGAAGCTGGACACCACCACTCGGAAACCATAGTCATAAATGGCCCATGCTGCATGTTCTCTGCTACTTCCACAACCAAAGTTTTTGCCAGCTACTAATATCTTTCCCGAGAACTTCGCATCATTCAACACAAAATCTTTATTCGGTGTTTCTACCCCCTTCTCCTCTGGAGAAGGGCCGGGGATGAGGTTGTACCGCCAATCGCGAAAGAGATTATCACCAAAGCCTTCACGGGTAGTCGCTTTTAAAAAACGTGCCGGAATAATCTGATCCGTGTCAATGTTTTCGTTGGGCAGTGGAACTGCGGTTGTTTTTAATGTTGTAAATTTATCTTTACTCATTTCTTATTCGTTGTTAGTTGTTCGTTGTTGGTTATTCGCGACTAACGATCAACCAACAACGAACATCGATTATTCAAACTCTCTTACGTCCGTCACTCTCCCTGTTATTGCAGCCGCAGCTGCACTTAATGGGCTCGCTAAAAACGTGCGGGACTTAGGGCCTTGTCGTCCTTCAAAGTTTCTGTTTGACGTGCTGATGCAGTACTTACCTGCCGGCACTTTATCCTCGTTCATCCCGAGGCATGCTGAACAGCCTGGGCTTCTCAATTCAAAACCTGCGGCCTCAAATATTTTATCAAGTCCTTCTCTCCTTGCTTGCTCTTCTACCTGTTTAGAGCCGGGTACAACCCAAACCTCTACATTAGAAGCTTTGGTTTTTCCTTTTACCATATCTGCCACCAGACGTAGATCCTCTATTCGTGCATTGGTGCAACTTCCGATAAATACATAGTCGATGGCCTTGCCGAGCAATGAAGATCCTGGCTCAAGCCCCATATACTCTAATGACTTGGTAAATGAATGTTGTTCACTGATTTCTTTTAGTTCTGTTACAGTAGGAATTCGGTCCGTTACCTTCATACCCATGCCTGGGTTAGTGCCATAGGTGATCATCGGAGCAATATCTGCTGCATCAAATTTCAAAACAGAATCGTAGTTCGCCCCCTCATCTGTAGTTAACTTTTTCCATTCTTCCACTTTGCGATCGAAAGCTTCACCTTGCGGAGCAAACTTTCTTCCTCTGATATAATTGAAAGTGGTTTCATCCGGAGCGATTAAGCCACCACGCGCACCCATCTCTATACTCATGTTGCAAATCGTCATGCGTGCTTCCATGGAAAGATTTGTGATTGCATCTCCCGCATACTCCACAAAAAAGCCAGTGGCACCACTGGCTGATATTTTTGAGATGATGTATAAAATAATATCCTTGCTCACCACACCCTTACCTAATTTGCCATTGATTTCGATTTTCATCGTCTTGGGCTTGTATTGTAAAATGCACTGGGTCGCTAAGACCTGCTCAACTTCGCTGGTACCAATTCCAAAGGCAATATTTCCAAACGCTCCGTGTGTGGAAGTATGGCTATCTCCGCACACGATTGTCATGCCTGGTTGTGTTAAACCTAACTCCGGTCCGATGATGTGAACGATGCCCTGATAGGCATGGCCTAAATCATATAACTCAACACCAAACTCTTTACAATTTTTGCGTAGCGTTTCTACCTGATGTCTCGACAATGCTTCTTTAATGGGGAGATGCTGATCCTTCGTAGGCACATTATGATCGGCTGTGGCCGTAGTGCGTGAGGTATTGAAAACTTGGATGCCTCTTTTTTTCAAGCCATCAAACGCCTGTGGGCTCGTTACCTCATGTATAAAATGACGATCGATAAATAGTGCATCCGGATAGTCCTCCGCACGTTTCACCACATGGCTGTCCCAAATTTTTTCAAAAATTGTTTTCGGTTTTAATTGGCTCATTTCTCTATTCAACAACTGTTAGTTTGGCGTAATGCCTTTAAAATGCAATCGCCCCGTCATCATTTTCTGATTAACGGGGCGATTGATTTGATATTAAATTATCGTTACGAAGATGAGAATTTTTCTACGACTTGTAATTCAAATCAGCAGAAAAATTTACTCGCTTACGAGTGTTAGTTGATGATTACGTCAACAGCGATTCCGATGTGATGGTGACTTTCAATGCTTTGGATATGATACAATTTTTCTCTGCGCCTTTCGTGACTTCTGCAAACTTTTCCGAAGTAATGCCTGGCACTTTTCCTTGGATGGAAAGATGAATGCCGGTGATATCTAATCCTTCCATATTTAAAATAGCGATAGTATCCAGTGACGTTGGTGGAGTACCCGCTTGCGTTAGAACTGCGCCTACGGCCATGGTAAAACAACCTGCATGTGCTGCGGCTAGCAACTCCTCAGGATTGGTGCCAACTCCATCTTCAAATCGGGTTTTGAAGGAATACTGTGTATTGTTTAGTACGGTACTTTGTGAAGAGACGCTTCCTTTTCCTGTTTTTAAATCGCCTTCCCAGTGTGCGGATGCTGTGCGTTTCATAACTTTATCCGTTTGGTTTTGATGTCAATATTTTTTCGCGGAAAATCTTTCTACCACCACGCTAACGGTAACTTCAAATCATTGACAGAGTCAATAACTAAATCTGGTTTAAAAGCGTACCGTGAGAGCGTTTCTTTTTTTGTAATGCCGCTTAGTACTAAAATAGTTTTGTAGCCCATCTGCACACCACCGCGAATGTCAGTATCCATTGTATCGCCAATAATTGTGGTCTCTGCAGTTTCTAACCCCAATGCTTTTCGCGCAGAGCGCATCATTACGGGGCTTGGCTTGCCCACAACAAACGCTTTCACTCCCGTTGCTTCTTCGATCATCGCGCTGGTTGCTGCAATACCCAAATTGTCCCATCCTTTTTTCTTTGGCGATGGATCGCGATTGGTGATCACAAATTTAGCGCCTGCCAAAATCATGTCAACTGCTTTTTGTACCATCTCGAGTGTGAAATTTCTTCCTTCACCCAGCACAACGAAATCTGGGTCAGAGTTCACCAATGAAATTCCATTTTCATGCAAACTAGAAAGTAGACCTCCTTCACCCAAGACAAACGCTGTTCCACCAGGAATCTGGCTTGCCAAAAATTTTCCGGTGGCCATCGCGCTGGTGTACACATGCTCTTCACTTACCTTAATGCCTAGTTTTTCTAGTTTTCGCACGGCATCTAATCTGGAGCGCTGACTGTTGTTCGTCATAAAGCAAAAAGGCACCTTGTCTGACAATAGCCGCGCGATGAACGTGTCAGCACCAGGTATTAGTGCATCGCCACTATAAATAACTCCATCCATGTCTATCAATAATCCTTGTGCCATAGTTATTATTTCTGTTCAAAGTTAGAGCTATTTTAGCAGAGGATAGAACTATCAGCATTATTAAATTGTGCAATCGATTTATAGATTTCAATCATGGGGTGTTTAACTGCTAATGAGAAACTTGCGCTACAATTTTTCTAAACATTGCCATTTCTAACTCATGAAAGATTCTCTCCTTATCATTTTTATAAAGATAGTTAGACGAAAGTTTTACGATCACCATGTCTTTCTTTGGATCGATATAAATAAATTGATCGTAAATGCCCTGCGCGTCAAATTCACCTTTACTGCCTTCAGGAATCCACCATTGAAAACCGTACCCATCGGCTAGTTCTGCGTTGTCGCGCTTGCTAGGCATAAGGTGCGGTGCATCTGGAGTAATAGATGCCAGTACCCATTCGCGCGGAACAATTTGCTTGCCTTGCCACTTACCAGTATCTAAAAACAATTGTCCCATTTTTGCAAAATCTCGTGCGGTTGCGTTCAATCCGCCTAAGGCAAACTCCATTCCCGATTTATCTTTGATCCAATACGCCTCCGATTCAGCACCAATCTGTGACCATAATTTTTCATTCATATAGTCAGTAATCGTTTGCCCTGTGGCTTTTGTAAGTATCATACCCAATACTTGTGTGTCGATACTTACATAATGATTGTAAGTGCCTGGTGTACGTTCGTTTCTTAATTTTTTAGAGAACTCTGCCATTGGCATACCCAACGCAAAGTACCGACCCATAACATTAATATCAGAATTAAAATCACCATAGTCTTCATTGAAGCCAACTCCCGATGACATCTGCAACACATCTTTAATCCGTACGTTGTCGTATCCTGTTCCAGCAAAGTCGGGAAGATAATCGGTAACAGCTTGTTCAATACTCTTAATTTTCCCTTCTGAAATGGCGATGCCGAAAAGTGCTGAGATGACCGACTTCGACATTGACCAAGCAATGTGATGATCGCTAGCCATGAATCCGTTGCCGTAATACTCATAACGAATGGTATCATGCTGAATGATGAGCAGGGCATCGGTAAGCGTTTGATCCAAGAAGGCTTTGGTTGTCACTAAAGAATCTCGTACTTGAAAATTTTCAATCAACGAATATGGTTGCGAACTTACGACAAATGGATTTGGTTGGTCTGGTTTGGGTACGGTGGTGGTTGGAAATATGTCCTTCACACTTCTAAAGTTCTGAGAGATATTGCCCTTATCAAAAAAGGTGAGCACTTTGTAAAGCTGATATGACTCTTGTCGATAAAACAAAAGTATGACGATGAGGACTAAGCCAATTAGAGCACCAAACCCAAACAGAATCTTTTTAAATAGCTTCATATCAATGAGAATTAGATTCCCAAGATATGGAATTGTGAGATATTTTA
>JAAFHY010000125.1 GCA_013298505.1 Cytophagales bacterium
CAAAAGCTTGCTGCAAGTGGGCGGGCTCGTGCGTCTTGTCGTGTGTAGTTCTTTACTTATCTTTATCTCGTGGGAGAGCACGTAGGTTTTAAATCCGCCCTCCTGCAGCAAGCAAAACGTTAGCGGAAACCCTGCGAGACCTCGAAAAATTGACAATTTCAAAAATAAATCAAGGACTTTTGTAACACGACACATTTTTGCTTGTCCAAATAATGGTAACAATGGAGTTGCCATTAAATCATTATACAAAATGGACAAATTAAAAAACAAAGTTGCCGTAATAACAGGCGGTAGCAGTGGAATTGGTTTAGCGACAGCCAAAGAATTTATCGCAAATGGTGCAAAAGTTGTAATTTTTGGACGTGGAAAGCAAGCCCTTGACGAAGCAGTAACCGAACTTGGTTCTAACAGCTTTGCTGTGCAAGGTGATGTTTGCAAACAAACTGATTTAGACAAATTGTTTTCAGAGACAAAATCTAAATTTGGAGCTATTGACATTTTATTTATCAATGCGGCACAAGTAAAACTTGCACCGATTGCTGACACAACAGAAGCGTTTTTTGACGAAATGATTAATGTGAATTTCAAAGGTGCTTACTTTACACTTCAAAAAGCTATTCCTCATTTGAACAATAACGCTTCCGTAATTATTACAACTTCTTGGTTGAATAGTATTGGTTTTGGTGGAAGCAGTTTAGTAAGTGCAAGTAAAGCGGCTTTGCGTTCTGTTGTTAGAGTAGCGTCTGCCGAGTTAGTTGACAAAGGGATTAGAGTAAATGCAGTAAGCCCAGGAGCAATAGGAACGCCACTTTGGGGTAAAATTGGTTTGCCAGAAGAAGTTTTAAAATCGGCAGGTGAAGCTATTACAAATCAAATTCCTATTAAACGTTGGGGACAACCAGAAGAAATTGCGAAAACAGTTTTGTTCCTTGCTTCTGACGACTCATCATATATTGTTGGTAACGAATTAACGGTAGATGGAGGTTTAAGACAAATTTAATTTATAAATTTACTAACTGCAAACCAATTGGTTTGCAGTTAGTTTTTATCAATAATAAATGGACAATCCTTTTCAAATAAACTATACCGACCAAGTAGATTCAGATTTGGTAAAATTAGCAATTGGTGGCGATAAAAAGGCTTTGCAAAACCTTATTATAAGGCATCAATTATTCATTTACAACCTTGCTTTAAAAATGACAAAAAGTGTTGAAGATGCAGAAGATTTAACACAAGAAGTATTTATTAAAGCCATTACTGCATTAACAAAGTTTGAAGGTAAGAGTAAGTTTAGAACTTGGCTGTATAGAATTACAGTAAATCATTTTTTAAACACTAAAAAGAGTAAAGCAGAATTAAAAACAATCGATTTTGAAACATATTTTAATGCTATTGACAATATTCCAATAAATGAACTAACTGTAACAGAACAAGATGAGTTAACTGATACAATTGAAGAAATAAGAATAAGCTGTACAGCAGGAATGCTACTTTGTTTGGATAGAGAGCAAAGAATGATTTACATACTTGGAGAAATGTTTGACATTGACCATAATTTAGGTTCTGAAATTTTAGGAATTACAGCAGGCAACTTTCGTATTCGCCTTATGAGGGCAAGACAAGACCTTTATAATTGGATGAATGAAAGATGCGGTTTGGTAAACAAATCAAACCCTTGTAGATGCTCAAAGAAAACAAGAGCTTATATTGAAGCAGGAATTGTTGATCCTGATAATTTAATATTTAACACTCGACACAAGAAAAAAATTTACGAAATCTCACAACAAAATGCAGTTCCAATTACAGACACAATAGAAGACTTAAATAAAAACATTTTTCAGCTACACCCACTTCAAGAACCTTTGACTTCGCAAAAAATAGTTGACGAAATTTTCAACAATAATCTAATAAAACTAATTCTAAATTCATAAATTTGGCAGACAAAAAAGGGCATCCGCTAACAGCAGTTTGGCAAAATGGCGAGTTCGGTGCTAAATTGAACATTTGGAATTCTAATAATCATCTGTGCTAAACTGAGCATTTGTGCTTCGATTTCCGCCACTTCGCCAAGCTGCAAACCGTTGTAGGCAACCCCATTTTGACATTTTTGTCTATCGAAACAAAGAGGACTGTGTAAAGGTACAATAGGGGTTAACCTGGATTTAGTTGTCTCTTAATAAAGCAATCAACAATGACCAAAATTAATTTTCTTACGGTACTTACGACAACAATATTTATTCATTTAGGAGCCGTGACAATGGCTCAGGTCTTTGGGAGAAATTTAAATTTGACCTATGGTAAATATGAAGTTGGTTTTAGAAACTATAAAAAAGACGACAATACCAGATCATACAGACGTATATACGACTGGGACAACAAAGTATTAGCCCGACCAATTTCTATAAGTATTTGGTATCCTTCAGAAAAGACTTCAACAAAGACCATTTTGAAAGTTAAGAACTATATGACCATCTTAAAACAAGAAGAGGAATGGGAAAGCTTGCCGGATGAGAGAATACTAAGTTGGTTCTATTACTCCGACAATGAACACAACAGAGGACAATTAGAATTAGAAACAAAAGCTAATTTTAATACTCGACCAATCATTGGTAAATTTCCTGTGGTCATTTATGCTCCAAGTTATCAAGCATCCTCCGTGGAGAACTTTGCTCTCTGTGAATTCCTAGCGAGTCATGGATACATAGTCGTTTCTTGCCCAAGTCGCGGAACAGAAAACAGGTTTCTCGATGGCGGAACAACTAGAGATATTGAGACACAAGCTAGAGATATAGAGTTTTTAATAGGTGAGATTTCGACATTAGCAAATGCTGACTCGGACAAATTATCCGTGATCGGTTTTAGTTTTGGTGGCATTTCAAATGTGTTGGCGCAAATGAGAAATGAGCGAATAAAAGCATTGGTATGTCTAGACGGTAGTATAAAATATCAGTTTGAAAAGCTTTTATCATCGAGCTACACTAATCTATCTAGGGTAAACGTGCCGTTTATGTTTATGTCACAAAAGGACATACCCTTACCCGTTATGATTGAAGACAAAATAGACACAACATTAAATAGACGTTTTGGTTTCTATGACTCACTGAAGTACAGTCAAGCATATTACTTAAAATTTAATGACTTAACGCATTCATATTTTAGTTCAATGGGAATTCTTTTCCAAGACCGTGACCCAAGGCAAGATAAAAGCGACACGGAAATAATTGTTTCTTATAAGTGGGTCACTGATTACACATTACATTTCCTTAATGCATCTCTGAAAGATGACAAATTATCCAAACAATTTTTGGACAACGACCCTACCTCAAACGGAGTCACAAGGAATTCAATTACTCAAAAATCAAAAACTCCAGCAAAAAGAAGTCTGAGTTTTCAAGATTTCAATATAGCTGCGCAGGGACAAGGTTATAAGGATTTGGAAGGTTTAGTCAAAACTCTAAAAGGGAACAGTCCTGACTTCGAACTTCAAGAATGGAAATTAAACAATCTTGGACTTCAACTTCTATTTAAGGGGAAAGTCCAAGAGGGAATAAATATTCTAGGATTAAACACTACTCTTTATCCAAATTCCGCAAACGGCTTTGACAGTCTTGCAGAGGCGTATTTAGTGCAGGGTAACAACGAACTGGCTAAAAAGAATTTTAACCTCTCATTGAAATTAGATCCTCAAAACCAAAATGCTATTGAGAAGTTGAAGAAATTGGAACAAAAATGACAACGATTAAAGTGTTCGAAAAGAGTGTGGGTTAATGGGGCAGCCTACAACAAAATGTTTGCGCAATGGTGGGGTGACGTGTAAGTTCAAAGTGTTATCTTCGTTCAACGTTTTGTGTCGGGGACAGGACGCGGCTTCGAAAGCCCACCACTGCGCAAACACAAACGTTGGGTGCCATGCCCGACCTCTCGAAAAAATTACTCCAAAAATTGAACTTTTACCCCTTGGAGATAGTTTCCTAATTAGCTAACTTTGTCTCGTGGACAATAACACTGTTAGGAAGATATTTTACTACAAGCGTTACTACTTAGACTTCTTTGAATCTCTGCGACCAGAGGTCAAAGCTAAGTTTAACTGGACAATGGGTTTAATTGAATCCCTCGACATGGTTCCGAAAAAGTACTTCAACCATATGGAGGACTCTGATGGCATTTTTGAAATCCGAGTAGAAGTTGGTAGTGACATATTTAGAGCTTTTAGTTTTTTCGACAAAGGACAATTGATTATTGTAGTTAACGGTTTTCAAAAGAAATCACAGAAGACACCAAAGAAAGAAATAGAGCTTGCGGAGAAATTGAAAAAACAATATTTCGATGAAAAAAAAGGAAAATAAAAATCTGACTTCATTTGCCGACCACCTTGACAAGCAATATGGGAAAAAAGGGACTTCAAAGCGAGACGCTTATGAACAGGAGTTTGAAGCATTCAAACTTGGCGTACTTATTCAAGAAATGAGAGAGCAACAAAATTTGACTCAAGAGCAGTTGGCTTCAAAATGTGGGACGACAAAATCGTACATCTCGCGCATTGAGAACAACGCGAGCGACATAAGATTGTCGACTTTGATGAGAATTATTCAAAAAGGACTCGGTGGACATTTGAATCTATCAGTGACCTATTAACGTAAGACGAAGGCACGGGCACCCAACAAAATGCTTCTGCAATAGCGCGGTGACGTGTAAGCTATAAGTGTTATCTTCGTTCCACGTTTGGTGTCGGGGACAGGACGCGGCTTCGAAAGCGCGCTACTGCAGAAGCACAAACGTTGTGCGTCATTTTATTTTTGGACAGAGTAAACTATGAATTGGACTGAAAACAACGTATTAATAAATTATTCAGGGACGACACCATGTCAAGAAATATTTCAGGCTGTGTGTGACGAAATTGGACGACTCTACGAAAAAAAAGGATTCAAGTACTCACGGTCTAGACCAAAGATTACATACAGAGACAAAGAAATCAAGCTTGAGATTTGTTTCTGGTCGAGTAGAAGCAACACGCCAGGAGAATATGTAAATTTAGAAATCTTACCAAATTTCTATTCTCTAGAATTGGCTAAGCACAGTAAGATAAAGGGCTTTCTTTTTGGACACACAGGAATCAACAATACAAAATACACGGACGACAAAAAGAAAGTAAGAATAATCCAAATCTTTGGTGACATACTTGAAAGAATTGACGAATACAGCTATGAATCCGTTATTAGATACAATCACAATTGTAATGTCTATGGACTTGACAAAGAAAAGTTTGATAGGATTGTTAGATTTATTGACTCGATAATTATTCCATGGGTCGACAAAATTAAAACAGAGCAAGGAGTACGTGAGTTTTTGGACAATCCAACTGATATGAGAATTTGGTCTCTAAACTTAAATGGCAAGGGTGGGAACTCTCACTTTGTAGACTATGTAAAGACAAAATTTCCAGACATTGACTTGACCATGTGGGCAGAAAAATAAAACGAACGCACAACATTGTGTTTATGCCAGCTGCGGGTGACGTGTTAAATTGAAGTTTAGTTTTTATATTTCGTTTCGGCACGTGGGACAAGACGCGGCTTCGAAAGCCGCAGCCGTCATAAACACGGGTCGTTAGCAACAATGCCCTTCCGTAACCCGACAAATTCTCCAAGACGACAAAATAACGTTCGACAATCCCACCTATTAAGTATCTCTAGGGGACCAGTAAGGGCTGACGAACAACGACTCGTCTAAAAATTCCCCAACGCACGGCAACCAAAAGATTCTCGCCAACGCTTTTGGCACTTGCCATTGCCACACATGCCACCGCGACAGCAAAGCAATGGCAAGAGCCTAATCCACCCGGAGTGTTCCGCACAAGTGTCAGGCGTCATGGCCGAGTGTACTACGGAGTCATTTAAAAATATTTAAGATGCCATGACTAATTTTTATGGGCAGCCTACCGTGCGCTTCTCGACATTTACTCCTCGCTTAAAAATTTAGCAGGCTCCTTTTCAAATGCCTCCTTGCACATCCTCGAGCAGAAGCTGTATCGCTTTCCGTTATGGATGGAGATGATGTCACTTCCTGCTTTTACTTTCATGTGACAGACTGGGTCAATGCCGTCTTCTTGCAGTAGTCCCTTTGCCGTCTGCTTAGTTGCAGATTTACTTTGGCTTGTTTTAGGCTGAGGCTTAACTGCATCTTCTTCCGTCATTCTTTTCACGCCATCATCATACATTTGCGTGAGCATCTTTAGCATAGCTGGGTCAGCCTTGCTAGGTGAACCAGCATAAAAAGGTGGTTGCGGGTCATATTCAATGGCCAACTGCATTCCCTTCGCATACGCTTCTCCTGAAATTTCTGCCAACAGAGCTAAGCCCATATCAATGCCAGCCGATACGCCAGCCGCGGTATAAATTTTTCCCGACTTCACATATCGCTCGGTTTTATACATAGCTCCATAACTTTCCAGTATTGTCTTGCCATACCAATGTGTAGTGGCATCTTTGCCATTCAGCAAACCAGCTGCGCCCAATATCCACGCACCGGTACAAACGCTGGTGGTATATTGAGATGTTTTGTTTATGCGCTTCACCCAATTGGTAAGAATAGTATCTTGCGCAGCATGATACGTGCCCCGAAAACCACCGGGTACAATCAGGACATCCGCTTGCTTGATTTCAGTTAAAGAATAATCTGCATTGAGTGCCAGCGCCCCATCGGATTGTATCAATCCTTTTTTCTTGGCAACGGTTTTTACTTGGACACCCATAATGCCACTTAACACTTGGTACGGTCCCACCGCATCCAGCGGAGTGAAGCCATCGTACAATAATATAACAATTGTCTTTACAGGTTTTGACCCTTGCGGTTGGCTATATGCGCATTCCGCGAAGGCGAGTACGGAAAAAAATACAAATAATTTTTTCATGATGTGTTCTTTAGAATTTCTAAAACATAAATGTAAAGTGCACCATTGTGCGGTCGTGCGATTGAATCCTGCCCTCACCCAAATTTTGTGAAAGCGGATTTTGATAATTAAAGCCCAGCGACAATTTTCTCAGGTAAACTTCCAAACCTGTACTAACAAATAAAGCCTGCCCGTCCGTTTCGCTCACCTCGTCACTTTGGTTAATGTTCTTGCCCGAACTCTCCATATACGAACCTACATTAGGCATCACCCCAACTTTGCCAAATTGGTGAATATAAAATAAAGATGCCGTGCCGCTTACGCGGTTGCCAAACTTATAATCGCGTGAATTGTAGGTATTGATTTTGTATGTAGCATCCGCATTTATGCCAAACTTTTTGTAACGAAGTGTATAAATTCCATTCACCATAAAATCTACGGAGCCAGTGCCCAACTGAAAGTTGGGATTGGCAACGGTGGCTTGGTCGTTGGTGTATTGAAATTTTCCTGTGGGTATTTTTACACCACCACCCACCCACATAGTATGGTTCACAGTGCGCAGAGGCTGGTCGGTAGTATTGATTAGATTGTAATTTACCAGTACTGGAATATCGCCCAAGCCATTGAGCGAGCGCGTGACACCACTTTCGGTTTGTTCATTGAAATGATACGTGATGAACGACAAAATCTGGATACGCTGGGTGGGATAGAACCGCGACCAGATTTCAGCACTTTGAAATCGCTCACTCGTGAGCAGTGCAG
>JAAFHY010000126.1 GCA_013298505.1 Cytophagales bacterium
AAGAGGATTTATATCAGACCAAAAACCGAAGCGGTCAAGACCCATTGAACTTCCCAATCAAATTAGGCAATCGCCTTTCTGCATTGAGAAGAAGTTTAGAAACGGGTGATGGCAAACCTACCGCTGGGGCGTACAAAGTTTTTGAGGAGCTCAACAAAGAACTGGATGGCCACCTCGGTAAATTAGAAACTACACTGAAGATGGGCATCGATGCGATCAACCCGGTATTGATGAACAAACAGATGAAGGCTATTATTGATAAAAAGAAATAGTTTATAAAATTGACAAACTGATAAGGCGCGATTGAAATAGAATAAAAGAACCGATGCAAGAAACAAGTCTGCTGGAACCAGCACCAGAAAAAGGCTCCATTATTAAAAACTGGAGAAAATATCTGTTTGAATTCGTTTTGATTTTCCTGGCTGTCTTCCTTGGCTTTTTGGCTGAAAATATCCATGAGAATTATGGTGAAGAACAGCACTCCATCGCTCTGGCGAAAAGCTTATACGAAGAGTTGAAGAACGATTCTATCACCATCGCGTCAAAAATTGAAGGACGGCATGAAAAGGAGAAAGCAATCACCATCTTAACTGATTTCAACAAAAGGAAATGTTATCTCAATGGTTGTTCCAACACCTAATTCAGATTGTACATTTATTCGGCCACCTATTCGAGCTACCATTTCTTTTACAATATACATGCCTAGCCCCGATCCGTTTGAAAGATCGCTTCCTCGATAATACATTTCAAAAATTCGAGCACGTGTTTCAGCTGTCATACCAATACCATTATCCTTTACACGCATCCGCATATCTTTTTCTACCTTCTCTACCGTGATGATGATCTGCGGATGATCTACTCTTGGGTTATAGTATCGAATTGAATTTGCCACCAGGTTCATGCAGATTATTTTTAGCCTAAATGAATCGGCTAAAATGGGTTCACTCACTTCTACCTGCAGTTGCTTCTCGATCTTTACAAAAGATTCCATGTAGTGCAGGTCTTTGAAAACCTCTTGAATTAAATCATACATGTTTACTTTTGCCAATTGCGGCTCAAGTCGCTCATTTTTTGAAAGGTCAATGATCTCGCGGATATACAAATCCAATTTTTTTATACTTCGTTCAATGTTATCGATGATGAAGGCATGTTGGCCACGGTCGGGACTTAATCGATAGACATTCACCAACCCCAATACCGATAACAACGGGGCGCGCAAATCATGAGAAACCCGGTAGGCAAAATTATCGAGTTCGTCATTCTTTTTTTTCAGCTCTTCATTTTGCTGCACAATTTGTTTTTCTTGTGCTACTACCTCTGTAATGTCTTTGATAAAAGCAGCAAAGTAATCATGGTCGCTGGTGCGCACGTGGCTAAAGCTAATCTCGATAGGAAATTCAACTCTGGCTTTTGAAATACCTGTGGTTCTGGTTGATTGCCAGTTAAGATGTCGCTTACCGCTTGTTAAATAACGGTTCAGGCCTATAATATGCATGCCCGCCAAAGTGGGTGGTTGAATAATTGAAATATCACTACCCACGGCTTCTTGGCGTGTGTATCCAAACAATTGCTCAAATGAACTATTGACATATAGAATTTTGCTCGAACTGTCGATAATCAAAATCGACTCAGGAGCAACCTCTGAAAGCAAGGTGTCTTTTATTTGCTCTAGCATAGGCCATTGATTAATCAAATATAATCAATCGCGGCTCGCAATTGGCATAGTAGACTTCCCAATACTAATAATCAAAAAGTTAGTTGGCTAATTTTATTAAAATAACCAACTTATCTGCACTCCCATCCCTTCATTATATCCTTTGCTTAAATTAGTTGAATATACGTTGCTAGTTCCTTTCGAATACACAAAATGAATTGTAAAAATAGTGTTGCCTGCATTTATGTCGGGCCCAAAAGAAAATTGATACAACAGATCATTTTTTTGATATTGATTGCTAACTGGAGTTATGATATGATTACCATCTTCTACGCTGTTGAAAACATCGTTACTTTCAAAATTAAAGATTGGCACTAGGCTAAACGTTCCGCTCAACCGTATTCCTTTAACGATGTCCTTACTGGTTCGCAAAATTAAGCTGATTGGGACTTGTATGTGATTGAATCGAAGGCGCTCGCGATAAGTAGAATCAGGATTACCCAATTCTTTTACCTTATCAGGATTGATGATACCTGCTCCTCGCTGTTGAAATCCAATACCTACCCCTAAGCCAACGTATGGCTTAAAAAAATATTCAGCACGAATATCAAACCCCAAAGAAGGTTTTGAAAAATAAGTTTTGGGCAAGTTATCACCAGCAATTGTAGTAAAATAAGTATTAATGCTAATTCCACAATGAAATTTTTTCTCAAATGGCCTCGGTATTAACTCATCGGGTTCTTTTTCACTATTGAAGTTTAATTTTTGTTGGCTGTGGCTGCTAAGTGAAAGCGTGGTCAGCGCAATAAAAAAAATAAATTTGACGAACGTATTCATAATTACTTCTTTAAGGAAGGTTTGTGAAAATATTTGATATGCCATACTTTATAGATGGCTGGTAAAATCAAAAGGGTAAGGATGGTTGCTGAAATCAGCCCAGAGATAACGACAACTGCCAATGGCTTTTGTGTTTCGGAACCGATACCGTTTGATAATGCCGCAGGGAGCAAACCGAGCCCGGCCATCAAAGCAGTCATTACCACAGGGCGAACTCGACTCATAGCACCTTCTAAAATAGAATCTTCAATAGACATGCCTAAGTCGTGATTTTTATTGAACACCGACACTAGGATGACGCCATTTTGCACACACACTCCGAAAAGCGCAATGAAACCAACCCCTGCAGAAATACTGAAATTGATTCCGGTTACATACAAGCCGACAATCCCGCCAATTAATGCAAAAGGTACATTCAACAATACCATACCTGCATACTTGGGGGAATTGAACATAAAGAACAGCCACATAAATATTAGTCCTATAGAAATCGGAACCACTAATTTCAATCGCTTAGTAGCACGCACTTGATTTTCAAATTCACCATTCCATGTAAGTGCATAACCCTTGGTCAAGTGAATACCAGAAAGAACTTTACCCTGTGCTTCTGCAATGGTGCTTCCTAAATCTCGATCGCGAACTGAAAATTTAATAGGTATGAAACGTAAGTTGCCTTCCCGGTAAACAAACGCAGGGCCTGTTTGCAATTTGATGTCAGCAATCTCGCGCAAAGGTATTTTGGAGCCGTTGGTACACGGCACTAACAGTTTACCAATCTCCTTTTCGCTTTGGCGAAACTCAGGTGAGTAGCGAAGGCGGATGTCAAATCTGCGCTCTCCTGCATAATAAGTCGATGCCTTCTTTCCGCCCACGGCCATTTCAATGATGTTGTTAGCTTCCAAAACATTGGCGCCATAACGTGCCATTTTGTAACGATCGAGTTCGATACGCAATTCAGGCTGACCCAAACTTTTGAAAATACCTAAGTCTTGAACTCCGTCTACCGTTTCCATAATATTCTTAACACTATCGGCAAGAATTTCAAGTTTACTAAAGTCATCACCAAATATCTTAATTGCCATTTCACCCTTCACACCCGACACGGCTTCCTCGACATTATCTGAAATTGGTTGAGAGAAACCGAACACCACACCAGGAAACTGGTTACGGAATTGTTCCTGCATATCTTTAATTAAATCTTCTTTTGATACATCACGCTCCCAATCATCCTTTGGAAATAGATCTACAAAAAATTCAACATTAAAAAATCCGGTTGGATCAGTACCATCGTTTGGCCTACCATTTTGAGAAATGACACCCTTCACCTCGGGGTACTTGGTGAAGATATGTCGCATTGCCTCTGATTGTTTATTAGCTGTTGAAAAGGCGATGCTTTGAGGCATGCTAGCACGCACATAAATAGAACCCTCGTTTAGCTTGGGTAAAAATTCTGAACCTAGCTGGTTAGCAATTACCAAACTAATAAAAAGTAAAAGCACCGAAAGTAGAATACTTTTAATGGGTTGATTGAGTGAGCGAACTAAAAGTGGTTTATAAATTTTTGAAAGACCTCCCACCAAAAAATTATCTCGCTCGCGAACATTTTTATTTAGTAGAAGTTTACACAGTAATGGAACAAGCGTTAATGTAAACAACAAGGCTCCTGCCAATGCAAACCCCATGGTATAGGCCAATGGCGAAAACATTTTTCCTTCAACTCTTTGAAAAGCAAAAATTGGGATAAGAGCAGTGATTATAATTAGCTTAGAGAAGAAGATAGGTTTGCCCATTTCTATGGAAATCTTTTTTACAAATCCCATTTTCGACATAAGGTTGAAACGCTGCGCGCCCATCTCATGTTGCTTATGGGCGAGGTAAACAAAAACACCTTCTACCATTACCACCGCCCCATCGATAATAATACCGAAGTCAATCGCTCCGATGGAAAGCAGATTTGCCGACATGCCCCTTAACCGCATGCATATAAAGGCAAACAAAAGTGCCAACGGAATAATGATAGCAACCATTAGTGTTGCGCGCCAATCCAACAAAAAAATTGATAGGATAAATGTAACTAACAACATCCCTACAATTAGATTCTCCTCTACGGTATGCGTAGTTAGGTTTACCAATGTGGTGCGATCGTAAAACACTTTAATTTTTACACCATCGGGTAGCACCCGGTTGTTTAAATCATCAATTGTATTGTTCAGTTCTTTTAAAACAATACTGGGGTTCTCTCCTTTCCGCAATAATACTATGCCCTCTACCACATCAATTTCATCTCCCCGGCCAACTTTACCCAACCTCGGTTTAAATGATTCGTGAACTGTAGCTACATCTTTTATAAAAATGGGTGAACCATTGATATTTTTTACAATAATATTTTCAATGTCATCCATACTGTTTACCAAGCCAAGGCCGCGGACTAAATACGACTGAGTAGCCAACTCTATTACATCGCCACCTACGTTGCTATTGTTTTGGTATAATGCTGCAAACACATCCTCTAAACTAAAATTAAAAGCACTTAACTTGTTAGGGTCGGCTGTTACCTCAAATATTTTTACCTCTCCGCCAAAGCTGACAACATCGGCCACGCCTTGCACGGCTTTCAATCTTTTGTCGATGACCCAATCTTGAATTTCCTTTAATTTACGCACTGTTTTGCCAGCACCTTCTAAGGTGTAGCGATAAATCTCGCCCGTAGGTCCAGAAGGAGGCTGAATTTCCGGATCTGCTCCCTCCGGTAAATTCACATTTACCAATTGGTTGTTTACCATTTGGCGCGCTCGAAAATCATCTACCTCATCTTCAAAAAATAAAGTGACTACCGATAATCCAAAAAGGGAAATAGATCGAAGGCTTGTTTTGCGTGGCACTACGTTCATTTCCGTCTCTATAGGGATGGTCACAAATTTTTCTAATTCTTCTGCACTGCGTCCCGGCCATTGGGTGATGATGACAATACGCGTATTGATAACATCTGGAAATGCTTCGATCGGAGTATTTAAAAAACTTTGAGCTCCCCAAAAAATAATTACCAGCGTTCCCAAAAAAACCATTAGTCGGTTCTTA
Source organism: Cytophagales bacterium (assembly GCA_013298505.1). GTDB lineage: Bacteria > Bacteroidota > Bacteroidia > Cytophagales > Cyclobacteriaceae > ELB16-189. The sequence goes on from JAAFHY010000126.1 coordinate 5,570, forward strand.
AGAGAAAAAGAAATCAACCCCTTAATAAAACTATTCATATATGCTGTTGAATTCTTGTGTTAAAGTTGATTATAAGCAGTCAGTACAAAAAGCGATCCTTCGCTAACTATGAGGTCGCCCATTTTCACCCCTTCCTTAAGTTCAGTGAAATTATGGAACACACGGCCAGGCCGTATCTGAACTTTTTTAAATTCATTTGGTGATAATGCCATCATCACGTAATACTGATTGTCCTCTAAAATAATTGCATTATTATTGATGACTAAAACCTTTTCACTGTTACGCGGGGTAATTTGTACAGTCGCAAACATTTCTGGTTTTAATAAGCCATTTGAATTACTTAACTCGGTACGCACCCTAACCACTCGCGAATCTGGGTCGAGCATGGTGCTGATTTTATCCACTTTACCCTCAAAAAATTCGTCAGGAAAAGCAATGGTTTTAACTCTTACGGCATCTCCTTCGTGTACCTTGGCAATATCACTCTCGTGCACGTTTGCCCAAACCCAAACAGTTTTTAAATCTGAGATGGTAAAGATATTAGTACCATTGTCCGTGCGGATTTGAGTACCTGTATTGATGTTACGCTCTACAATATATCCCTCGCGTGGTGCGGTTACCCTGAAGATGGCATCCTGTTGTGATGAGCCACCATATAATTCTAGCACTTGCTTCCGCTCGTCATACTCAGCTCGAGCATTATTAAAACTATTTTTGGCCTGACTTAAATCCTTTTCAGACATCATGCCAGACTTAAATAACTCTTGTGCACGTGATAGATTTTTTTCTTCTACCTCTAAATTAGATTTAGCAATATTGTAATCGCGTTGATATAGACTGATGTCTGTACTCAGGAGGGTGGCTAATAATTGTCCGCGCTTAACATAATCTCCCAATGCTACATGTACGCTCTCTACAGCACCACTCACAATGGGGTATATACGCACAACATTATCTTCCGCAAAACTTACCTCGCCTACGGCAGTAAATTGTTCAGCAGCAGGCACCCATTTAGCCGTATCAATTTTAATAAACTTCATTTGCTGCTCGCTAAGCACCAAAGAACTTCGATTGCTTGTAGTAATGGATATATCATTTGCTCGCTTTTTAGTACAGCCTATTAGTGCCACACATCCCATAAGGAAATAGCTAAAAAATATTTGTTTCATTTTAATTTTCAATTAGTTGGCTTCCTATGCTAAAATTCAATTCGTTGATACTATCCAAATACAATTGTTTCAAATCAATCAATTGTAGGTTAGTAGTGATGAAAATTCGTTGTTGATCAATAAATTCAAGCAACCCAATGTTTCTTTTTTGAAAGTTTTGATTTACATTTTGATTTAGCATTTTCAATCGCTCAATAAAATCGGCAGTATAAAGTGCCAGTCCTTCATTTGTCTTTGTAAAACGATTGTAAGCCGCTATCACTTCGTTACTTACTTTATTTTTCTGCAACTCAAGCTCATAATAAGACTGCTTGAGATTTAGTTTAGCTTCTTGAATACGCCCTTGGTTGCGATCAAATAAGGGCAGGGGCATTTCGATATTGAAACCCGAATAGGGTCGTTTGTAGTTACTTCCCAAATCTTGTGGTTGATATCCAAATTTGATGTCGGGCACACTTAATGATTTTTGCAGTTTAACATTGCGCAATTGGTATTCTCGATTGAGTTGCATTACCTTCAAATCAGGCCGCACTTTTAATGCTTGGTTAATCAATGTATCGCGTTGAAGTTGGGGTAAAGTCAATGGAATATTTAAGTTGACATTTACAATCGTATCAGTTGGGTACTGAAGGAGGATCCGAAAGCTTGCCAGTGTATTTTCCTTTTGATTCGCATTTTCCACAGCTTGCGTTTTTACAGCTTTGTATTCCGATTCTAATCGGATGGCTTCTGCAATAGAAATGGCCCCAACTCGCAGTTGCTCGCGCGTGGCAGCCATCAATTGATCATAGCTTGAAAGAACTGACTTATACAGAGACTCTTTAGCTTGAAGCGCGGCTAGATCATTGTAAGTACCACCCAAATCATACAATAAACTGCGCAGCACA
>JAAFHY010000127.1 GCA_013298505.1 Cytophagales bacterium
TAACAGGCGTGAATACGGGAGACTTCGGAATAGAAAACGGTGTACGCATCAACCGATTTATAGATTTAATAAAAGAATTAGATACAATTGAGGGGATAGAACGCTTCCGGATTTCTTCGATTGAACCTAATTTGCTTACCGATGAAATCATTGATTTCGTGGCTGGTTCATCGCGTTTTGTGCCACACTTTCATATACCATTGCAATCAGGCTCAAACAAAATCCTTAAACTAATGCGTAGGCGCTACCAACGCGAGTTGTATGCGAGTCGCGTTGATAAGATTAAATCAACCATGCCGCATTGTTGTATTGGTGTAGATGTAATCGTTGGCTTTCCAGGAGAAACGAAAGAAGATTTTCTAGATACCTATCAATTCCTTAATGAATTGGATATTTCTTACTTGCACGTATTCACCTACTCTGAACGAGAAAATACCTTAGCAGCAGAAATGCCCGAGCCTGTTCCCTCAAAAGAAAGAGCAGAACGTTCTAAGATGCTGCACATCCTATCCGATAAAAAGAAAAGAGCCTTCTACGAAAAGAATATCGGAAAATCATACCAGGTTCTTTTTGAAAATGATATTGAAAATGGGATGATGCATGGCTTCACTGAAAATTATATCCGCGTAAGCGCTCAATACGATCCACTACTCATCAATGAATTGAGTAGCATAAGAATAACAGGTATTGACAACCGGGGTATTGCCCTTGTAGAGGAAACCCAAGGTGAGTTTTTAGAGCGCTGATAACTATTATTCCCTAAACGAAGTAGTATCGATAGTTGCCTTTAACTCGTGTAAAAGATTGTACAGACCGTAATACGTTCGATTAATGTAGAGTGCGTCTTTAACTCCTCTTGCTCTTTTCGATTCTCTAAACTCCTTTAACCCGCTAATCTGTTCGCCAAATTGATAGAGCTGCTCAAAATAAGTATCATCTTCAAAATCGAAATACTGACTACGGAATGGCCTACCTAACAACTCAACTAATTGTATAAATATTTCCGTAAAGAATTTTTGATCCTTTTCGGTATCATCATCATAAATAAATTTGAGGCCTTTAAATACCCGATCTCTCTTCGCTACATCGGTCAGAATATCCGGTTGAAGTAATTGAAAATAAACGGTATAGAAATCACTGGGGATTACCTTCACGCAGCCAAAATCAATTACGCCTAATTTCTTTTCTGGTGTAATGATGAAATTTCCAGGGTGCGGGTCGGCATGCAATGACCTCAGCTTGTGTATTTGAAAATGATAAAAATTCCACATCGCTTGGCCAACCATTTGCGATTCACTTTTGGATAGTGATTTGTTTTTCAATACTTCACCAAGAGGCAGGCCATCTATCCAATCCATCGTAAGGATGCGCTGCGAACTGAGTGCCGGATAATACGTTGGAAAAATTAAATGTGGGATGCCTTTGCATTTAACAGACAGGTCAATGGATCTTTGTAACTCCAATTCGTAATTTGCCTCTTCTAATAGACGCGATTGTACTTCACCGACAAACTCTTCGTACTCGGTTGGGTTTAGTTTAAACATACGAAGTGCAATTGGCCTTACCATTGCCAAATCGCTTTTCACGCTATCGCCTACACCGGGATATTGTATTTTAACCGCTAGTTGTTTTCCATTCAAGGTGGCTTTGTGTACTTGCCCGATAGAAGCAGCATTGGATGCTTGCGTAGAAAAAGTATCAAACAATTCACTTGGTCTTTTTCCAAACGACTTCTCAAAAGTTCGCACTACCAGCGGATAAGAAAGAGGTGGCGCACTATACTGCGCCATGGCAAACTGATTCTGATAAGCAGTTGGCAACAGGTTTTTATCCATGCTCAACATCTGAGCAACCTTGAGGGCACTTCCTTTAAGTTGGCTCAACGAATTGTAAATATCGATGGCATTGCTTTCGTGCAACTCATCTTTCGTGTGTGCGGGGTTAACTAGCTTCTTGCCATAGTGCTTTAAGTAGTTGGTGCCAATCTTAGCTCCTGTAGAAATGAATTTTGAGGCTCTCTCAACTTTGGTTGTCGGGATGCTAGTCTGTTCTTTTTGCGTGGGCATTAGGTGGCGTTATTTCTTTGTATTTTGGTAAAGGAATTTCCCGAAGTCAAGGGCAGTATCGAGCACACCTTTGCCAATTAAATCAAAGGCAAGTGTTACCGATTTTTCGATGGCGGCATCTGTGCTTTCAAAATTTGTGCTATCGTCTTTGCTCCAAAATTTAAGGATGAAAAGAAGGTGCAACCAAAACACAGATGGGTATCGCTCATCAAGGTAAGGTCGATTGGCAACCTCGCCTGTACCCTTGCCTTCATTGAGTACACCCCTAATCCATTCTTCAAAACTGCTTTTGAACAATTTTAAGTAAGCAGGTACAGCAAGTGATTTATTCGACTTGGATAATTGATGGAGAACAAAGCTCCGCTCTGTCTTAAGTAACTCAGCCAAGGCGAAATAAAACGTAAGTATCTTTTCGCGCACGGTAAACTGCTGAAAAGCCTCATCTGCACTAATGCGTTCAATAGTGGTTGTTACATAACCTTGCCAAATTGTTTTTTCCATCGCCTCAAAAGAAGCATAGTGGGTATAAAATTCTGATTCGGTAATGCCAAGGTGTTTGCTAAATGTGAATACCGAAGATGGCTTTTCGCCATTTGTTAGAATATAGTCTTTGTAATGAGCTTGTATATCTTTACTCGATAAGCTCGCTTTTTTTGATTTGCCTTTCTTTTCTTCCATACCTTATAAACAGGATTTAAGTAAAATAGTTGAGTTTTATTTTAGCCAATTTCTTAGTAAAATTATAGCGTGCAATGGCCAGCGTTCTTGTTATTATTGCTACTCACTTTCTCTGCATTTGCCCAGCAAAAGAAAGTGCAGGCCATTGATCTATTCAAGCTAGGCGAAAAGGCAATCAATGAGCGATCGTATCGAACAGCCCTGGCTCACTTTAATGAGTGCTTGCGGATTGACCCTTTCTATTGGGATGCGTACTCGCTGCGAGCCTTTTCCAAAGAAAAATTGAACGATCAGAAAGGCGCATTAACGGATTACAATATCTACTTGGAATCTCGCCCCGATGATAATGATGCCCTGTTTGCCAGAGCAGTACTCAGGTTCAATTATGGCCAATGGGAGGTTTCAAAGCAAGATTTTATCAATCTTTCCAAAAATCCTAAATCTAAGACGAGTGCTTTATTTTTTCAAACTAACCGAGAGGGACAAACCACTAAAGTTGTTACAACGCAAAGTAACATGGCCGCACTGTATCAAAATTACATAGGGCTTATTGATTGGAAAATGCTTCGCTATAAGGAGTCAATTTATCACCTCGATTCGGCCATAAAGTTAGATGAAACGAATACTGACTATTGGTTGAATCGCGGCCTTGTAAAACAAGCGGCAAAAGATACCATCGGTGCTCGGAAGGATTTCGAAAGGGCGGTTGAGTTAGATCCTTCTAATTCATTGGCCGCCCACAATCTGGCGGTGCTTTCGGGATTTAAAGGCAATCTGAAAGAGTCTGAAAAGCAGTTGACCGAAGTGATCCGTACTAATCCATCGCTTTCGTACCCATTGGCAGAAAGAGGTTATGTGCGTGGTAAACTTGCCAACTGGATAGGTGCTTTAGACGATTTCAACTCCGCCATCCTTATCGAAAAAAACGATCCGAATTATTATTTCAATAGAGGCATTGCCAAAGAAAAATTGAAAGATTTTGTAGGAGCATTGGCCGATTTTACCTGTGCCACAAATCTAAAATCCGATTTTGATAAAGCATGGCTTACGAGAGGGAATCTGCTTGTAAAATTAAAGCGCCTAAAAGAAGCAATCCAAGATTATACAATTGCCATCTCTCTTTACGATGGCTATGCAACCGCGTACTATAACCGAGCGTTGGCATACCACAAACTAGGTAACCTAAAAGAGGCGTGCTTAGATTTACAATCTGCACAGCGACATAACATGCAAATAGATACGAAAGTAATGCGCTCTATTTGTAACTAATTCTACTAAAACAACTGCTTGGCTATTTTATAAATCGGATCTGACTTGCCCATTGAATAGAAGTGTACTAACGGAACTTTGCGATCAATCAATTCTTTCGATTGCTTAACAGCCCACTCAATACCCACTTGTTTTACAGCAGCATTGTCTTTACACTTTTCGATTTCATCGGCCAATTCTTCGGGCAAATCAATATGAAAAATAGTTGGCAAAACAGTAGCTTGTCCCTTTGCAGTGATGGGTTTAATACCCGGAATAATGGGCACGGTAATACCCGCCTCTCGGCATTTATCTACAAACTCAAAATACTTACTGTTATCAAAAAACATTTGCGTAACAATGTACTCAGCACCTAAATCGACTTTAAGTTTCAAGTACTTTAAATCAATTTTAAGATTCGGAGCAGAAAAATGCTTTTCGGGGTAACCCGAAACACCTATGCAAAAATTGGTTGGCGATGCATTTTCTAGTTCTTCATCAATAAACTTACCATTATTCATGTGCACAACTTGCTCCACTAGCTCTGAGGCATATTTGTGACCATCCGCTTCGGGAATAAATTTAGGTTCTGATTTAATGGCATCGCCTTGCAAGGCAAGTACATTGTCAATACCAAGAAAGTGAAGATCGATCAATGCATTTTCTGTTTCTTCTTTATTGAATCCACCACAAATAATATGTGGCACGGTATCGACCTTATAATGATTTTGAATTGCCGCACAAATACCTACTGTGCCTGGTCTTTTACGAGTCGAGCGCTTTTCGAGTAAGCCGTTGTCCTTTTTCTTGTAAACATATTCTTCTCGATGGTAGGTAACATCAATGAAAGGCGGCTTAAACTCCATCAATGGATCCATATTGTCGAACAGCGTTCGGATATTTTCACCTTTTAGCGGTGGCAATATTTCAAGACTGAATAATGTTCTGCCTTCTGCGTTTTTTATGTGGTCTGTTACTTTCATAATTCTAATTTGCTAATTCGGTGATTTGATGATTCGGTGATTTCATTAACGAATTACCGAATTAATTATAAGCTAAATTTGGTGATAACCACCGCTCTATCTCTTCTAAGTTCATCCCTTTTCTGTTTGAATATTCCACCACTTGGTCTTTCTCTATTTTCCCCAAGCCAAAATACTTTGCTGCCGGATTAGAAAAATAGTAGCCGCTGACAGCGGCTGTTGGGTACATTGCAAAAGATTCGGTTAATGTAATACCGACTTCTTTCTCTGCATTAAGCAACTCAAATATTGTTTTCTTTTCGGTATGATCGGGGCAGGCCGGATAACCTGGTGCAGGGCGAATACCATCGTACGATTCGGCAATCAAATCTTCAACGTTTAAATTTTCAGCGGCAGCGTAACCCCAAAATTCTTTTCGCACTTTAGCATGAAGTAATTCTGCAAAGGCTTCAGCTAACCGATCGGCCAGTGCCTTCGCCATTATTTCCGAATAATCATCTTGCTTGGCTTTAAACTCAGCCACCAATTTTTCGAGGCCGATACCGGCCGTTACAGCAAACAAGCCAATGTAATCTTTCTTGCCCGAATCGTGAGGTGCTATGAAATCTGACAAACAGAAATTAGGTAAGTCTTTCGCCTTCTTGTTTTGTTGCCGTAAGAAGTGAAGTTTGCCTACACCTTTTTCATCTTTATCCCACAGCAGTACATCATCTACCTGATTAGTTTGCGCTTGGTAAAATCCAAATATGCCATTGGCAGATAACTTTCTTCCAGCTATGATTCTAGCTAACATCACTTGCGCATCTTCAAATAATTTGGTTGCCTCGCTACCTACTTTTTCGTCCTTAAATATTGCGGGATATTTCCCAAAGAGCATCCAAGTCTGAAAGAAAGGAGTCCAATCAATGTATTTCGCTATTTCCTCAAGTGGATAGTTAACAAGCACTTTCTTCCCAACGAAAGCGGGCTTTTTTATTTCAACATTTTGCCAATCAATCTTTACTTTGTTTTTTCTTGCTTCAGCAATCGGAATATAGTTTTTGAGTTGCTGCCTGCTTTCGTGATCTTTTCTTAGTTCAATATACTCTTGTTTCACCTTCGCTTTGAAAGCCTGCCGTGTTGTAGTACTTATTAACTCGCTGGCAACCGGTACCGAACGAGATGCATCGAGCACATGAACTACCGCTCCTTGATAGACAGGATCTATTTTTACAGCTGTATGCAATCGAGAAGTAGTAGCTCCGCCAATTAGCAATGGAATATCCATCCCTTGATGTTGCATTTCCTTTGCCACGTGCACCATCTCATCGAGCGATGGCGTAATCAAGCCGCTCAATCCGATTACATCTACTCTTTCGCGCTTGGCTGCTTCAATGATTTTGTCGGTAGGAACCATTACACCTAAATCAACTACATCGTAATTGTTACAAGCCAGAACGACTCCCACAATGTTTTTTCCAATATCGTGTACATCGCCCTTTACTGTGGCCATCAGTATTTTTGCGGCTGGGTTCCCCGAGTTTCCAGTAAGTCTCTTTTCTTCTTCCAAAAATGGCGTTAGGTACGAAACCGATTTTTTCATTACTCGTGCGCTCTTCACCACTTGTGGCAAAAACATTTTGCCAGCACCAAACAAATCGCCCACCACATTCATACCAGCCATTAAAGGCCCCTCGATTACATGAAGCGGTCGCCCATATTTTATTCTTGCTTCTTCCGTATCAACATCAACAAAATCAATTATTCCTTTCACTAATGCGTGCGCGAGCCTCGCCTCTACCGTCCCTTGGCGCCATGCATCGTCAACTTCCTTTTTCTTGCCAGCGCCTTTTACGGTTTCTGCTAACTCAAGTAGTCGCTCGGTGGCATCGTCTCTCCTATTCAATAAAACATCTTCAACTCGTTCAAGTAATTCTTTTGGGATTTCATCATACACTTCGAGCATGGTGGGATTAACGATACCCATGTCCATCCCGTTTTGTATTGCATGATAGAGAAACGCAGCATGCATGGCTTCGCGCACCAACTGATTTCCGCGAAAACTAAAAGAAACGTTGCTTACACCCCCGCTTACGTGCGCACCCGGAAGATTTTCGCGAATCCACTTTGTAGCTCTAAAAAAATCTACTGCATAGTTTCTATGTTCTTCTATTCCCGTTGCCACGGGAAAGATGTTGGGATCAAAAATAATATCTTGTGGTGCAAACTTTACTATATCAACCAGAATGTCATAGGCGCGTTTACAAATCGTAATTCTTCTCTCATACGTATCGGCTTGGCCTAGTTCGTCAAAAGCCATCACTACGGTAGCTGCGCCATATCGTTTTACCAATTTGGCTTGCTTAATAAATTCTTCTTCGCCTGCCTTTAAGCTAATTGAGTTGACGATGCCCTTGCCTTGCAAACACTTTAAGCCTGCCTCGATCACTTCCCATTTTGAAGAATCGATCATGACAGGAATTCTTGATATCTCAGGCTCGGCTGCCATCAGATTCAAGAATTTTACCATGGCCGCTTTGGAATCGAGCATGCCCTCGTCCATATTAACATCAATCACTTGTGCGCCACCTCTCACCTGATCGAGTGCTACCTCCAGAGCTTGG
>JAAFHY010000128.1:0-5687 GCA_013298505.1 Cytophagales bacterium
GCTTCAAAGGGAGCCGATGAAGTAAGGAAGAAACTCTATCACCTGAAAAAAGGCACGGGCAATTATCGCATTGCCGATTTAGGAAATCTTAACACAGGAATTGATTTAGATGAAACCTACACACGGATCAGTGAAGTGTGCAGAATGCTTCTGGAAAACAATGTACTCCCCATCATTCTGGGCGGCACACACGATCTGGATTACGGCCAATATCGAGGTTATGAGGACATGGAGAAACTAATTAGCCTAGTAAACATCGATGCCTTTTTAGATCTGGAAGACGGAAAAGAAATCCCTCCTTCACGCCAGCATCTCCACAAAATACTTTTACACGAACCAAATTATCTGCTGAGTTATACGCACCTCGCGCACCAAACTTATTTGGTGGATCCGATGTCTGCGGCCATTTTAGAAAAATTGTATTTCGAGGCGTTCCGCATTGGTCAAATGCGCACTAACCTTACCGAAATGGAACCGGCCATTCGCAATGCCGACTTGCTCTCGTTTGATATTACCGCCATCAAATCTTCAGATGCTCCTGGCAATGCAAACGCTCAACCTTTTGGCCTTACGGGAGAAGAAGCCTGCCAACTATGTTGGTATGCGGGCATGAACGAAAAATTAAGCTCAGTAGGTTTCTATGAGTACAATCCCGAGGCAGATGACGAGAGAAAAAAAACCGCTTCGGTAGTGGCCACTATGATCTGGTATTTTATTGAAGGCTTCTATCACCGCAAAGGCGAAGCTAGCTTTAAAAGCAATGACTTTTTGAAATACGTAGTCTCTATGCCTACTGAGCCAGAGACCATCTCTTTCTTTAAAAGTAAAGTAACCGAAAAATGGTGGATGGAACTTACGCACCATCGGCCCGGTGCACGCTATAGCAGAAGCACTATGGTGCCTTGCAGCTACAGCGATTACCAAACAGCCGCGAAAGGAGAGTTACCCGAGCGTTACATAAGCGCATTAGCTAAAATTATTTAAAGCTAAAACCATGAGATTCGTTTTACTTTTTACCTGTGTTAGTATTCTGGCCTCTTGTAGCCAAAAAAATCCCCAGCAGATTGTTGACAAAGCCATTGCTGCTTCGGGTGGTGATTTGTATTTGCACTCTACGATTGAATTCGATTTTAGAGGCAAGCACTACACTGCTTGGCGCGATGGGGGAAAGTTTCGGTACGAGCGAATTTTTAAAAACGATAAAGACACCGCTCAAACAATTCGCGATGTAGTAACCAACGATGGGTTTACCCGAACCATCAACGATTCAATTTTGCAATTACCCGATTCGATGAAAGTAAAATACACATCGTCTACCAATTCAGTTTTGTATTTTGCTTTATTGCCCTATGGGCTAAACGATGCCTCGGTGCAAAAGAAATTACTAGGCAGATCTGCGGTAGATGGGAAGATCTATTACAAAATCGAAATCACCTTTCAACAACAAGGAGGCGGAGAAGATTTTGAAGATACGTTTCACTATTGGATTGACGAGAAAGACTTTACTATCGACTATTTAGCTTATTCTTTTGAAGAGAATGGCGAGGTCGATTGTCGCTTTCGCAAAGCAGTTAATCCACAAGTGGTGAATGGTATTCGCTTTTCAGATTACATCAATTACGCCCCGCCAAAAAATACACCCCTTATTGACTTAGGAAATTTATATAAGCAAGGACTATTAAAAGAATTGAGTAAAATCGAGAATACAAACATCACCGTAAAAGCAAATTGATTAAAAAAGGGCATCTCTAAAAACCTTTGCTCTTATCCACCTCAACCCCTTGCCCTTCTCCCCTGATAGCTATCGGGGAGAAGGGCACAAGAAATTTTTAGAGATGCCCCGAATCAATACGTAGCGGAGACAATCCTGTTCTTTCCTTCAAGATCTTTCACCAACGCCACGTTACGATATCCTTTGCTTTCAAAAAGTAACTTTACCTCGTTGCCGAGTGAAGCATTTATTTCGGCCACTATTTTACCTTCTCTTTTCAAAATAGCTTTTCCTTTTTCTGCCAGCGAACTATAAAAAAGAAGTGGGTTTTCGTCAGGCACAAACAAGGCCATGTGAGGTTCATAGCTCAACACCGTTGGCTCCATTTGTTGTTTTTCAAGTTCTCTTACATAAGGAGGATTGCTAACAATTAGATCAAACTGAATACCATCCATCGTTTGTTCTTTAAGAAAATCAGCATGCAAAAATAGAATTTCAGCATTTAGTTTCTTAGCATTTCTCTTCGCTACCGCTAAAGCCATCTCACTTTTATCGAGTGCATATACAGTTGCACCGATCCCCTCAAGGGCTAGGGTGATTGCAATACAGCCGCTTCCCGTGCCTACATCAAGTACGGTTGGGCTTTTCAATCTGCTTTTCAAAACCTCGTAAATCAATTCTTCCGTTTCAGGCCGCGGAATCAATACACTAGAGTTTACCTCGAATTTCCGATTGTAAAACCACGCATATCCTGTTACATACTGAACTGGCTCGTGTGCATTGATGCGAATTATGTCTTCCGTAAAATCCTCTGTGTGGTCAATCGGCTTATTCAAAAAAAAATCATCACGCCCTAATCCGGTTCTTGCTTCAAAAAGGTAAAACAAAATAGCCTCGGCCTCCTCACGATCGGTAAGAGTAATTTTATTTAACAGTTCTTGAAACAGTTCTTTGGAATTGGCCATTGCCTCGTTGATCTTTGCAATGATAGCAATTCTTGATGACACCCGAAGAACAATTGATGCACCGCGCCTTCGAGCTCGCGCAACTAGGCGTAGGTAAGGTAAGCCCCAACCCGCGTGTAGGTTGTGTGATCGTTTATGACGGAAAAATTATTGGGGAAGGCTGGCATCAAAAATTTGGAGAAGCCCATGCCGAAGTGAACGCCATTAAAAGTGTTAGCGATCAATCACTACTAAAAGAAAGCACGGTTTATGTAAACTTAGAGCCGTGCTCGCACCAAGGCAAAACGCCACCGTGCGCTGATCTCCTGATTCAGCACCAAGTAAAAAAAGTAGTCATCTCAACCATCGACTCAAATCCATTGGTAGGTGGCAAGGGAATTGAGAAACTGCGACTCGCAGGCATTGCAGTTGAGGTAGGCATACTTGAGAAAGAAGGGCGCGAATTGAATAAACGGTTTTTCACTTTCGTAGAAAAGAAACGTCCTTACCTAATTTTAAAATGGGCACAAACGGCTGATGGTTTTATAGCACGATCGGATTTCGATTCGAAGTGGATCAGCCACGAATACTCACGGCAGTTGGTGCATCAATGGCGCAGCGAAGAAGACGCTGTGTTGGTTGGGAAAAATACGGCTCTCTACGATGATCCTTTTCTTACTGTGCGCGATTGTGCAGGCCGAAACCCAATTCGTGTTGTTGTTGATCGATCGTTACAGCTTTCCAAAACACTCAACCTGTTTGATGGTACGGTTAAAACGATTTGCTACAATGGTAAATTAGAAACAGAAGCACATAATCTGAGCTATGTAAAAATTAACGAGGCCAATTTCTTAGATCAGGTATTGGCAGATCTTTACAAAAGGGGCATTCAATCGGTAATTGTAGAAGGAGGGGCAAAAACGCTCAATGAGTTTATTGAGAAAAATTATTGGGATGAAGCGAGGATTTTTACTTCTAACAAAGTTTTTGGTGCTGGCATAGCCGCACCTAAAATCAACAATACTAAATCAATCGACCAAACAGTCGGAGATGATTTGTTGGTTTATATTAAAAATAGCTAGGTGAGCTTTGCTCAATTAAAATTCAAGAGCCCAGTATCAAGAATCGGAGACGCCCAATTTGTTTGGTACAACATCAACTCTCTACCGCTTCTTTTTCTTTTTATATGATTTTTTTTTGCTGCTGCTAGGTCTGCGCTTTTTGTTGTACGATGGCTTGCGAGTAGAAGTCTTTTTACCCATCGACAGCTTCTTGGTATTTTGATAGCGCGAGTTGGGCGAGAATGCCGCTACTCGCTTTTGCGCACGGGCAAGCTGCTTGGGCGAATGCCCTCCAGCTGTTTTTTTCACCGGACCCGATGAAAGTGTTTTTCTGCGATACGAAAGCGACTGTTTGTAATCAGCACGGAATTTCTTTTGATAGTTTTGATCATTAAAATCATAGCGCAGCGTAAACTCGTTCGATGACCCCACGAAACCTCCTACCGGAGTAGTGATCATTTCTCTAGAGTAGCCAACCATCAAATATTTATTGAATCGATATGCCAGCGTAAAATTCACTACGTTGCCAGCGCGTGTTGCGCCCCCTGCGGTAATCTTATTGTCATACGTATAGTAAAGGCCCACATCATATGTATCGTTGGTTTCAGAAAACTTACGGAAGGCAAAATAAGGCTCTATTACATCGGATCCATTGCGCACCGGAATTTGGCCTTGCACAAAACCAGTATAGTAATTCGACAATACCTTTTTATCAGTTGGCTCTAGCCACGCAGTTGCCAGGCGGTTGGCGGCAATGCCTGCTTTTAAAAATCTGTTTTGATACATCAAGCCAAACGAAAAATCTGGCTTACCAGAAGTGTTTTTATAGCGTAAGTAAGTAGGATCGTTTTCTATGTAGGCGGCATCGGCCCCTGTAAAATTAAATCGCAGCTGATTGAACTCCGCTCCAATACCCATGGATAGCGAGTTGAACTTATTAAAGTAAAGGTGGTAAGCGAAGGCACCTGCGTAGTAGGTGTTTTTCAAAATAGAAACTTCCTCTTGATATACGTTTGCACCTGCCCCAAAGCGATGCCCGCCAAAGGGTGCATGAAGACTTATGAAGTAATTTTTAGGTGCATCGGCTACGCCCGCATAATTGGTACGATAAGAGGTAGTAACCGACCCAAAGGTATGCCCAGCCAATGCCGGGTTGTAGATAAATGAATTGGTAAGTTTTTGGCTGAACAAAGGGATATCTTGCCCTTGCACCGCCATCGCACTCGCCCACAAAACAAAAAGTAAAAGTCTCTTCATGCCTTGCTATTTCAGAACAGTAATCATTTGCCTGATACTCTTCTCTGCTCCGTTTTCTTTGTATTTAATCACGCAAATGTAATTTCCGATGGCCAGTTTAGAATAGTCTACACCTGCTTGCGTAGGGCCCGCGGGTTGTGTGTAATTAACAAAACCTTGTTTGCTCATAAAAGGCACGCCCCAGCGATCTAAAAGAGTAACCTCATTTTCTGGAAACGAATCAAGGCCTTCAATTACCAGCACATCGTTAATCTGATCGTTATCGGGGGTAATGAGTTTATGGACAACTACCGTAATTTTATCTGACTTGGCCAGTGCAAACCTACTGGCCTTGGCCGATACTGGGCTTGTACTTGTATAAAAACTATTATTCAATGAGCCTCCTAAATTAGCCTGCACGTTGGTGGCATTTAATTCTAAAATAGTTGGGTCGCCTGTGCCATCAAAAAAAGTTTGGGTGCCGTTGGTGCTAAGCGAAATTGGTTTTAAACCAGTAAGCGTTGCACTCGTTCCGGCTGTTAGTTCCCAAAAATGGTCGGGGAAAATTTCTTTCACGCTTCCCGTTACAGGGGCAAATCCCGAACCATCAGCAACTACTTCCATGCCTACGCCTTCTGCAGCATCGGCACTATTAATTTCTAATTGGGCAGGATAAAAACCAGTAGCGTTGCCAATCGGAAAAGTGCGAGTTCCGCTAATGCCCTTTACCAAAAG
>JAAFHY010000128.1:5697-7475 GCA_013298505.1 Cytophagales bacterium
ATCGTTTCCGTCTAAGTCGTTCGTCCCTTCGTAGGTAAGAGTGCCAATGTTACTGATTTTATCTACAACTACTTTTCCGTTAGTAAGGGTTAGGGCATTGGTTACAGTCCAGTTGCCGATAAGTCGAAAAGACGCAGGGTTGGTATTCTTGCTCTCAACGATCAAGTCCTTTACGATAAGGGGCGAAGTTGTAACCAACTGGGGATTTGCGGGGGCTGTTGGGGCTGCCAAAATAAGGGTAAGCTCAGAAAAGTTTGTAGCGTTGCTTCTATTGTCAATGCTATTGGTAGTAACCAAGTTAGTGCCCGTGGCTGCAACAAAATTAGTCCCACTCGAAATTACCATCTGTGCCCAACTTAACGTGGGGCTGGCAATGACTATCGCAAGTATGAGTTTCTTTATCATGTTAGCTCGTGTTGGGTTCTACTTGACCGATAAAAATTCAATTTACTAAAACTATTAAAATTATTAATGTTTTTTTTGGGGGTTGTGTAACTGCCAAAAAAGCCATTTTCTGTATTACTTGCTTTACGGGGAAGGTTTGGCGGCATTAACTACTTTTTTTCTTGCTTTTTGGGCAAAGCGGCATCTACGGTTAACCCCAATGCAGCTTTGATTTTTTCAACCTCTGATTTTAAGTTGTTAAGCTCTGTTTCTCCAGCAGCTACTTTGCTAAGGCTAGCCTCGAGCAAGGCAATTTTTTTCTTGCTTTCTTCTTCTTTGGCTTTCAACTCATCAATTGTTTTCTTTTGATCTTCCAGCATTTTAACAAGCTCTTGCGTGGCTGAGAGGTTGAGCGTAAACAATCGATCATAATCCACAATGCGGAAGTCATTGACTTCTTTTCCGTACACAAATATCTTCTCGCTCTTTTCTGTCCAATTGCTAATGGTGAATGTGTTACCATCTACACTGGCTACAACAACTGGTTTTTCCCCTGTTGAGCTCGAAATCAATTTTACCTTATCGCCCGACACCAGGTTATGAGGCTTGGTCATTGTTATTCTAAGTGTCTGATTCACGTCATCAAACTCCGCATGATGTGCCATCTCATAAACATTGGGTATAAAGTTGGTCTGTTTGGATATAGCTTGAGGATAAACTTTTTCTACTTCTTGTGCGAAAACGCCTTTCACTTGTTGGTTGCCAGTGTTCAAGCTATCGACAAACTTGTAATCCGTCACTTTCAATTTCATTAGAGTAGATAAATCGATACGAGAATCACTTATCCCCACTTTTCTTTTAATGCGCTCGTCTGATGTAACATAGAAACCACCATTATTGGCAGAACCTGTACTTAAAAATGCCCCTGAAGCCCTAACGGAAATATTTCCACCACCGTTTCCACCTGACTGCAAAGGACCATTACCGGTAGGGCCATCGAAGTAAGTAGAAAAACCAGTTGAAAAAGCTAAAACCTTCACTACATCAAGAGGGAAGGCAGGTGTGGTAGTGCCAATGCCTACATTTCCTGAAGCATCAATTCTCATGCTCTCTTGGAGGGAACCTGCCAATGCATCGGCAGTTGATGGACCAGCTGCCCGAAAGAATTGAATTGAATTACTTGCTAAGCTTGAGTTCAACCCGATGGCTGCGCCTCCCACGCTACCGTTGGTGTTGGCCCAGTACCAAAAATTGTTCGCATAACCCTGATAGAGATTAGCTCCTAAATAGGCTGATCCGCTGGCAGTAGAACCCGCACCTAAATAGCTGTTAAGTCTAATTCCATTGTTACTGAAAACATCTAATCCCGTTACAGGGTTGCTTACACCAATTCC
>JAAFHY010000129.1 GCA_013298505.1 Cytophagales bacterium
GAGGTGGCGACCAATATTGAAATTTACCACAAGCAAATGAGTGTATTGCCTTACTCATCGTCTGTTTCGGGCGCGGTGATTAAGCCCAACGAGGTGGGTGTAATACGGCACCAAGCACTGAGTGCCATGGAAGAGCAAACGAATATGATGCTTACGCAGATTAGGCAGCAAATCGAGTTGTTGGCGATACAAGCAAAGGAGATTCAAAAGCGAAAAGAACTGAGCATGTTAATTTATGATGCCAAGCTTAGTTTTAGCCCAGTAATAGGGCAGCTTTATTATTTGTACGAAAATTCAAATGGCGAATACATCCTGACGATGATTGGCCCGAAAGAGTGGGGTACTAAAAGTCCCTATAGAAATTTTGTTTCGGCAGTAAAGTTATTGGCAGATCATACGTGGAAAGAAGTCTAACAAAAATCTAAATTTTTCCAGTAAGCACACTCAATTTTATTTTAGTAAGCCACCGCTTCGTGTCGAGTGCAAAATCTCCATTCATCATCCAATCATAATACGAAGGCTCGTCTTTAAAAACTTTTAAAACAGGTTTGCCTTTGTGTTTGCCAAAATTGAAAATTGCTTCTCCTTTATCGTTTCGTTGCATCCGCCCTGCCAAGTCTACAAGTTCAGAAGAAGTTAACTGACTTAGTGTGTCCACGCTCGGGGCAATAGAGCCTATTTTTTTTCCAAGTGTATCAGTGACGTCCTGGTTCTCGTAGCGATCAACTTGTGCGAGTAGCACATCCATGGTTGCTACCGTATCTGCTTCTGCAGAGTGAGCCTCGTTTAATTGTTTACCGCAATAGAATTGATAGGCCGCAGATAGCGTTCGCTTTTCCATTAAATGAAAAATACGTTGCGCGTCTATTATTTTTTTTCGACTGTAATCAAAATCAATATCGGCACGCAAAAATTCTTCCACCAGCAAGGGCATATCAAACTTTAGTACGTTAAAACCTGCCAAATCGCAACCCTCTAAAAATTTAACGTATTCTTTACCAATTTCCTTAAAAGTTGGTTTACCTTTTACATCTTCGTTGGTGATGCCATGGATGGCCGTAGACTCGGGTGAGATAGGAATAGTAGGGTTGATCAGATTTACTTTTCTAATCGTTTCCCCATTGGGCATTAATTTTACAACGGCTATTTCGATAATGCGATCTTGCGCTATATTGATGCCCGTTGTTTCTAAATCGAAAAAACAAAGCGGTACTTTTAGTTTTAATTTCATTACCAGAAATAGGGAGTGAGGGAAAGAGTTATTTTTATTTTACGAGAAGTTTGCTATTGTTCTGTAAAATTGACTTGACGATATGCCAATTTTTTTCAACAACTCTTTGGCGCAGCCAATTAAGAGCAAGTTTTCATCGCCTTTGATTTTGATTTCAAATTTTTCGTGGGTGCTGCTAATCAAAAAAACCGACCCGGCTTTCAATTCGCTGGAGGCTTGCGAGTAGGGTATGGTTTGCACATCTGGGCGCTCTTTAGAAAATATAGATTTGCTTACCGAGTCATGTTCGGGGTAGATTAGAATACCGCTTTTTGGAGTGCTGTCGGCAAATTGCGTCCATTCATCTTGTTTATTTGCATTCGATTTCGTGACTACACCGATATGATGTTGATATCGTACAAGGTCGCTATCTGATTCAATAAGAATAAGTGGTGCACCTGTTTGCGAGTTCAGTTTGCCTTCCGCATAATGATTAAATGCCTTTTTGTTTTGTGCGAGAACAAAAGCCACCATTTTAACTAACTCCTTTCGTTTATCTCCAACCACAACAATCCGTTGTTGGTCAACACTTAAACTATTCAGTTCGGCAATCGATACTTCCATATAAAAAAGAATCGTTAAAGTAAATGAAAATGTTGTGAATCAGGAAATATCAGGGATTTTTAATAAGTATTAACTTTCCCGATTTTGGTTTTATTTCCTTCCATGATGCCAAGTAGAACGTTAAACCAACTACTGAGCAGGGTGCAAATGCAGGTGTTTGTTCAACGCAAAGTTCGGCCGCAAGCCAGCTGATAGTTGGGTTATGCCCTACGATGGCCACCGATGTTGCACTACTCGGCAAGCGAGTTATTTTATCGATCAATTCAACAGCGCTTCCCGTGTAAATGATTTTCTCTTCAATCAGTTCTGTAGAAAGAGCCTTGTTTAAGATTGAGGCAGTTTGGGTTGTGCGTTTTGCAGGGCTATGAAGTAGCACATCAATTTTAATTTGCTTAGCTGAAACAAATTTTTGAAGATCTAATGCGTCCTGTATTCCTTTGGGTGTTAACGTTCGCTGTAAATCGGTTTCTCCTGGCCGTTTTTCAGAAGTTTCGGCATGTCTTATTAAATAAAGTGATCGTTCCATTTGTAGTAAGCTTGATTTTATAGCGATACCATCCTACTTTCTTTTGCCGGATTTTGTGCTCCTGTTATTTTTTTTCATTTCATCGCAAGTTAATGTGAATCAGACCGATGACAACTTGCTAAGGGTGCTATTTTATTTTCAATAGTGCCTTGCGCTTTTTTGAAATTGCGTGCTATAACTTGCAGTTTTAAAATTTTACTGATATTTGAGGCCTTTAAAGTAAAATCCCAACATGTCGAAGAACCTAGTAATTGTAGAGTCGCCATCAAAAATTAAGAAACTGGAGAGTTTTTTGGGTAAAGACTATAAAGTGGCTGCCAGCATGGGGCATGTGCGCGATTTGCAAAAGGGCAATGGGGCTATTGATGTTGAAAATGATTTCGCGCCCATCTATCAAGTTTCAGAAGATAAAAAAGATGTAATCAAGAATTTAAAAAGCTTGGCCAAATCAGCGAGCATGGTTTACTTAGCTACTGACGAGGATCGTGAAGGTGAGGCCATTTCGTGGCACTTAAAAGAAGTGTTGGATCTTAGCGATAAGAAAACACGAAGAATTGTATTTACTGAAATAACTAAAAATGCCATTTTAAATGCGATCAAAACACCACGTGGCATCGATATTAATTTGGTAAACGCACAACAAGCTCGCAGGGTACTTGATCGGTTAGTTGGCTTTGAGTTGTCTCCTATTCTATGGAAAAAAATCAAGACAGGCTTATCGGCTGGTCGTGTGCAGTCAGTTGCTGTCAAGTTAATTGTAGAGCGCGAGCGAGAGATTGATAAGTTTGAAACGAAATCTTCTTTTAGAGTTAATGCCCTATTTGATTTAGGAAAGGGGAAGCAACTTTTAGCAGAGTTGTCAGAGAAATTTAGTGACGAGAAAAAAGCACTAGAGTTTTTAGAGACCTGCAAAGGCGCAGCTTTTTCAATTGGAGATTTGGTTAAGAAGCCCGCAAAAAAATCTCCGGCTCCTCCGTTCACTACTTCTACTATGCAACAAGAGGCGGGCAGAAAACTCGGCTTCTCCGTTTCGCAAACCATGTTGGTAGCGCAGAAGTTGTATGAAGCAGGACATATTTCATATATGCGTACAGACTCTGTTAACTTGTCTACCGAGGCAGTAAATGGAGCAGTGAAACAAATTACATCGGCATACGGAAAAGAATTTGTGCACACGCGGGTTTATAAAGGCAAATCAGAAAACGCTCAAGAAGCGCACGAGGCAATTCGTCCTACTGATTTTTCAGCAATGAGCCCCGATGGAGATAGAAATGCAAAACGGTTGTATGAGTTGATTTGGAAGAGAGCCATTGCCTCTCAGATGGCCGATGCAGAACTGGAGCGAGCCAGCGCATCGATCCTCATCTCTACGAGCGACAAAAAGTTAAGTGCATCGGGTGAAGTGGTAAAGTTTGAGGGATTCTTAAAAGTATACATGGAATCGAAAGACGATGACGATGGTACGGAAGATGAGGGAAGCAAGGTGTTGCCACCACTTAAAGTTGGACAAGTATTGGATTTGAATGAACTAAACGCAACTCAAACTTTTACACGACATCCGGCACGATATACCGAGCCTGCATTGGTAAAGAGATTAGATGAGCTAGGCATCGGTCGCCCTTCTACATATGCTCCAACAATTTCTACTGTACAGAAGCGTGGCTATGTTGTAAAGGAAGCCCGAGAAGGGGTGGAGAGATCGTACAACGTTCTTCAGCTAAAAGGAAAAAAAATAACTACTACTACAGAGAAAGAGATTACAGGTGCAGAGAGTAATAAGTTGTTTCCTACCAACATTGCCATGGTGGTAAACGATTTCCTAGTAGAACACTTTCCTGACATTACTAATTACTCATTTACTGCCGAGATCGAGCAAGAGTTTGATGAGATTGCTAACGGCAATTTGAAATGGCAGAAAATGATCGGTAAATTTTACAAGCCATTTCATAAAACGGTAACGAAAACTGAATTAGTAGAACGTTCGTCCGTGCAGAATAAAAACAAAGAATTGGGCATCGATCCAAAGTCTGGAAAAAATGTTTATGTGAAGCTGGGCAAATTTGGGGCCTACATACAAGTAGGAGAGAACCCTGATGATAGTGGTGGCGAAAAGCCAAAATATGCACCCTTGCGCCCCGGGCAATTTATCGAGAACATTACATTAGCAGATGCACTCGAATTATTAAAAATGCCGCGCGATTTAGGTTTGTTTGAAGATAAAACCGTGGTAGCAAACATTGGTCGGTTTGGTCCTTACGTTTTGCACGATAAAAAATTTGTCTCTATCCCTAAAGGCGAAGATCCATATACAATCTCTCCAGATAGAGCCGTTGAATTAATTCAAGCTAAACGCGAATCAGACGCCAACAAAACCATTAAACTATTTGACGAGAATCCGGACATTCAAATTCTTAATGGCCGTTTCGGACCTTATATAAAAGCTGGCAAAAAGAACGTTAAAATACCCAAAGGCAAAGAGCCCGCAGAGCTAACTCTGGCAGAATGCGTTACGCTGGCAGAAAATGCACCCGAGAAAAAAGGAAGATTCTTTAGGAAGAAAAAAGAGTGATTAACTGAAGGTTAGGTGGGTGAAAATCTCCTAAAACCTTCCCCTTTTAAATTCAATTTTTTGCTGCGTCATATTTTTCTCGAGTAAGTGTAACAAAATGCCGTCCTTTAATCCTACATCGGGTACCAGAATATTGCTGGCGTGTGCCCATTCCATCACTTTGATATAAATGTTACTAGCAGGCACAATAACGTCTGCGCGGTCGGGGTTCATTTGAAGTTGATAGATGCGCTCGTCAATGGTCATTTGCTCTACCATTTCCATGATCGATCTTACTTTTTTAAGCGACATAGCAGACCCTACTTTCTTTTGGGCAAGCTCAAATATCTTTGAGATGTTTCCTCCCGTTCCGACAGCCGTAACTTTGCCATACGAAGCTTTTACATTTTCTCGCACCCAATGCTCCATGTCTTGCCACATAATGGGCGAATCGTGATGCTCTAAAATCCGAACTGATCCAATTTTAAAAGAGCGTGTTTTTATCTTTTTCCCTTTTACAAACAAATTCAACTCTGTGCTACCACCACCTACATCAATGTGTAAATACGTTTCTTCTTCTAAGTAAGAAAATATTGCCTTGTTGATAAACTCTGCTTCGAGGTGCCCATCAATAATATGGATTGTCACACCCAATTCGTCTTTTACCTGCTTCGCGATTTCTTCTCCATTTTCAGACTCGCGCATGGCCGAAGTAGCACAAAACATATAGTCATCTACTTCGTAAAGTTCCAGCAACGACTTATACACGCCCATCAGTTTTTTGAACTTGGCCGCGCTGGTATCGCTGATTCGGTTGATTGTAAAAACATCGTGCCCCAAGCGCAACGGAAAGCGAACATATTCTAGTTTTTTAAAAAGCAATCTTTCGCCACCTTCTAGAACGGTAGAGATTTGTAAGCGGATGGCATTCGAACCAATATCAATAGCAGCGAGTTTCAAAAATATGAGCATTAAATTAAGTGCCTAAAATACGAATAATGGTTTTTTAATTACTACAAGATTCCGTTTCTTTGCATCGCTTATCCAGAAAGACCGAGGGAAGGGCCCGATGACGTCTTAGCAACCTGTTCTTGAACTTTTCGAGAAGGGTGCTAAATCCCTTTCTATCCCAATTGAATCGGTATAGAAGAAGATGAGCAGCCAATCTTTACAAGGCTCTTTCTGGATAACCAACTAAATAGAAAGAGCGTGAACATAGAAACTATTTTAAGAGAGCGAATTCTTGTACTGGATGGTGCCATGGGTACCATGATTCAGCGGCACGTATTGGATGAATCTGATTTTCGTGGCGAACGATTTAAGAACCATCCATCACCACTAAAAGGAAACAACGATTTATTGTCGATAACAAGGCCCGACATCATTAAAGAAATACATCGCCTTTATCTGCAAGCGGGTGCCGATATTATCGAAACCAACACATTCAGCAGTACCACCATCGCGCAAGCCGACTACCAATTAGAATCGCTGGCGTATGAGTTAAATTATCAATCTGCAAAAATCGCTAAAGAAGCTACCGAAGAGTTTACAAAACTAGATACAACTAAACACAGGTTTGTTGCTGGCGCGCTTGGCCCAACCAACAAAACAGCTTCGCTTTCGCCCGATGTAAATAACCCTGGCTACAGGGCCGTAACATTCGATGATCTACGAATTGCCTATAAAGAACAAGCAAAAGGGCTTATCGATGGTGGTGCCGATTTACTTTTAATCGAAACAGTATTCGATACACTTAACGCGAAGGCGGCTTTGTTTGCCGTTCAGGAATTGTACGAAGAGATAGGTGTTACTTATCCCATCATGGTTTCTGGTACTATTACTGATGCTAGTGGTAGAACGTTATCGGGTCAAACCACCGAAGCATTTTTGGTTTCTGTTTCTCATGTGCCGTTGCTGAGTGTAGGATTAAACTGTGCATTGGGTGCGGAGCAGCTTCGTCCGTATTTACAAGTACTTAACGAGAATGCTTCCTTTTTTGTAAGTGCATATCCTAATGCAGGTTTGCCAAATGCCTTTGGTCATTACGATCAAACTCCTGAAGAAATGGGCGAGCAAGTGGAAGAATATTTAAAAGAAGGATTAGTAAACATTGTAGGCGGATGTTGTGGCACCACTCCCGATCATATCAAAGTAATAGTAGAGCTGGCAAAAAAATACAAACCACGATCAGTAGCTAGTACTATTCCTGTTAACGATTATTCAATTGTTTGATTTTAGTATACAATGATTCAAAAGACAATTGATTTCTTGAAGTTAAGCGGATTAGAAGCGGTAGTAATACGGCCAGAATCTAATTTTGTGAATATTGGCGAGCGCACCAATGTTACCGGCTCAGCTAAATTTTTAAAACTGATAAAAGACGATCAATTTGACCAAGCTCTGGAGGTAGCACTCGATCAGGTGAGAGGTGGCGCACAAGTGATTGATGTTAATATGGACGAGGGCATGCTCGATTCCAAAGCGGCCATGGTGAAATTCTTGAATCTGATGGCGGCTGAGCCTGAGATATCAAGAATTCCTGTCATGATCGATTCTTCAAAATGG
>JAAFHY010000013.1 GCA_013298505.1 Cytophagales bacterium
TTTAAAATATCAGTTGCATTCTCAATATACCGAGCGGCTTCACGGTAACGCATTTCTTTTTCTTGGGTACTCATTTCACAAAGATAATTGGTTTCAGCAAAATGCAGTCAGTTGCACAAATCACCCAATGGTTCAAATTGGCCTGCAGCTTGAGGCTTGTAGCATGCAGCCCAGATCAACTCGTAAACGAATTGATTTTGACGCGTATCTAACTTTTAACTAAATAAACCTATCTTTGCGGCCTTAATTCAGAAAAACCACTAGAATAGGCCATTTATGGATGTTGAAAAAATCAGAAATATTGCGATTATCGCCCACGTTGACCACGGTAAGACCACACTTGTAGATAAATTGCTCCACGCGGGGCATCTTTTCAAAGACCACGAGAATCCGGGAGAGCTTATCATGGACAGCAATGACCTTGAGCGTGAGCGTGGAATTACCATCTTGGCAAAAAACGTTTCGGTTCGTTATAAAGATTACAAGATCAACGTAATTGATACACCTGGACACAGTGATTTTGGTGGAGAGGTGGAGCGTGTGTTGAACATGGCCGATGGCTGTTTGTTGTTGGTAGACGCCTTTGAAGGCCCCATGCCTCAAACCCGATTTGTTTTACAAAAAGCATTACAGCTTGGCTTAAAGCCAATTGTGGTTATCAATAAAGTAGATAAAAAGAATTGCACACCAGATGAAGTACATGAATCTGTATTTGATTTGATGTTTGCCTTAGATGCTAACGAAGATCAGCTTGACTTCCCTACCTTCTATGGATCGGCAAAGCAAGGCTGGATGAGTGACGATTGGAAGAAACCAACTACTGACATCACAGCACTCATCGAAGGCGTGATTAAATACATTCCTGCGCCAAAGATTGATGTGGGGCCAACTCAATTAATGATTACCTCATTAGAGTATTCGTCTTACATTGGCCGTGTCGCTATTGGTCGTATTCAAAGAGGAAATATAAAAGTAGGCCAGTTTGTAGCATTGGTAAAACGCGATACCGGAGCCATTGTAAAAACGCGTATTAAAGAAGTGTACGTTTTCGAGGGTTTTGATAAGAAGAAAGTAGAGGAGGTAAAAGCTGGTGATATTTGTGCGTTGGTTGGTTTGGAAGGTTTTGAAATTGGCGATACCGTTTCTGATCTCGAAAAGCCAGAAGCATTGAAATCGATTAAGATTGATGAGCCTACCATGAGTATGTTATTTACCATCAATAACTCACCCTTTTATGGCAAAGAAGGCAAGTTTGTTACCTCTCGTCACATTAAAGATCGCTTGGATAAGGAATTAGAAAAAAACTTAGCGCTTAAAGTTGGTCAAACAGGCTCAGCTGATAGCTTCTTGGTTTTTGGCCGTGGGGTATTGCACTTGTCTGTATTGATTGAAACGATGCGCAGAGAAGGTTACGAATTACAGATCGGGCAGCCTCAGGTAATTTATAAGGAAATTGATGGCGTCAAGTGCGAGCCAATGGAAGAATTGACCATCGACTTGCCAGAGCTTGTTGCTGGAAAGGCGATTGAAACGGTATCGCAACGCAAAGGCGAAATGACTAATATGGAGCCCAAGGCAGATCGCATGATTTTAAAATTTATGATTCCCGCCCGTGGAATTATCGGATTGAGAAATTATTTGCTCAACGTCACTGCTGGCGAAGCAATCGTTACCCACCGATTTAAAGAATATCAACCATATAAAGGCGAAATCCCCGGAAGGATCAATGGTTCGTTGATCTGTATGGAACAAGGGGAGGCTATTCCTTACAGTTTGCACAATCTACAGGATCGAGGAAAGTTTTTTGTTGATCCAAGTGATTCCGTATACGAAGGGCAAGTAGTGGGCGAGAATAATCGCAGTGGTGACTTGGTTATTAACATCACCAAGACAAAGAAGCTCACTAACATGCGTGCCACAGGTTCTGAAGAAAAGATGACGATTCGCCCTGCTACAAAGTTTTCGTTGGAAGAAGCACTCGAATATATTCAAGGAGATGAGTATGTAGAGGTTACACCAAAGTCGATTCGTCTGCGGAAAATTTATCTGAATGAAACAGATCGCAAGCGCTACGCCAATAAAGCGACCGTAACAGCTTAACCTTTTCAAGTAAGTGTCTGCAACGGCTCTTTCGCAAAGTAAAATGACCAAACTCGCTATGAGTTTGGTCATTTTTTTTTCGGTGCAATCGATCGGTCAATCGCAATCTACTCAATGGGAGTCGGAAGCAGATACGCTGATGAGCCAGCAACAATTTGAGAAGGCTATTGACCTTTACTCGAAAGTAATTAAAGCTTCGAGTCTTAAGGCCAAAGACGATTACCGACCAGTCTATAAGCGGGCATTTGCCTATTACTACACGGGGCAGTTTGACCTCGCCTTGAAAGACGCTGACATTTTTATCCCGCAATTTTCGCACGTTGCACAAGCTCACATTTTGCGCGCGTTAATCTATGGCCAAATGGGAGATGATAAACAACAACTAGAAAGTCTTGAACGTGCTATCCAATTACAAGGTGATAATTTGGAGTTGATTAAGTGGCGGGGCACTTTACAACTACAGCAAGGTGAGTACACGAAGGCGAAAAGCGATTTTCTAAAAGTACGTAATCTGCTCGATGACGCAGAACTAGAGACTAATCTGGGAATGGTCTACTATTCTTTAGAGAAAGCTGATAGCGCATTTCAGTGTTTGAATAACTCCATTGAGCTAGATGCTACCTATCAAACAGCTTACCTCTATGCGGGTTCTTTTTGTTTAGAGCTTGAGCAATACACCAAGGGCATTCAATACCTCGATTTAGCACTGCTGCTTAACCCCGAAAACCAAAGTGCGTGGTTTTATAAAGGCATTTCATTGATTGAGCTAAAGCGCACCGATGAAGGATGCCGTTTACTAACCAAGGCATTCAACGCAGGCCAAGATGATGCGCTCGATTATTTAAAGGAATATTGTTACGGGGTTTATAAGTAAGCTCTTTGGGCTATACCGTATGCAGAGCAGTTCAATGTCTCTGTTTTGTAGTCTTTGCGACATTGCAGCTGTACCGAAATAGCTACACTTGCCCATTAACACTATGTCAATATGAGATATTTCAATGCACTTCTATTTTTATTTGCCTTGGCAATGAGTTCCGCTTGTACTACCAAGAACGGCAGCGACCAAAGCTCAGAAATGTATAATGATTTACCGCCTAGTTTTGCTGCTCTGTTAAAGGCTCATGGTGGGTTAGAGAAGTGGCAAACTGCGCAATCAATGGAGTTCACCTTGCTCAATCCACAAGACAGCACAAGAGAGCACCATTTAATAGATTTAACTACTCGCAAAGATTTAATCGAAGCGGACTCTTTTAAAATAGGCTATGATGGAAAAGAGGTATGGGTGAGCCCAAGTAAAAGTGCTTACAAAGGAAAATCAGCTCGATTTTACCACAATCTGTTCTCTTACTTTTTTGCGGTACCCTATTTTTTGACCGATGATGGAGTGAGCTATGTGCAAGATACGGTATTGCTCAATGGCCAGCAGTATGCTTCCATTAAATGCACTTTTTCAAATGGAATGGGCGATGCCGATAAGGATATATACAAATTGTTGGTTGACCCTGCCTCAAAAAAACTATATGGCTTGCTGTACACGGTCACCTACTATAGCGGAGAAGCGCACGAGAACTACAATTTTTTAAAATATGAAGACTGGCAGGAAGCGGGTGGCTTGCAGTTTCCTGGCAAACTTGTTTCTTATAAATATGCAAACGATTCACTCACCCAAAAGAGATTTGAGTTTGTATTTGAAAACCCAAAGCTAACTACGGAAGCAGTAGACGGAACTATGTTTGCCATGCCTGAACAGGCAGAAATCGACAGCCTTATAAAAAGAAGATAACAGAACTGAACGATAAGAGGCATCCGGAATTTGTATAGGTATCTTAGTAGCACACGATGCTTGAGATCTTCATGTTTTGATAAAGAATTCATAATCCTAAATCATAGGCTCAAGCCAATATGGACAGTTAATTTGGTAGTAAAAAAAGCAACAACTATGAGTTACTACAAAATGATTGACGGAAAGAAATTGGACGGCAAATTGTTAGATATGGCCGATATTGCTACTTCGGGGGCTGGGGATGGGCGCATATCATTGGCGGATGCCGAGGGTTTGATGGTAGCTGTAAAAGACAGCGGAGCATACACAGATATTGAGAAGAATACCATGGAATATATCCGCGATAACTACCAATGGACAAAAGCAGCCGATGAATGGTTTCGAAAGGAAATTGCTAAGTGGGCTTTTACAAAGTAGTTTTAAAGATTTAATCTGCTTATTCGTTAAAGAATGATTTGCACTACGGCTGCAGGCTGTTATTTTTGCAAATGGCAGATCAACTACTCATCCTCGATTTCGGTTCGCAATACACCCAGCTAATCGCCCGCAGGGTACGCGAGCTAAATGTGTATTGCGAAATACACCCTTACAATAAAATCCCATCGTTAACGCCTCACATCAAGGGCGTAATATTATCAGGTAGCCCTTGTTCGGTTCGCGATGCTGGATCGCCCGATGTTGATTTAACTCAATTTGGTAATATCCCAGTTTTAGGTGTTTGCTACGGTGCCCAATTGATTGCCCATAAAACGGGTGGCGTGGTGTTGCCATCTCAGATAAGAGAATATGGCCGAGCTACTCTGTCTTCGGTCGATCATCATAGCGAGTTGCTGAAAGAAATTTCAATTGATTCGCAAGTGTGGATGTCGCACGCAGATACCATCGCTTCTATATCCGATCAATTTGAAATTATTGCTAGCACAACTTCTGTAAAAGTAGCTGCATTTAAAAAGAAGGGTGAGAATTTGTACGGCATTCAATTTCATCCAGAAGTTACCCATTCTACCCAAGGCAAAGAATTACTACGCAATTTTGTAGTGCACATTTGCCGATGCGCACAAGATTGGACCCCCGATCAATTTGTAGATACTACCATTGCCGAGTTGAAGAAAAAATTAGGAAACGATAAAGTGGTAATGGCGTTGTCGGGTGGGGTAGATAGCACCGTGGCGGCAGTACTGGTTCACAGAGCAGTTGGTAAAAATCTCTACTGTATTTTTGTTGATAACGGATTGCTACGAAAAGATGAATTCGAGCAAGTGCTGGCTTCTTATAGAGGAATGGGATTGAACATTAAAGGCGTAGATGCAAAAGATAAATTTTACGCTTCGCTCAACGGATTGAGCGAACCTGAAGCTAAGCGAAAGGCAATTGGTAAAACATTTATTGAGGTGTTTGATGAAGAATCACACCGCATTGAAGATGTAAAATGGTTGGGGCAGGGCACCATCTATCCCGATGTAATTGAGTCTGTTTCGGTAAATGGCCCATCTGTTACGATCAAATCGCACCATAATGTAGGAGGCTTGCCCGATAAAATGAAGCTGAAGATTGTAGAGCCATTGGCTTCGTTGTTTAAAGACGAGGTAAGGTTGGTGGGCAAAACATTAGGAGTAGATCCTGCCATTTTAAGTAGGCATCCTTTTCCAGGTCCAGGATTAGGAATTAGAATTTTAGGCGAAATATCTCCGGAAAAGGTACGGATATTGCAAGAGGTGGATAGTATTTTTATAACCGCGTTGAGAAAGCACAATTTGTACCATCAAGTTTGGCAAGCAGGCGCAGTACTATTGCCTGTATATTCGGTGGGTGTAATGGGCGATGAACGGACTTACGAACAAGTAGCAGCCTTGCGTGCTGTGGTTAGTGTAGATGGCATGACTGCCGATTGGTCGCATCTACCACATTCATTTTTAAGTGAAGTGTCGTCTGATATTATCAATAAAGTAAAAGGCGTTAACCGAGTGGTATATGATATTAGTTCAAAGCCTCCGGCAACCATTGAATGGGAGTAATCAATTTGATAATGATTAATTTGTTCCGAAGGAATGCCCTTGGCAAAAATTTGAAAATGAAATTCACTTTCCCTTTTACTTTGGTCTGTGTCCACAAAGATCGTCTTGCTGCGAGGCAAAAACACTTTGCTTGGGCAGGTCGCCAATTATTTTTATCAGTTGTTCTCTTATTTTTTTTCACCGTCTCCTTCTCGCAAGATTATAAAAAGCAGTATCGCAAAGCCAAAGAGTTATTTAAAGAAGGCAACTATAGCGCTGCGATGGATGCGTTTAATCCGTTAAGTATTTATGATAAAAATAATCCATATGCCGAGTATGCTTCGTTTTATTATGCGCTATCGGCCGAGCGGCTGGGGTTTGCAACAGTGGCACGCAATCAATTAGCCAATTTGCGTAAAACGAATCCATCGTGGAGTGGCATGGCAGAGGTAAACCTTTGGTTGGCAAAATTATATTTCGACAAGGGCGATTATTTTGTTGCCATGCAACTAGCAAGCGAACTAAAAAATTCCCCAATGCAAAAAACAGTCGACTCTTTGAAAGGCGAGTACTTGTTTCGGGTAACTGACATTGAGACTCTAAAAATGATTCGTGAAGAAAACCCCGCTGACAGTATTGTAGACAGAGCCTTGGCCTTGGCAATTGGCCAATCAGAAAATAGCGAGATGGATTCAAATTTATTTCAATCACTACTATTGAAATACAATTGGGTAGAGGCAGAATTTAATAAGCCTAGCCCCTCGGCATCTGTTTTTAAAGATCGCTATCGCGTGGCCGCGTTGCTTCCGTTTCGTTCTAGCACACTAGAGCCAAGCCCCGAAAAAAAGAAGAACCAACCCATTTTAGATTTATACCAAGGCATGCGAATGGCTGTAGATTCGCTCGCCAAATTGGGCATAGCAATTGATTTGCTGGCGTACGATACAGATCGCAGTCCTGATGTCACAACGAGTTTGTTAGAAAAAGAAGAATTGAAAGGTGTCGATTTAATTGTGGGACCTCTTTTTGCAGAGGAAGCAAAGCCAGTGCAGCTTTTTTCTAAGCAAAATGAAATCAATCTGCTGGTTAACCCGGTTTCATCTAATAGCGATTTTCTGAAAGAAGCACCCTTTTCGTTTTTATATCAACCTAGCCACGAAACGATTGGGAAGAAATGTGCCGAGCTGATTTCTAGTAAAGTGACAAACAAGTATTCTATCGTGTACTATGGCGAGAGCCCAAAAGATTCGGTGCTGGCATTTAACTACATGAAGCGCGCACATGAGTTGGGCATAAAAGTAGTTTATGTAGAAGAGGTAAGAAAAGAAACATCGGCAGCTATTCTCGATCGACTGGCTAAAGCCACCGAATACGATGAGTACAAGAACCCATTGCAGTTTAAAATGAAGAAAGATAGCATCGGGAGTATTTTTGTGGCATCTGATGAACCAGTCATTTATACAAAAGTGGTGAATAGCGTAGAAACGCGTGGCGATTCGATATTTGTGATTGGCGGAGAAGCTTGGCTGGGAGAAAATTCTGCAGACTTTACCAAATTAGAGCGCACCAACGTGGTGTTTTCGGCACCAAATTTCGCTTCTGTTTCAGCAAAATCCGTAATTGATTTTAGAGCAAAATACTTGGCACGCCATGGCGTGTTACCCTCCGAAAACTCAAAAAAGGGCTACGAAATGCTAATGAACATCGGCCGGGCAATGGGCAAATTTGGTACTAATTTTCAGCAAGATCTTGTTAGGGGAGAGGCGATTGGGGGTATTTTGACAAATGGATTTAGCCTACAGCCTAACCGCGATAACGGAACGATTACCTTTGTTACCTTTAAATCGGGCGAGTTGGTAGAATTTAAGTAGGGATTTTTCAACCATTTGCCCAAAATCCTTACACTTTGATAGCCCGAAACACCCTTTTAATTACCTTTAGATTGGTTTTCTGATATAAGTAGAATCGGACAGGTATAATCGCTCATTTTATTTAGTTAATTCACGCTGTATGAATCTTACACTAAGCAGGTTTTTAATTTTTTGCCTGATGGTAACTTGCCTGTACTCTTTCGCTCAAGATAAAAAAGAGAAGCCTGCCGTTACCTACGAAGAGTTGTATGACGAACCTTACTCAGTCAATAAATTATTTATTGGATTTCAGCCGTTGTATGGCGAGCTGTTTGCCACTAACGTAAATGCTGGTTTTGGTTTAGAAGCCAGCTACTACTTAAAAGATAAGATGGATTTCAAAGCCCATTTCAGAAAAACATATAGCAGTAATTTTTTTGATTTTAACCAAAAAGCCGCCCTCGACAACACTGATACCGAAACAAAACCACAGCCATTTACCTATTTTGAGTTTGGAGGCACCTACCATATCAAAGATTTTGATGAAACTGGAAAAACCAAAATGGTGCTCTATAAAAAAAGCTTCAAAGGAAACAGATGGGCGGCAACCGTGCCACTGCATGCGGAAATCCCGTGCAAGGTTCGAAAAATTTACGGTGTACGGTTGGGTGGTATTTTTTGGAATAGCACGGTGGATATTAATCGTGCTTTAAAGGCGCAAGGATTGACTAACAATGATCTAGTGAACTCGAGCAGCAATCCACTGCCTCAAATTCCAGACGCCATCACAGGCCAACTGCGCGATGCTAAAGTATTCACCAACCTATCTACCGCCAATGTTTATATTGGCGGATCGTTATCATGGTTTAGAAATGTGGCCGTTAGTTTTGATAAGTACGAAGAAGGTTTGGATGATGGCCTCTTCACGGTTTTCTTCGATATCATTTTTGCGCCAAGCTTAAACTTAGACGCAGTTGGCTATCGCGACCCGTTAACATCACTGATCACAGAGTATTCGACCACCGCTGTCAAAACATCATCCTTCGGGTTTAGGGCTGGCATTGATGGAAAATTTAATAGAACCTTGAGTTGGGCCTATGGTGGCGAAATTGGATTTCGCCCCAGTGTAACTGGGCAAGGCCTGTACGCCATGTTTAAAATATCGTTCCCGGTGTTTGGCACCAACCTCGACAATAAGGTTGAATCGTTTGGCAAATAATTAAGTTTAGCGATGGCATTAGATCTACTGATCGAGAATTGCAAAGGGCTCGTTCAGGTTAGAGATCAGTTAACAACTTGCGTCTCGGGCAAAGCAATGTCCGATTTGCCCATTTTGGCGGATGCATTTATAGCAATTAAAGATGGCCTTATCAGCGATTATGGTCCTCAATCTAATTCTCCGGCAATAGCCAAAAAGGTAATTGATGCAACAGGAAGGTTTGTGCTGCCCGGATTTGTAGATAGCCACACTCATTTAGTATTTGCGGCAAGTCGCGAAGAAGAATTTGTACTTAAAATTAAAGGAGCTACCTACGAACAGATTGCCGCTGCTGGAGGTGGGATTTTAAATTCAGCAAAAAAAATTCAGGCAATTTCTGAAGACGGACTTTTTCAAAAATCCATTAGCAGAGCCCATGAAATAATACGCACCGGCACCTGTGCGGTAGAAATAAAAAGCGGCTATGGCCTCACCACAAAGGACGAACTAAAAATGCTGCGTGTGGCTAAACGGATTGGTGCTGAGACTGGATTAACAGTAAGAACAACTTTTCTTGGAGCTCATGCTGTTCCGAAAGAAACTACCAAGCCTGATTATATAAAGTTAATAATAGACGAGATGCTACCCGCTGTGGCTGCCGAAAAGCTAGCCGATTACATTGATGTGTTCTGCGAAACAGGATTTTTCTCTCCATCAGAAA
This sequence comes from Cytophagales bacterium, assembly GCA_013298505.1. Taxonomy (GTDB): domain Bacteria; phylum Bacteroidota; class Bacteroidia; order Cytophagales; family Cyclobacteriaceae; genus ELB16-189. Next base: position 9,647 of record JAAFHY010000013.1, read on the forward strand.
CTGAACTTGTACTTGAAACAGGAATAAAATACGGGATGAGGCCACGCATTCACGCAAACCAACTCAACAACTCGGGTGGTGTGCAAGTAGGTGTAAAAGTGGGTGCCATCAGTGTAGATCATTTAGAAAATATCGGTGACGAAGAAATCGACTTATTGAAAAATAATAACGTAATGCCTACAGCCCTGCCAGGTGCGGCTTTCTTCTTAGGGCTTCCCTTTCCGCCTGCGCGTAAGATGATTGATGCAGGGTTGCCACTCGCAATTGCCTCAGATTATAATCCAGGCAGTGCGCCATCAGGCAATATGCCTTTGATGATTTCTTTTGCTTGCATTAAAATGAAAATGACACCCGAAGAAGCAATCAACGCAGCAACCATCAACACCGCCAGTTGCCTTGAACTTTTAGCTTCTCATGGCAGCGTAACAAAAGGAAAAGTGGCGAGTCTTATTATTACGAAACCTGTAAATTCATTGGCTTACTTGCCTTATAGCTTTGGATCAAATTGGATTGAATCAGTAATTTTAAATGGTAAAATAATAAGCCAATTAGTATGCTAGTATGGATACAATTTTAAAGCCGTTGCTCAGAGATGTTCCTGATTTCCCTCGACCGGGTATATTGTTTAAGGACATTACTCCCTTACTGGCAAATCCTTCGGTCAGACAAAAAGTAGTTGACTCTATCGCGTTGCATTTTCGTTCTCAACAAATTGAAGCTGTTGCAGCCGTAGAGGCGCGAGGATTTATTTTTGGAACATTGATCGCTCAGGAACTTGACTTGCCCTTTATTCCCATTCGCAAAGCGGGAAAATTGCCTTCAAAAAAAATTACCGAGCACTATTCGTTAGAGTATGGAGATGCTGCGATTGAAATGCACGTAGATGCCTTGCAGCCGGGTACGCGTGTGCTTTTGCATGACGATCTTTTGGCCACGGGCGGCACTGCTAGCGCAGCGGGAAATATGATTCAGAAATTGAGAGGGATTGTGGCCGGCTATTCGTTTGTAATTAACCTAAGCTTTTTGCCAGGAAATTCGTTGCTAAAGGAAAAATTCGGTGTAGAGCCACACTTTTTAGTTAGTTTTTGATATTGCTGTCTAGTCTTGCAACATTTTTTGTGTTTTATTGTTTATCAGAACAATGAGCGAATTACTAAATATACCGATGTTCCCGCTATCCATTTTTCCCTTGCCAGGAGAATTGGTGCCTCTTCACATTTTCGAACCTCGGTACCGTCAGCTGTTGCAAGATGCTGAGACCAGAGATATCGGTTTTGGAATTTATTTTAATCATGCACAAAATGAAAGTAAATTCGGATCGTGGGTAAAACTTGAAACAGTATTGAAGCGATATGCAGGCGGAGAGTCTGACATTATTGTTAAATGCTTGGACTTGTTTACTATGGATAAATTATTTCGCACTTTTCAAGATAAGTTGTACCCAGGTGGCGAAGTGATTCGGTTAAACGTAGACTTGAAAACACTCGCACCCTTTTCACTTTTAGAAAAGTACAGTGAGTATGCTATGCAGATGAATTTAAAAAATATAGCGAGTTCTACTTCGGCATGGCATATAGCCAATGATTTGAACATGGACTTTTCGGATAAACTGAAATTCGTGGCATTAGATAATGCAAAGAAAAATAGTTTTTTAATGTCGCAGTTATCTTATCAATTAGAATTGCTGGTTAAGGCCGAAAAATCAAAAGATGTGTTTCATCTTAACTAAAGAGAAATCACTTCGCGCTAAACACAGGTCTTTTCTCTAAATTTTTTTCATCTATTTCTTTAAGGAATTTCTTATTTTTTTCTATGAAAGAATTAAACTCGATTGCAAGGCTATCATAACTCAATCGGTAGAGAAGTATTTGCTGGTCGGTAGATTTAATCTTGTCCAGCAACGCAGCGATATTTTTGTCAGACATAATTTTGGGGTCAGACTCCATAATTGATAGTAGCTCGCTCACCAACGAGGACGAAGCAAAATCATATTCTTCTACAACGTACGGATTGGCCATTGTCTTTTGTGTGATTCGTAACTGCTTTAGTTGATCGAGACGGTTTGTTAGCAATGCCAGTTGAGAGGCCTCTGAGGTTGCCAAAGGAAGAAGGTGATTTAATGATGCTTCCATTGCATCCAGCCTTGTTTGTTCATCTTTGATGAGCATATTCCACGACTGTAATAGCGTATCTTGATACGAAAGGTAGGTTTCCATCAACGAATCGGTATGGGTAAAATTTGTTTTCTCTAATGAAGTGGTAGAGCGGCCGCAACCAAATAATAGTATAGAGACTATCAGAGCTATCGGAAGAGTGAAATTTTTTATATTAGACTTCATTATTATTGATTCTATACGCGCGGCAAGATTAAATGTTTTATTCTTAATCAATGCAGTCGATGTACTTTTTTATAGGGGTTTGAACTGCTCGAAAGCTTCTTTGCACTGATGGCAGTAATAAATGGATCTGCAAAGGGTAGGCCCAAATGCATTCTTCATCTCCGTATTAGTGCTGTCGCAACGTGGGCAAATTGCGTTTTCAAGAATTTCAAGGTCAACGAATAGTTTATTGGAAGGAGGTGGCGCAAATCCATATTGCTTGAGTGCCTTTTTTCCTTTTTCTGTAATAAAATCTGATGACCAAGGAACACGAAAGGAAATGTTAACAGCAGCATCGTTGATTCCCTTGCTCTTTAATTTTTCAATCACTTCACTTTTCATTACCTCCATTGCAGGGCATCCAGCAAAAGTAGGCGTCAGTTCTATCGTTACTTTTTTATCATTGATTTCCACGTTGGTGATTACGCCCAGGTCAACCAATGACAATACTGGTATCTCAGGGTCTTTTACGTCCTCCAGCCATTCATAGATGGTATCAATAGAAGGGGTAGGGGCAATCATGGATAAACGATGTCAAATGAGTTAGGAAGGATTTGATTGAGATGATGCTTCAAATGCTTCACATAGTCGATGGCCAACCATTCCAAGGTCAAAAATTTTCCATCGCCAAAGTCGCATGTTTTCGTATAGTTTTCAGTTGGCATTTGTTGCAGCACACGACAAATCTTAAGATTGATCAATCGCCAATTTTCAATTACATCTTTTGAAGGTGTATGTTGATATTGATTGGCGGCCACCCAAAAGTCTTGTTGGTATTTAATTTTCGGAGCGGGTGCTTCATACTGACCACAGATAAATCTCCTCAGGTTATTTTCAGCAGAGTCGATGAGGTGGCCAAGTATCTCTTTGCGGCTCCATTTGGTTGTCAATTGTTTGGCCGAGAATTCGGGTTCAAAGAGGGTAGAAATTTTTTGTGTAAATTCTTCGACAATGCTTTGTAATTCCTCTGATAATTTTTTCATCTTACTTTCGATTATTTTTTTCTCATCTAGATCATAGCTATGTGATAAAAGCGTGCGGCCTTAAGCTAGCCTCATGCGAATTAAAAATTTACCACTCCGCCCCTGGATCAATTCGAAACACTTCACTCATTTCATCTAGCAGAGGCTGAAGGTGCTCGCTGTGCTTACCAATTCTTCCACCCGTTACCGGGTGAATTATTTTAAAGTCGGGTAAATGCAGACTGGTATTGGAAAGGATCTCTTCGACTCTGGTAAGCCATTTTGTTTTTAAAGCCTGCTCACCCTCAAAAATTCCATTGTCTACTATTTGCTTTTCGTAAGGCGATTCTTCAAAGATGCCAAGGGCAAAGGGCATAGCATAATCGAGTGATTTTTGTAGGCGTGAAATACTCTCTTCGGTGGCAGACCCCAATTGGTTAATCCATGTTTTGGCGTGCAGTGTATGATACCGAAGTTCGCCCCTTACTTTTTTGGCTACTTGCGCTAAGGGTTCATAAGAGGACTGCGTCAACATCTCGAAACGCAGTGCCTCTGCTGTATCGTACAAAAAATGTCGAATCAGACTGAAGTCATATTCTTGATTGGGTAGTTCGGTAAGAATCGAATTGTGAAATTGATTGGCATTGCGTGTAAAGGCAACGGTATCGGGGTCACTTTCTCCCAATTGATTTAACAGCGTGTAGAGCGCCAGGCTATGACCCACTTTATCTTGCGCCATCGATGAAAAAGCAATGTCCTCTTCGAGCAATGGACCAAAGCCCGTCCATTCTGAATTGCGGTGACCCAATATCAATTGGTCATCGGCCATTTTATACAAGAGTTCTTTGAGGGGTAAATTATTCATGAAAATGTAGATCTAGGTTGTTCTTGATCTTTCTGAAATGGATTCAATAGAGCTGACAATGCAAGCACTAATAGTTTAGTATCAGTTTGATAGAGGAAGTGAATGAAAACGCCAATAACCATCAATACTGCGCCAATGAACTTTAGCCAATTTGGCTGGATATTTTTGGATAACTTATTTTTTACCAAAAAAAAGATAAACGAAAAACTAAATAGTGCGAGGCCTGCGTAGAGTATCAATCCCTCCTTATCAATCCCTCCGATCATCAAAATCAATCCCATAGTAATGATGATGAATGAAATGAATGGTCCAAGTTTATATTTTAGTCGCATCGGATTTCTATTGCATTGTTACCTACTACTTATGACTTACTGCTTGACTCCAAAAAATTCTTCAGTTTACCACCGCCTTTATACTCGGCTGCATCTCTAAATTTTTTTTCTGGCAGCGTTAGCCAAAGTTCTCTTTCTTCGTGTTGTGTAAAACGGATGTTACTGGTTTCAATGGCCCATACATTGTATACAATTTTCTCTTTGCCGAATTGCGCCTTTGCCTTGCTCAGAGCACCACCTACTGAAGCCGCCACAACAGTACCTGCATACATATGTTGTTTGCCTCGTTTAGCCAAGTGATAGATTTCGAATTTATTTTTGCCTTCGTCATCGTTTACATCGTCCAACAAATCATAAACGTTCCTGTTTCCATCTGTAAGTGGAGAAACAAAAACATCGCGTGTATCAACTACATAAAGAGAAACGCAAGTAAATCTGCGGGTAAATGTTTCTTTCGCCAGCACATAGGCTAATTCTAAATTAGGTGCATGTACAATTCCTTCATGTTGAAAAGGCTTGCCTTCTTTTGACTGTACAAAAACTTCATACGTTCCGAATTGGTCAAGCGGAGCCTTCGGAAAAATTTTTCCTTCTTGGCCGACTTGGGGCAAACGAGATACGCGGGGGTCTAGGGAGTTCACGAGGATTTACTTGATTTTTTGGTTGCAGGTTTCTCGTTACAGGTTGCCAGCAACTAGAAACCAGTAACCAGTAACGTTTTTAAGCGAGCGGCATCACATATTTCGTCTTCGGAGTTTTCAATGCTTCACGCACCCACTTGCCTCTTTCTTCGGCTACGCGCCTCACTTCTAGTCGCTCTTTATTGCAAGGGCCATCGCCATTGATGACACGTTTGAATTCTTCCCAATCCGGTTCGGTATATTCCCAGCGACCTGCCTGTCCGGCAGGCAGGTTGGTTTCTATATTCTTTTTCAACTTAGGATCAGGAATAGTAAAACCGAGTTCCCAAATCTTTGGCACATACATATCCAAAAACTGATTGCGCATGTCATCGTTGGTTCCCATTTTCACTTTCCACTTCATCAACACCTCGGTGTGTGTGGAAATTTTATCAGACGGACCAAAGAAGTGCATCATGGGCGGCCACCAGCGGTTGAGCGCTTCCTGAAACATATCTCGCTGCTTCTTCGTGCCACTTGCTAAATAAATGACACAGTGGTGACCATACTTTAGATGAAACGATTCTTCGGCACAGATTCTATCGAGTGCTCTGCAATACGGTCCATAGCTTCCCTTCGCATTGGCTAACTGGTTTACAATCGCCCCTGCATCTACTAGCCACGAAATGAAACAGCAATCAGCCCAAGTAAAAGTAGGGTAGTTAAAAATATTAGAGTATTTGGATTTGCCGGTAATCAAATCATCAATCATCTGCTCACGCGATTTGCCCAATGTTTCAGCGGCACTGTACAGCAACTGCGCGTGGCCTACCTCATCTTGTACTTTGGCCATCAATGCCATTTTTCGTTTGAAGCCTGGTGCTCGTGTAATCCATGTACCCTCGGGTAGCGCGCCAATAATTTCGCTGTGGCCGTGCTGCTCAATCATACGGATGAGCTGCTTGCGGTATAGTTGAGGCATCCAATCGGTAGGCTCAATTTTTTCACCGCGTTCAATCCGCGCCTCAAATTCAGCCAGTTTAATAGGGTCTTCGAGCGTGATGCTGTCCGTTTTTATGCCTTCAAAAGTATTTCCGCCACCGTACATAGTTGTTTGATTTAGCTTTTCCCGAAGGTTAGTTTATTAACCTAACAATCGTTTGCAATTTAACAAAGAAGAGGATAGTATGTTTATTTTTTACCAATTAATAACAACTATCTGGTAGAGAAATTAGACAGAAATCTTCCGATGTAGTATCCGAGATGCTCTGAACCGCGGGCTACTATATTGAGAATGGATTCTTCGGAGCGTCTAAAGCACCGGCTTGGCAAGTTTCATAAATTTTTGCACCGCACTGAGAGCATTTTCCTGGAAACTCTTTGCTGAACGGACTATAGATTTTTTGCCCGCATTGCGGGTGCTTTGCGTAGCCGATAAATAAGTTAGATAGAGTGTTGCTGATTTTAGCAGCAAATGGAGTAGAGAATGAAGTTGCTGATTTATGATTGCTCATTATTAAATTGCCTTTCATATTACAAGGATAAGCAGACGTAATGGCAATAAAATTTCAATGTTGAGTTTGACGTTTATTTGTATACGAATGCAACGTGCCAATCAATCAGTAAGGCTACTTATAGCGATCCATAAAAAGGTCATAAAATTTACGTGACAGTGGTATTTTTTCAGTTCCAATAGTAATTTGCTGACTACCCACTGCTTCGATGTGAAGTAAATTCACGGCAAATGATCGATGTACTCTAATAATGTTTGCGTCATTTAATTCCTCCAGTAATTTTTCTAAGCTGGTTCGTAATAAATGAGTTCTTCCATTTGTGTTGAGTTCTACATATACATTTTCGCTTTTGAGCCAGCGAATATCTGATGTGTTTATTTTTATAGTCTGATAGCCGCTTTTAAAGGTAAATAATTTTCCGGTTGGCGTTCGAGACTGAACTACCTCTAATGTGGCCATTAGATCGGGCAATGAAAAGGGCTTTATCAAATAGGCTTCTGGCTTGTGTTCAATTGCCTGGCTTATTGTTTTTTTATCAGCGTAGGAGGTTAAGAAGATGAAAGGTATTGAGTGATTTGTTTTGATTTCGCAGGCAAGGTCTATTCCTGTTTTTCCATTGCCCAAGTTGATATCTAAGATCGCAAAATTTATGGAGGAATGAAGATTGATTTTTTGTTGTGCTTCAGTAAAACTTCGAGCCGTTGCCACCACATGGTGGCCAAGATCGGCCAGCATTTCCTTTAGCATTTCTGCGATTAGTAGTTCGTCTTCAACAACCAAAACATTAAACTTTGTTTTCATACGGAACCTCGATGCTAAAAACGGAATAACTATTCTCTCTTCGGTAGGTCATATTGGCATTTACCTGATCGGCCATGATATGCAAGAGTTTAAAACCAAAATTTCCATTTGCCGAACCAAATTCCCTTGGCAACCCTATTCCATCATCGGCAAAGGTTAGTTCCAATTTCCTGTCAAATTGCTTTAACTCGATTTCTATTTTGCCTTCATCGCGTCCTACAAATGCATGCTTAAATGAATTGGTGGCCAATTCGTTTACCATCAAACTTAAAAATAGGGCGGTCGAAACATCCAAATCGACACCTTCGCCTTGATAACTTATTTGAACAGGAATGCCAGAAGGTAGACTAGATGCTTCCAATTCGTGCATGAGTTGCTTTAAGAAATTAAAGAAATCCAGTTTTTCCGTTTCCGTGGCCTCGTACATATTTTGATGAATCAGAGCCATCGAGTGAATTTGCTGTTGACAGTCTTCTAAGGCTTGTTTTACTTCTTGGTTGTTTGAAGATTTTGCCTGCAAGTAGAATAAGCTCTTTAGTGTGGTAAGATTATTTTTTACGCGATGATGAACTTCCTTAAGTAGAATTTGCTTTTGCTCGGTAGACTTAACGAGCTCGGAGTTGGTGACCGAAAGTTGGTGGTTCTTTATATTTATTTTACGATTGAGATAGATCACGACAATAGAAAATAGCAATGAACCTAAAGTGACAAACAAAATAGTGTTTCGCTGATAGGTACTTTTTACTGCTTCACTCTTTGCTTGCTCGGTTTCTTTTTTCTGTTTGTTGATGAGTGCTTCTTTTTCTTCGGTTTGATATTTTATTTGTAGCCCAGCTTGCTTACCCGATTTTTCTTTTTCTCTAATTTGAGCCGATAGTTCTTTTGCTTTTTGTAAGTATTGGTAAGCTTTTGTTGGTTGGCTCTTTCTGTTATAAAGTGCTGCAATCGAAGTATAAAGCGGCTCATTAAAGTAGATATCGCCCAACGCAAGTTTCTCGGCCTTCAATAAGTAATGTGTTGCTTCTGGTAATTGACCAAGCTCTAAATAGCATTTGCCTAACTGATAACACACATGCGAGAGGTCTATCTTTTCTGCGCGAGCTTCCCATACTTTTTCAGCTTTTTTTCCGAGGTAAAAACAGCTATCAAGTTGTTTGGCTTTCCAAAAATAGGATGATAAGTAAAACCAATTGAACGCAAGCGAGATTGAATCTGAATTTATCAATGCCAAAGTTCTCGTTCTATTCAAAAGTCCGTAGCTGTTTTTCCAGTTATCTTTTTCCAGTAAAAATTTAGCATAGAAACGTAAGCTGTATTCTAACATTACGGTATTGCCAACGCGCGTAGCCGTGCCGATGGCTTTAGTGAAATAAAGGGTAGCTTGTTTGCGTAAATCTAAATCAGCAAAATCGGTAGCTACATTTAGCAAACTGCTCACCACCCTGAGGCTATCACCAGCTAAGTAAGCCTCATCCAATGCTTGTAAACTTAGTTCGGTACTCTTATCGTAATCGTAGAGTAATTTATAGGTATAACTTTTATCGCCAAGTAAAAAAGATTTTAGTGAGTGATTGGTAGGTGCAATGAGGGTTTCGCAAATTTTATAATGATGCAATGTAGAATCTAAGTGCTGATGATGTTCGTACGCATCGCCTAAATTTTTATGTGCCCAAAACAATATAATCGAATCGTTTTTCTGTTTGGCAATTGGAGTAACCAAGTTAAAATAATAAACAGCGCTATCGAGATGCTTGGTGTAGCGTAGCACCCTCAGTTTTGTTTGATAAGATTTTAGTAGGGTAGAATCAGAATTAAATCCAAACGCAACTGAATTAATTAGGCATAATACGCCAACGAAAGACGATAGTATGTTTTTTAACAACCTCAATTCAGTGAATCATCTTAACGGGTAGCGAGAATGGAAATGGGGATTACTTTTTAACAAGCACAAAACGGTAATATGGGCGCGTTCCGTTTTTTAATGTTTCATAAAAAGTAGAACCGACTACTCCGGCAAACTCGTTAAACAATTTTTGCCATCGCGCTGGGATTAGTTTTTTGATCCGCTCTTTTTTCGATTCATCTTCTGCTTCGATAGATTGAACTACGTTTGGGGTAATATCTTCTTGCGATAATTGTTGAAGGCCAGATTTTTTTAATTGATTCTGAAACAGGATCATATTCTCACGGCTATTTCTAAAATCCACCAATAATAATTTTCCTTCTGGTTTTAGCACTCGTTTTACTTCACTCAAAAAGGTATCTACATTTCCATATCCATGGCATGACTCTACATTTAAAATCACGTCTATACTGCTATCGGGTAGCGGTATTTTTTCTGCGCTGCCCTGTATAAATGATAGACCCGTGGCATGATGTATTTTATTAGCTAGCACAACTGCACTTGAGGCAATATCTAATCCGATGTAGCTGGCAGGCTTGTAGTAGGTTGCAATATGCTTAGCTCCGCCACCCCTGCCACTACCTATTTCTAACACATGCTTACCTGTAAGTTCGGCCTTAGCAGCCAAGTAATGATACATTTGAAGAGAATACTTTTGAATTTTAGGATCGTTGGGTACTGCCAGCAGAGGTTCATCGATGTTGGGCGTGTAGCCGTAGTTCATAAAATGCCAATCCTCGGCCGGAATATTTTTGGCTAATAGTTCGTAGGTAACTTTTGCATTGAAGCGCTTGAACCAAGCAAACCGCTTAAAGGTTTGAATAATAAATTTAATCATGAGTGAAGGTTTGGCTTTCAAGTTAGGATTAAAACCTGAATAGCCAATTACGCGTGGAAATCGCCTTGCGATGAAAAAAAATCAGCCCTTCGTTGGAAGGGCTGATTTATGTCAGGAAATCAATATTTAGGGTTTTCTTTTCTTGCTTTCTTTTCAGCCCTTTTTTCAGCCTCTGTTTTTTTAGGCTCTTTTTTGGTTTCCTTTTTTTTGTCTTGACCTTTTGACATATTGTTGTGATTTAAGTTTATCAAAGTAAATACAATACCAAGAAAAGATCAAGTACAAGCTAAAAAACTAGATTTACACGTTCAACTAGATTCTTGCCAATGGACTCATTTCAGATTTTTGAGTTAGTTAATAATAACGGAATGTTGGTAAAGGCTACCAACTATGGTGGCAAAGTAATGTCGATGATGGTGCCAGATCGAAACGGCAGCATAGATGATGTCGTGTTGGGATATGAAAAGGCAACCGACTATCGGCATGGCAATCCCTTCTTCGGTGCAATTATTGGGCGATTTGCCAACCGAATTGCCAACGGGCGTTTTGAGTTGGGCGGCAAAGCCTACCAGTTGGTAATCAACAATCGAAACAATTCGCTGCATGGCGGGCCAGGTGGTTTTCACAATGTGCTTTGGAAAGTTGAATCTGTCGCTGAGAGAAAGTTGGTGCTGAGTTATTTTAGCCCAGATGGTGAGGAGGGGTTTCCGGGAAATCTGAAAGTGGTAGCAACATACGAGCTATCCGATCAAAATGAGTTTTCGATAAGCTATCAGGCTTCTACCGATCGTGAAACAATAATCAACTTAACCCATCATTCTTTTTACAACTTGGCGGGGGCTGGCAATGGCGATATTCTAAATCACGAACTGGCAATCTACGCAGATCGTTTTTGCCCGATTGATGGGCATTTGATTCCGACAGGTAATTTTGTTGAGGTTACCGAAACACCATTTGATTTCCGGCAGCGTACTAAAATAGGTAAGCACATTGAAGGTCAGGATCATCAGATAGTGTTAGCAAATGGCTACGATCACAATTGGATTCTAAATAAATCTGACGATAGTTTAACCTTGGCAGCCAAAATAACTGAACCCTCGAGCGGGAGGGTGATGGAAGTATTTACTACCGAACCAGGACTGCAATTTTATTCAGGAAATTTTTTAGATGGAACCGATAGGGGCAAGGGTGGAAAAAAGTATGACTATCGTTCTGCGTTTTGCTTAGAAGCTCAACACTTCCCCGATTCACCCAACCATTTGAATTTCCCGAACACCGTTCTGAAGGCGGGAGAAACCTATAGACAGAAGACGGTTTATAAGTTCTCGGTATATTAAACGCGGCTAGATCACCCGTTACTGGTTCCAAGTTTTCGGTTTCAAGTTTTTTGCTACCAAGAACTTGTAACTAGAAACATGCAACCGTTAACTCACTCTACAAGTTTTACTAAACCCTCAAGGTCAAGATGCCTCGTGTACATTTCCAAAGAACCGTCTGGATGTTGTGGCCATTGTTCTTTAGGCCTATCCCAATACAATTCTACTCCATTTTGATCGGGATCATTCAAATACAATGCTTCCGATACTCCATGATCAGCGGCTCCGGTTATTGGGTAATCTGCGTCAAGTAACCGTTTGTAGGCAATGGCCAAATCTTTCCGAGTAGGGTATACAATTGCGGTATGAAAAAGTCCCGCGGCTTTTAGAGGTGCTGGAGGCGCATTCTTACTGTACCACGTGTTCAACCCAATGTGATGGTGATAACCACCCGCTGAAATAAAAGCAGCCTCTGTACCAAAACGAGTGGTCAATTCAAAACCTAATAGATCACAATAAAATTGTAAGGCTCTGTCCAGGTCAGCGACCTTTAAATGAACATGGCCGATGCGGGTTTGTGACGGGATTACGTAAGTTGATTTCACGTATTTTTAAAATTATCGAATGGTTTTGAACTTTGAACTTTTAATCTTGAATTTTTGAATTGTTTTACTCGCTTCTCAAACTCTTTACAGGATCACTATTCGCAGCTTTGAAAGACTCAATACTCACCGTTAACCAAGCGATAACGATGCTAACAAATCCCGCCAAGGCAAAAACACCAATGCCAATTTCAGTTCGATAGGCAAAGCTTGCAAGCCATTTGTCCATCAAGAAAAAGCTGGCTGGAATACCAATGACAAATGCAATGAGCACCAGCAAAAGAAAATCTTTGGAGAGCATGTTTACCAAGTGCGGCACCGATGCACCCATCACTTTTCGGATGCCGATTTCTTTTGTCTTTTGCTCGGCAGTAAAAGCGGCCAGCGCATACAAACCAAGGCACGCAACAAAAATGGCAAGGCCAGCAAACAAAACGACCACTTTAGTGAGGCTTTGTTCGGCTTTGTAAAGTCCATTCAGTTTGTCATCTAAAAATGTATATTCAAACGCTGATGGAATTGTTTTCGAAAACGTATTTTCTAACTGTTTTACAGTGGCTACTAAATTTCCGGTATTTACTTTGACTAATAGATAGGTAAGCCCTTCTGTTCTTGCATTGTGAAAACAGAATGGACTTATTTTTTGATGGAGTGAAGTGAAATGAAAATCTTCCGACACTCCAACTATTTCACTTGGTCCATCAAATCCTTGTATCTGTACTCTTTTTCCAACGGCTTCTTCGGGCGATAAGCCTAGATACTCAATTGTCGATTGATTTACGACCACTTGCACGGTGGTATCTTTTGGGTCTTTTGTTTCGGGCAGCGATTTTCCTGCCAACAATTTAATATCGAGGGTTTTTAAAACTTCTGTGGAGGCGCGTGCCGTAAGAAGAGGAGAGCCATCTCCCGTATCGCCTTCGCGCACAATGTTGCGCATGCTCGTGCCCATGCCTGGATAAGATTGACTTCGCGCTACTGAAACCACATCGCTCAAACTCTCAAAAGCAGTTTTCACGGCAATGGTTTGTTCGCGGTCTTTAGCGGCTGATACCATTACAGCAATGACTTGCTCGGGTTGATAGCCTAATTTTTTATCGCGAATGTAATTCATCTGCTTATAGAAGCCAACCGAGCAAATAATCAAAATGATAGAAACAGAAAATTGAAAGACCACCAGCCCTTTACGCACCATCGACTGCCCGCCCGATGCTTTTGTTTTTTGCATGGCCGACTTTGGCGAGAACGAAGAAAGATAGAGGGCAGGGTAGAAACCAGCGAGCAAGGTTAACATCAACCAAACACCACTAAACGCCAACCAAAACCAAGCTGATTGTACAAACTGCATGGAGATGGCCTTGCCACTAAGCGAATTAAAAAAGGGAAGTAAAAATGTAAACAAGGTTAGACTGAGAAGTAATGAAGCCGCCACAAAAAGCGATGTCTCGAAATAAAATTTAAGATTCAATTGGGCATATGTGGCACCGAGTGTTTTGGCGATACCCACCTCTTTATTTCTCCGTTGCGATTGTGCAGTAGATAAATTCATGTAGTTAACAGCAGCGATTAAGATGATGAGAATAGCTAACGCCATTAGAATTTTCACTTGATTCATGTCTCCGTATGGCCGTCTATCGAACGTGGTATTCAAATCGCCTGATAACAAGCGAATATCTAGCAATGGCTGCAAGCCGATGGTAAACCAACGATTATCTTTTTCGATGTTCTTAGCTAACATGGCTTCGATTTTTTTGTCTACCTCTTTTCCACTTGCTTCTTTATGCAACAAAAAGAAAGTGTCGAAACTCGCGTTGCCCCAATTTTGATTCTTGTCTAGGCCAAACCAGTTAGATGAAAAAGAAGCCAGTAGTTTGGCTTGTAGAAATGAATTGGGAGGAAAATCTTTATAGATGCCTGTGACCTCCAGTGAGGTGACATTGTCAACCATCAGAGTTTTCCCGATTGGGTCTTCGCTACCAAAATATTTTTTTGCAGCACTTTCGCTAAGTATTACTGTACCGGTTCTATCCAATATTTTTGTGGAATTGCCTTTTACTAAGGGAATGGTGAAAATCGTAAACAGTTCTGGGTCTGCAAAGAACAATTCTGTTTCAGAAAATTTCTCTGTTTCAGTTGAGATAAAGCCTAAGTCACCAAAGTTATGATGAAAGTAGCGCGCGGCCTTTTCTACTTCTGGAATTTCCTTCATAGCCGTAGGACCGAGTAGATTAGGTGCTCCGCCCCACTTGTTTACCTGACCATCAAAATCAGCGCTGATAACCGCACGGTAAATGCGGTCTTTGTTCTCATGAAATCGATCAAACGAAAATTCATCGACAATATAAAGGCTTATCGCCAAGAAAGTGACCAGCCCAATGGTAAGCCCTGCAATGTTGATGATGCTAAAAGATTTGTAGCGCAGTAGATTGCGCAGAGTGATTTTCAGGTAGTTGGTTAGCATAATTATTTCGTTAGTTGGTATGTTCGTTTTCGGTTAACTCTTGGAATAGACTGGTAAATTTTTTAGCGGATTGTTTTGATTTAAATGATAGCGCAAAAGAAGCACGTCTCCACTTTGCGTCTTTGGCACTGGTTACAGCTGTCCCTTTTTGTAGCGAGAATTCCACCTCAAATACACTTTTTTTAAGTTCAACTTTTACATGTGTGTTTTCAGAAATCGGAATGATCCAATCGCCTACTTTCAGGCTGTTGGTTTGGTTATCATAAGCCACTTCTTGCACTTGTTGCAATCCTTCTTTTGTGGTAGCTATCAGGTTGTCGAGGGTTTTAGTTCCGCTTTGTACGAATCCCGTCAAGGAAAAGAACAAGGGTATGATAAGCTTTAACTTTTTCATCTTGCAATAATCTTTTTAGTTAGACAGCAATTGATACTATTTGGTTGCATGGCTTTACTCACTTCTCAAACTATCTACTGGGTTTACCATTGCAGTTTGTATCGCTCTCGAACTAACTGTTAGCCACGCTATTGAAATACTCAATGCTCCAGTTCCGGCAAACATCCACCAGGCTAATTCCGTGCGGTAAACATAACCTACCAACCATTGGCTCAATAAATACCAGCCTATGGGCGTACCTATGACAATAGCAATTAGCATAGGTCTAAGAAAATCCCTTGATAGTAACGATACAATGCTTTGTACCGATCCGCCCAGCACTTTGCGGATACCAATTTCTTTGGTGCGTTGTTCCGCTACAAAAGTAGCCAGACCAAATAAACCTAAGCAAGTAATGATAATAGACAAAACGCAAAAGTGAAGCACAATGGAAAGCGCGCGTTGTTCGTTTTGATATTGATTATTCAAACGTTCGTTTACAAAGCCAAAGTTTACTGGGTTCTCTGCATCAAACTTTTTATAAAGCGTTGGTATTTTTTTGATAAGCGAAGCAGCTTGATTTGCCTTCACTTTGACCAACATGTTAAAGTAAAACTCGTTAGGACGATAGCGCATGATAAAAGGCTCGATGCCCATTGATAGTGGACGAAAATTGAAATCTTTTACAATGCCGATGATGGTGCCAGGCAAGCCCCAAAATACAACACGTTTGCCCACCGCCTCACCTTGCTGGAAACCCATCTGCCGTGAAGCAGTTTCATTAACAATATAGCCCACTGTGTCTGACTTTACATCTTCTGAAAAATTACGTCCGTATGCCATTTTCATTCCCATCAGTGGGATGACATGCGGATTGGCGTTCATTTGGGTAATGTTGATTTGTTGTCTGGGCAACTGACCTTCCCACTCGATGTTGCTAAGGTTTTCATTGTTCACAAAAATGGAAGTAGTAGCCGCGGCTTTTTCTACTTCCGCTTGCGTCAATAGTTCTTGCCTTAAAGTTTCACTTTTCTCTTTGAGCGAACCATTGAGACTCACAAACATGACTTGCTCTTTGTCGAAACCTAATTCTTTTTCTTGTACAAATTCAACTTGCTTATAAATCACTACAGCACTCACCATTAATAAAAACGACAAGCAAAATTGTGCTACCACTAACGTTTCACGCAAGGTTTTACCACTTCGCCCGGTCATCACCCCTTTCAATGATTTTACAGGATTCACAGCCGACATGCGAGTTGCTGGATACACGCTCGCCAGAAAACCAATAAGCAACGTAAAGGCAATCAGCGCGAGTGAGAATAGGTAGTTAATAGGTGAAAGCGTTATTTCAGAGCCAATCAAAAGGCTGAAGTAGGGTAATAAAAGATCCATCAGTCCGCGTGAGATAAGTGCCGCGACAACGACTACAGCAATCGACTCACCGAGAAATTGCACAAAAATTTGCAGGCGCGTAGCGCCAATTGTTTTTCGGATGCCCACTTCTTTTGACCGCTTGCCCGATTGTGCCGTGGCAAGGTTGATAAAGTTGAAGCAGGCGATTAACAGAATACCAACACCAATGCAAGTGTAGATTTTAACGTATGTAAGATTGCCTTGACGAGTCCAATAGTCATAACCCAATGGATGCAAATACATGTCTTTGATGGATTGCATGGAGAGGCTAAACCCAGCTTGAGGGTCACGTTTTATCAGTACATCCTTAACTTTTGCATTAAAATCATTTAATGAATGTCCGGATGCTAGCTCTACAAACGTATTGAAGTTGTGGCTGTCCCAATTGTAACTCCAGCGGTCTGATACTAGATACTCAAACGAAAGTAAGAAATCGAACTGAAGGGAAGATTGTGCGGGCTGATTTTCAAAAACTCCAACCGCCACAAAATCCGTTTCATTATTTAGCCGAAAAGTTGTTCCGACAACATCGGTTCGCTTTTGCCAGTCTTTGCCAAAATATTTGAGAGCCATGCTCTCGCTTAGCAATAAATGATTGGGTTGCTTAAGTGCGGTCTTAGTATCACCACTAATCAGCGGAAAGTCAAACATGTGCAATAGTGAGTTATCGGCAAAGAAGACATTGCTCTCGGAAAACAACACGTCTTTCGTTTTAAACACCCCACTCCATTTTCCCAATCGTGCGGTATTGACAATATCTGGAAAGGTTGCTTTTAACTCGGGTGCCAATGGTCCAGGTGCTACGGCACCTACTTCATCTTTGTCTTTTTGTTGCAACGTAATTCGATAAAGGTTATCTGCCTTCGTATGATAGTGGTCGCGTGTAACTTCGCGCCAAGCGTAGACAAATAAGATGGTGCTGCAAGTAATGCCTAGCACTAAACCAATCACATTGATGGCTGAAAAAAGCGGTGAGCGAAGCAGATTTCGCAGCCCAACGATGAAATAGTTTTTTAACATATCTTTCATAATTCAAAATTCAAGATTCAAAACTCATTCCAGCTCCAAATTTTGAATTTTGAATCCAAAATTTGGAATTCTGTTTACTCGCTTCTCAAACTATCCACTGGATTACTCACAGCCGCTTTGATTGCTTGTGAGCTTACCGTAATAAATGACAATACAAAAGCACTTCCGGCTGCTAACAACGCAAACCACCAAGGAATTTCTACTTTATACGAGAACTGTTGAAGCCAATCGTTCAAATACCACCAAGCCAATGGTAATGCAAAGGCAACTCCAACCAAAACTAGCATCAAAAAGTCTTTAGAGAGTAGCACGAAAATGTTTTGGATGCTCGCCCCCAGAATTTTACGGATGCCAATTTCTTTAGTTCGTGTTTCGGCCGTGAAGGTGATCAATCCAAATAATCCTAAACAAGCGATGACGATAGCGATTGCCGTGAAGGCACTGAAAATGGTGGAGAGCCTATCTTCCGATTTGTACAGTTGGTCAAAGGCGTCATCCAAAAAATAATACTCAAACGGGCGCTTGCCTTCATATTTTTTGAATACGGCCTGAACGGCCGCTACTTTATCCGTCAAATCTGCTTTAGGGTCAAGTCGCAAGTAAAGCGCGTATCCATATCTTGTAAGCGAAGTGGCTGTATCTGCTTTAACTGACATCACCATGCCATCTATTTTTTCGCGAAGCGATCCGTACGCAAAGTTTTTCACGATTCCGTTGATTGGTTGATCATTGAACTTTATTCCTACATCCGACTTGGTGATTTTCAATTTTTCTAAGGCCGCCTCGTTGACAATAAAGCCAGGCCTGGCTAACGTGTCGGGTTTTTCAATCCATTCCATACCCAATGTTGAAATGAAGTTCTCGTCAATCGACATATCTAAGATGAAAACATCTTCTTGCGTGGTGGGTGTCTTTGCAAAGAATGCATTGTGCCCAGTAGTGTATAGCGGCATAGATGCAGCCGCTACTTCTTTGACGCCACTTAAATTTCGTAGGTCATTTTTCAATGCAACATAATGTGCCTGACTTTCTCCGTCCAAGCTTACCACCATTACCTGCTCTTTATTTAGGCCAATTTTTTGATTGCGTAGAAAAGTAAGTTGGTGTTGGATGCCCAGCGTGATGAGAACCAAGGCGATGGAGGCAGTGAATTGAGTAATCGTTAAGCCCTTACGAATCCACACATTGCTAGTTGAGGTTTTGCTTCCTCGTCCTTTTAAAACTTCTGCAGGCTTAAATTTTGAAAGAATGAGGGAAGGATAACTTCCCGCAATAACGATGCAGCCAATAAACAAAATCACTACTACCGACAAAAACCAAGAGCTTACCAAAAATGATTTATCGATTTGGATTTGAAGGATGTTTAGGAAGACGGGTAAGAAAAACTCTAAGAGTACCCATGCCAACCCGAAAGCAATGCCCGTCATGATGGCCGATTCAAAGTAGAATTGAAAGGCTAGGTTTACAGCTTTTGCTCCAATTACTTTTCTCACACCCACTTCCTTTCCACGTAAAGTAGCTCGCGCAGTAGTTAAGTTCATATAGTTAATGAGTGCCAAAGCGAGTATAATCAGCGCGACAGCCATAAACAAAAACAAGTATTGTTGATTGGATGAGTCTCGGAAATTATTTCCCAAGTGCGTATCCACAAATTTTTCCAACCCATATTTTTCATCTACCGAAGTCTTGGCAAAACCTGCTATGGATGATATTATTTTTGGAATGGCTGTTTCATTTTTGATTAATACGTAAGTCGGAATAGAACCTAGGCTGGCAACTTGGTGTTCATACTGATTTTTTTCACTTGGTATTACGCCCAGCGTTGAGAATGAGATTACGAAATCAAGTTGAAAGGTGGAGTTGGTAGGGAAATCTTTGGCCACACCAACAATCTCTAGTGTATAGCTTTTGTTGTAGGTAATGGTTTTTCCAATGACATCGGCAGAGCCAAAGTATTTTAAGGCCATACTTTCTGTAATGATTGCGGTGCTTGGCCGCGAAAGACTTTTATAATTCCCTTGCTTGACGGGAAATGAGAATACTGAAAAGAAGGAAGTGTCGCAAAAGGCTATCTGGTTTTCAAAGTTGATGTGGTTCTGGTCAGATTGAATCAATGCTCGTTCTGCATTGCGCACGCGCACAAAGTTTTCCACATCGGGATTGTTGTCTTTCAAGATAGGTCCAAACGGTACGGACATAGCCGTGGTTTGAATCTCTTGCCCGCCATAATTTATCTTACAAAGCACACGATACACATTGTTGGCATTGGTGTGAAACCGGTCATAGCTGTACTCGTGCGAAACGTACAGAAAGATAATGAGACTGACAGATATGCCCACTGAAAGTCCGAAGATGTTAATCAACGAATAGGTGCTGTTCTTAATCAAAGAACGGAAGGCAATTTTTAGGTAACTCTTTAACATATTTTTATCATTAAGGATTTGAAATTGGTAAGAGTTGATAGTACATACTGACAATTCGTGTACTATCGTTTAGTTTTTTAAATTTGTATATGGAAGAAAGCAAATTGATTGAACGTATAACTGTTAACCCATCAATTTTTGGAGGCAAACCGATTATTCGAGGGAAACGATTGGCAGTTGAACATGTGCTAGGAATGCTAGCAGCAGGCGATACGGCCGAGACTATTCTCGCAGGGTATGATTGGATGGAACCCCAAGATATACAAGCTTGTTTGCTGTATGCCCACAGAATGGTGAGCCACGAACGAATTGAATTGGTTACAACTTTATGAGAGTTTTGTTGGACAGTTGCATCTGGGGTGGAGCTAAGAAGGACCTCGATGCCGCTGGTTTTGATGTGGTTTGGGTTGGCGATTTTTTGAAAGACCCAGGTGACGAGTCTATCATGCAACTTTCTTGTGAACAGAAAAGAATCATTGTTACTCAAGACAAAGACTTTGGGGAACTGGCCATATTCCGTGAAGTTCCTCATTTTGGAATCATAAGACTTGTCAATTTTCGTGCTGGTGAACATGGTTCTACTGTTATCAGAACTCTTAATTTATATAAGAGCGAAATCATTCAAAAAGCAATCATAACCGTTACCAATAATAGAGTGAGGGTCAGGTTGCCTTAGCTGACCATCGAAATTTTTCTATTCACTTCTCAAACTCTTTGAAGGATTAGCTGCTGCTGCCCGCAATGCTTGTGTACTGACAATGACAAGTGTTACAATTAATGTGACCAATCCCGTTAAGGGTAATATCCACCAAGCGATAGTAGTTCGGTAGTTGTATTGACTTAAGTATTGGTTCATGACCCACCACGACAGCGGTGCGGCCAACACAAAACTGATGATGACTAATTTTGTAAAGTCTTTTGAAATCAATTGCACAATGCTGCTCGTGCTGGCGCCCATCACTTTGCGGATGCCAATCTCTTTGGTGCGTTGTTCGGCCGTAAAAGTGGCCAATCCAAAAAGCCCTAAGCTGGTGATGAATAAAGTGAGAAAGGCAAACACCGTTGCCAGTGTGCTCACCAAATTAATGGATTTGTATTTAGATGCAAAATCATCATCTACAAATTCATATACGAAAGGATAGGAGGGGCTTAGTTTTTTAAACACACTCTCCACTTGGGCAATCGACTCTTTCGTATTTTTTGTTTTGGCCAATCGCAAGGTTACATAATTGCGATAGCCGTTGTCTAGCATAAAGAAACCTGGACGAACTTCGCTAAAAGGTGAGTCCATAATCACATCATCTATGATTCCTACGATGCTCCATTTTCTACTCCACATGGTGATTTCAAGCCCGATAGGTTTTTCAACCCCCATCACAGCCAAGCCTGCTTTGTTGATAATCATGGCGCTACTATCGCTCTTAAATTCTTCTGAAAAATCTCTTCCTTCCAACATTTTTATTCCCATCGTCTTAGCGTAATCGTAGCTGACTTGTACCCGCGAAAACAGAACCGTTTGATCTGCCGGTTTGCCGGGCCACTCCAAGGTATTATTTCCGTAAATGGCTGTAACAGGACTGCTGCTGCTGGTCATGCTGGTAATAACACCCGTGGATAATAGTTCTCGTTTGATCGCATCAAAATTTTTTGTCAGCTCATCATTGCCTTGTATGTTAATAAGGTTTTCCTTGTCATAACCTATAAATCGGTCTTTCACATGGCCAATTTGCTTGTAGATGACAATCGTTCCGAAAATGAGTATCACTGAAAAAAAGAATTGCAGCACCACTAACACTTGGCGCGGAGTGGCTGCCCCACGGCCAACCTTTGCGTTTCCTTTCAAAACGGTAACTGGATTAAAAGAAGATAAGTAAAACGCAGGATAGCTTCCGGCCAAAAATCCTGTAATCGCTATGACGAGAATCGCTACAAGCCATACCCATGGAGAAGAATAATTGATGAATAGCTTTTTGTCAACCAATAAATTGTAAGAGGGTAGCAGTACCTCGACCAAAACAATGGCTACTACAAAAGCGAGCGCGGCAATTAAAATTGATTCGCCAATAAACTGGCCAATTAACTCTTTTCTTAACGAGCCAACTGTTTTACGAATGCCTACTTCGCGCGCTCTGCGTTCGCTACGGGCTGTAGCGAGATTCATGAAGTTGATGCACGCAATTAAAAGTACTAGGGCGGCAACTAATGAAAAATACCGAACGAACTCAATCATACCCCCGCTCTGCACTCCATTTTCAAACTCTGAGCGTAAGTGCCAATCTTTCATGGGTAATGCAAATAGCTCACGCTTAAAGCCATCGTCTTTGTTTTGAGTTTTTGGCAAGTCTACTATGGCTTTGTTGATGTCTTCAAACGAAGCACCTTCTTGAAGCTCTATGTAAACGGGATACGATTCATTATCCCAATTATCTCGGTCGCGCTTCGCCCAATCTTGCTCTCCATAAATCGCCCACGAGGCTAAGTATTGAAACTTAAATGTTGAATTGGTAGGTAAATCTTTTAACACACCGGTCACTTTCAACTCAGTGTCATTTTCCAATTTCACCAACTGATTGATAGGGTCAGCATCGCCAAATAATGATTTAGCAAGCGACTGGGTGATAACAATGGAACGAGGTGCATCCAACACATTTTCGGCTGAGCCTTTGAGCAATGGAAATTGAAACATTTCTAAAAACTCTGGACTCACCATGTGACCGATTTGATACACCTTTTTTTCGCCAACCGATAACAAAGAATTGTTCTGCCAATAAGCAATGCACGAATTCTTGATACGCGCATCAAATGTTTTTAGAAATTCGTAAGGGCCGAGCGGAACTGCTTGTGAGCTACTGATATTGTCAGAGAAAAAATTATTGATATACAACCGACCAAGTTGTTCATTGTTTTTGTGGAAGCGGTCGTAGGTCACTTCTTCCCACACCCAAAGAAGAATCAGCAAGCTGCACGCAATGCCAATGGCCAAGCCACCGATGTTGATGAAGGAGTAAACCGAATTTCGAGTGAGGTTTCGAAAGGCAACTTTTAGGTAATTGCGAAACATAGGTTGATGGTTTTCGCACGTATTGCCAAGATTGTTCCAGAATGAAAATTTGCTTATTTAAGCTGAAAAATAGCTTTTTTAATTGATTTAAAGTTCACTATCGGTCTTTGCCGTCCGATTTCGGTCAGTCGAATTAATTATTCCTTCGTCATTCAATGTGGTCGTGAATACCAATTTCTCTATAAAGTCTTAAGGAACAGTTTTTCTCTCGTTTCCAAATCCTTATTCCCTTGCCTGAACCTACTCCTGAATTGTCTGATGTATGCCACTTTACATAAAACCTTGGATATTCAATGATAAAATTTCCACAGTCCTCAAAATATTCATTGTATATACTAATCGTGTCAATTTTTACTGGATAGTTGTTGTATGCAATTAGATGCGTTCTAATATTTTTCATTCCAACTTTTGCAGAGTCTGCAAATGGCATAAAAACTCCATCATCCGTGAAAAATTCCGCTCTCAAATTTCCGTCTCTTGTCTGAACAGATTTCTCCATTAAGGCATTCAATGCTTTTAACTGAAAAGCAAGGTCATTGTTTTCGTTAGGTTGTTGTGGAAAATTATAGCTTGAGTGTTTTTTTGATATTTTCACTAATTGAAAAGTTGGGTTGTCAATATTTTGTAAGTAGCCAAATGATTCTGCTTTCAGTTTTAAATCTCCATTTGATTGCACTATCCAAATATTCAAATATTTTCCATTCAAGGTAGTTTGCTTTCTATCAATATTTTGATAAGTCGTATTGTATGTACCGATTTCAACAATATTATTTTTAAGTCGTATCGTTTCCAAAATGGTCTTACTAAATGAAGTAGTTTGTCTCCTGTTAAGTATTTCTACATAATATTCTTTTATGGCTTCTGTTCCTTTCATTGTAGGTTGAAATTCAGGCATGCAAATAGCGTCTTTATCAAAGAGACTACTAATTATTTCCACTTTTTTGTCAATAAATGCTTTAGAGATTTGCTTATTTTTTTCTTCAATTTTGCTTTTATAATTATCAGAACTTTTTGATTGCCCAAAAATAGAATTGCCCATAAGGCCCAAAAGTGTCAAACAAATAAAGGTTCTAAAACTTTTCATAATGTTTCATTTCTGATTACTGTCAACTGTGAAATTTTGACTTTCAACGTGATGTCGTTTAGATTTACTACTAACAACGAAATTAGTGTAAGGCTAATCGGGTTTTTTCAACTTTTATTCATACTTCCAAAAAGAATCTGCATTGTAGTTTTTAAAATAGCGTTGATAAGCCGTGCGCGTAGTAATGCCGATGGGTCCTTCGTAGATTCCGCCCGTATTACCCATGTCTTCTACCAATATTTCAATCACGTTGGCGGCATCTTTTTTCAGCAATCCTTCGGGGATAGTGTACGCGCGCATTTTTTCAAATGAACGACTAGCTCCGTAGTCTTCACCATCGTTGGTTTTGCCAATGAGTTTTCCATTCAAATACGTTTTGTCAAAATCGTCAATCTTGCCGAGCATCAATACAATCTCTTCATCTTTTTCTAAAAAGTTTGCGGGTAGTGTAAACGTTTTTCTATACCATGCATAGCCATCGTATTTGTAATAACCTTGATGTTCCCAAGCGGAAGGCACCATCATTTTGGTCCACTCAGCGGAAGCATCCAATGGCTTTTCATTTCGTGTTTTCGCAAACTGCCAGAGGCCAGCTAAGTCTATAATCATCCTGCTTTTTGGTGAACGATAAATACCAATATCACCTTCAACAATTCCACCACCCCCCGTAGCATCAAATATGCGAACGGCAATTAAATTCTCACCCTGAAAATCAATTACGTCATTGGTCAATAGGTACCTTCGTTCGGTTTGATAGGCCGTCTTAAATTTTGGAGGCATGGATCCCGATACACCAACCAATTTTCCGTTTACATATACTTCATCGCAGTCGTCAATGTTTCCGAGGTTCAAGTAGTAAGACTCTTC
This sequence comes from Cytophagales bacterium, assembly GCA_013298505.1. Lineage (GTDB taxonomy): Bacteria > Bacteroidota > Bacteroidia > Cytophagales > Cyclobacteriaceae > ELB16-189. The sequence goes on from JAAFHY010000013.1 coordinate 34,492, forward strand.
TTTCAATAACTTTGTCCCATCAAATTTTTGGCGATACCAAGCAAAGCCATCGTAGCCATTGAAACCTTCGTCTTCCCAATTGGATGGCACTTTGATTTGATCCCAATCGCTGTCATCGTATTTGGCATTTGACCAAGTCATTTTGTCGCCCACGCGAAACTTCCACTCTCCACCAAGCTTAATAACTTGCGTGGAAGCGGAGATTGAAATTGTCAAAGCGATGAAGAGGTAGAGGAATTTTTTCACAGTTTACAAATTCGGTTTGAAGTTACAAAATGTTTGAGTGAAGGTGAACAACCTGACCAAAGAATTGCCCACCTCCCCCAAACCTTCACCTTATCTTGATGCAACAGTTGGATAACTGTAGGTTGCTTTTTCTAGCTGTGCAATCCATTGACCTTCCTTGGGTGCTATTAGCTTGTAGGTAATGGCCATGTCATCGCTTTTGATTTCCATCCACACCGCATCGTATTGGTCGCGTTGGATTTTATATTTTTTGATGAACCCGCGGTTGAAGTTTTTGGCTTTGATTCTCTCAGAGCGGATAACGCCAGACTTATCCAAAAAACTTACCATCACTGCCTGGTTCGTGTCATAGCCGTAAATCAACTTGACCGTATTTTTCTCCATGCCGGGTACTACCTTGATGGCAGGTTGCTCTTGCGCATGACTTTTTGAGATTGAAAAGACGCTGATAGCTGCTACCAAAACGCCCGCTACTAAGATTCTTGTTTTCATATAGTTTGTTTTTTGTGGTGTTGTTTTAATTTGTTTCATGTGTTAATAATCTATTTTTAATGGTCACATGGAATGGACTAATTAACATTTCCGGTAGGTGAAAACTTTTATTGCCATTTCACACTACAAATAACGGGAGGGTTGTGCGGTAAGATGTCACCGCGCGGTAAACGATTGTAACAAGATGTAACGGGTTTTAAAAGCCACACGCCACAAGCTACAAGCCGCAGGCTGTGCGAAGTTCTCTCCGAAGTACTACCTCGAAATAGTTTTCAGAGCGTAACTAATTGGGCTTGCAATTTACCAGCAACATTCGAGGTAGGATTTTACAGATGAGCAGCTTGAGGCATGTGGCATGCAGCTTGTAGCCAATGGCTACGCCAACACCAACTTATACCCCGTTCCATGTACCGTCAAAATCACTTTGGGTTGATTGGGATTTGTTTCTACTTTTTGACGGAGGCGTACAATGAAGTTATCAACTGTACGCGTGGTGGGTTGTTCATCGTAGCCCCATACTTTCTCTAGTAAGTCATAGCGGCTAACAACTTGATTTTTATTTTGATATAGGTAAGAAAGTATTTCAAATTCTTTATGAGAGAGTTTTATTTCGATGCCATTTTCTTCTGCGCGGAAGGCAGCAAAATCTATTTTGATTCGACCGATGGTGTGGCCTTGTGTTTCTTTTAAAGGTGCGGCTTGTCCCCTTCGCAAATGCGCTTTCACGCGCGCCAACAGTTCGCGAACACTAAATGGCTTGGTGATGTAATCATCTGCACCCAATTCCAAGCCCAATACTTTATCAATTTCTTCACCGCGTGCGGTGAGTAAAATAATGGGCGTTTCAATGCCTGCTGTTCGCACCGCTTTGCAAACATCAAATCCCGAAAGCTTGGGCATCATCACATCCAACAAAATTAAATCGTACTGACTTGCTTTAATTTTTGCTAGGCCCTCCGCTCCATCACTGGCTACTTCTACTGCGTATGATTCTAGCTCTAAATTATCTTTCAAGCCAAGTTGCATGGCGGGTTCGTCTTCAACAATTAGTATTTTGGACATGGTTTTTAAAAAAGAATTTAGAATTCAGAAGATAGAATAAGTACCTAGTCATTAGTGTATTCATGGAATTCTAACTTCTAAATCTGACTTCTATATTCTTGCTTTTAACTTATTAACTCAAAGGTAAATAAACCGTAAACACCGAACCTTTCCCCAATTCACTGTTAACAGCAATTTTTCCTTTCTGTTGCTCTACTAGTTGTTTTACCAATGAAAGTCCCAGACCTGTACCTCTGCTTTTTGCCAAGTCTCCAGTGGATACCCGGTAAAATTTATCGAAGATATGCTTTTGGTCGCTCTTGCTGATACCCACGCCTTCATCTTTTACACGAAGCCAGCCGTAGCCATTTTCTTTACCAAGTGTAATCTCAATTCGCTTTTTATCAGAACTATATTTTACTGCATTATCAATCAAGTTGATGATGATTTCTGTCATCGCCTCTTTGTCGGCCTTTACATTCAATTCTTCACTATCAGTGAGTTGATATTCAAACCCTTTACTTTTCAAATGGAAATCGTATGTTTTTAGCACATCTTTGATTTCATGATACAGATTAATGGACTGAGGATGAAGTTTTTTCTTGCCCGCTTCTGTCTGGCTGAAGTTTAAAATTTTATTGACAATGCCCGTGAGCCGATGGGTTTCTTTGTTAATGATAGAATAATATTCTTGTTTTTTTTCTTCCGATTTCACGCGACCCATCTCAAGGGTTTCGGCAAACATGCTAATTAGCGCGAGTGGCGTTCGTATTTCGTGCGAAACGTTGGCAACAAAGTCGGATTTGTTTTGAGCGAGTTGTACTTCCTTTTTCACACTTCTAAAAGCTAATACCAATGCAACGATTAATACTACGTCTAGTCCAATCAACAGGTATAAATTATTAGTGGTGCGGTTGCGTACCAGTTGTTGCAACGAGGCTTCTTTGGTGCGAATGCCCAACGTATAATTGGGGAAGGCCCATAAATCTTTGGTTAACGATGCAGAGGAAAGCGAAGTGGTGTCTGTTGATTCAGTAGAGTAAACTCTCGATTTTCGTTCTTTATCAAAGACAGTTAGTACAAATTGTTCTTTTGAGATTCGTTGCAGCAACGGTGCCACCACATCTTCTACAAACAATTCTGAGTCGATGGTAAAACCCACTACTTGCCACGGGGTTGCGTTACCCTCGGCAATAAAAATCAAATGATGAAAGTTGTTGGTATTTTGTTTTTCTTGGATACTTTCAATTTTCTGAAACCCGCTGTTTCGATACTTGATTAGTTGTGCTATTTGAGCGTTGCTTTTGCGGAGTGATGTTTCAATCAATGGTCTTAATTGGTCGGTCAGTGCGCTATCCAATGAATAAACAGTTAAGTTAGCTTGTTCCGTTAAAGTATCTACCAAAAAGACCGCTTGAACGGAAGAGTTCAGCGACAGTAAATTTTTAATAGGTGGGGGAATAAGTTCATTTGCCGCAAATTGATTTTTTCCAGTTTCCGTTTTGGCCATCCAACTGTTTACTGCTGCATCGGATGTTTGGTTAACTGAGAATAGAATGGCTTCCAATTGCTTTTGGTAAATACCCTCAATCATTTTTTCGTCTTTTGTCAAAGATGAAATTTCATACACCGAAAAGAATAGAGCGGGTATAAGAAAAACGGTGGTGAGGATGAGGGCAATTCTTCGGGTGGCCGACATTTAAGCGAGGATGTTATGAGTCAATTACTCAAAGGTCGCAAAAGTTTTGGTTAAGATATGGCGCTGGATTGTAATAAATTGTAATCAGCAATGCCAGCTTAATCATTCGCTACGCAAACTCTCCGTTGGATTACTGATGGCTGCTTTAATAGCTTGAGAACTCACGGTTGTCAGTGCAATGGCTATTGCTGCCAATCCCACCAATCCAAAAATCCACCAGTTTATTTCGATTCTGAAGGCAAAATCTTGTAGCCACTGATGGATGCCGTACCAGGCAAGGGGAGTGGCAATTACCAACGCAATTAATATCAACACCACAAAGTCTTTCGATAAGAGGCCCACGATACTTTTTACCGAAGCGCCTAATACTTTTCGAATTCCAATTTCTTTGGTGCGCGATTGTGCGGCATAGGAGGCAAGACCCCAAAGACCCAAGCAGGAAATGAACATAGCGAGACCAGAAAATACTTTGAAGAGACTGAACAGCCGTTGCTCGGCTTTATAAAACGAATCAATTTGCTCATCCAGAAACTTGTATGAAAAAATACCCTCTGGGTAAGCAGCCTTCCAAGCGGCTTCAATAGCTGCAGTGGTTTCTGGAAAATTACTACCGGCTTCAATTTTAATGCCTGCTTGTTCGTATTCACGCGCATTAGGTGTAATCAAGGTTGGCTTGATGGCTTCATGCAATGAACCTGTATTGAAGTCAGCTACTACGCCTACAATCTCCACATTACCACCATTCATTCCAATCCAAATTTTTTGGCCAATAGCAGCTTCGTTTGATTCAAAATTCATTTCGCGAATAAGTGTTTCGTTTACGATAGATTTCATTAGTCGCTGTTCTCTCGCAAGCGAGTGGGAGGAAAAAGTGGTGTCGTTCGCTTCTAAAAAACGACCAGCTAACAGGTTAATATCGTACATCTTACAAAAATTATCATCTGCCATTATCAATGTTAATGAATGACGGTCTTGGTCATCGCCCTTTGTACGGGTCATAATGGTTCCCCAATGGCCTGCATTGCTAGGCGTGGCTGTTGCAAATGAAACATCTTTTACGGCCGCTATTTTTGTAAGTTCATTTTTGAATAGCTGGCTCTTGTTTATTCTAGGTTGTATCTCAACATTAATCACATTGTCTTTGTTGAAGCCAAGGCTTTTGCTCTTCATAAAGCTTACTTGTTGTGCAATTAATATTACGACCATCAGCAAACCCACTGAGATAGTGAACTGGGCTACTACTAATCCTTTGCGTAGCCAGTTTGAGCCATCTCCTGTGATGGAAATTTTAGTGCCCTTCAGCGTAAGCGCAGGATTAAATTTTGAAATTACCCAGGCTGGATAGATTCCTGCCAAAATTCCCGTTACGATAATCCCAACTAAAATTAATGATAGCAAAGCGGGTGAACTCAGAAGATCGAACGAAATCCTTTTATCTAGCAATGAATTGAGATAAGGCAAACAAAGTTGACAGAGTGCTATCGCCAAAATTCCAGAGATCAACGTAAGTATCCATGCTTCTGATAGAAATTGAGCAATCAAATTGAATTTTCCTGCACCCACTGATTTACGAACACCTACTTCCTTTGCTCGGGTGAAGGCTTGCGCAGTAGAAAGATTCATGAAGTTGATACAAGCCAGTGCCAGCACGGCCGCACCAATCGCTCCAAAAAACCAAAGCCAGCTTTTAGAAACCGATTGAATCCATTGCCCGCCACCTCCAAAACTTTCGTTGAAGTGTATGTCATTCAATGGCTGTAGTTCAAAATACCAAGTAGAGTATTTCGCACTGTTAGGGTCGGAGTTGAGGTGCTTGTTAGCGATGGCCGTGAGCTGCGATTGAATGATTTTTAAATTAGCATTTTTGGGTATTGATACTAGCGTTTCCGTACCCGATACATAAGTCCATCCATCTAAGTTGGACTTTAGAAAGTTTTCGGTGTAAGCATGTGATACAAAAATATTGACAGGTAAGTGTGTGTTGGGCGGCATATCCTTAACAATAGCGCTCACCGTAAACTCAAATGCTTCCCCACTTTTAAAGCTAATCGTTTTGCCAATAGGGTCTTCACTACCAAAGAATTTTTGTGCCGTTGATTCGGTAAGAATCGCCTGATACGGGTGGCGAAGTGTTTTGTATAAATCGCCCCTGATGGTTTCTAGTTTGAACAGTTCCAGGAACTCCGGCTCTACGGCCAAGATTTTGTCTTCCAAAAATTTCTTTTGTGACGATACCTCTACGATTTTTGTGTATACCGGATGCGCAAAACTCACGTTTTCGATTCCACTCATTTCTGTGCGCACAGCATTGGCTAGCGGAAATGGAGTCGAAAAGTGATACTCCACCTTACCAGACTCATCCCACTTAGATATAATTCGATATGTGCGGTCTGCTTTTTCATGGTAAGCATCGAAACTCAACTCATACTGAATAAAGAGCGTAATCAAAATGCAAACAGTAATGCCGAGCGTTAGCCCTATGATGTGTAATGAAGTGTTTAACTTCTGCCGGCTCAAGTGGCGGAAGACGATTTTGAGATGATGTAACATATTTTTTAATTCAATATTAAAATTCAAAATTATTTCAGGTTATAAGTTCCATGCTCAAGTGGCACAACTTTCAAACTTGCAACCTGAAACCAGTAATCTTACACATTGCCTTCTATTAATTACCCGCTTACCTACTCACTTCTCAGGCTTTCAACTGGATTGCTCATGGCTGCTTTAATGGCCTGAGTACTCACGGTAACCAGTGCAATTAACACAGCTATTATTCCAGCAATTCCAAAAATCCACCAGGTGATTTCAGTCTGATAGGCAAAGCCCTGTAGCCACGTTTTCATTGCATACCATGATAGGGGAGTGGCAATTGCAATGGAAAGAATCACCAAGACCAAGAAATCTTTTGATACGAGTTTACTGATTTGAAATACACTGGCGCCCAATACTTTGCGTATACCGATTTCTTTAATGCGCTGCTCTACGGTAAATGTTGCTAACCCAAATAATCCAAGACATGCAATGAAAATGGCCAGCGTAGATGCAACTGTAAAGAGGGTTCCGTATTGCTGCTCTGTTTTATAGAGCTGATTGTATTTGTCGTTGAGGAAGTAATAATCAAAAGGATTGCCCGGAAAATATTTTTTGTAGAGGTTGTTAAGTGCAGCTACATTGTTTTGAATATTTTGGGTAGCAATCTTAGCCGTGTAAAAACCTCCATTGTTTTTGGGTAGAAAAATAATCGGATCAATGGCTTGCCGTACAGATAGGTGATGATAGTCTGTCACCACACCTATCAATTCATATTCTTTATTTTCAAAAATTATTTTTTGACCAATGGCTTCTTCGTTAGATAAGAACCCAAGTTGTGCCACCGCTTTTTCATTAGCCATCAATTGATTGATTTCACTCCACGGTCGATTGCCTACTTCTTCTGTAAATTCTTTTCCGGCCGCAATAGGTATTGAGTAAGTTTTGAAATAATTGTATCCCGCCATCATCATCGCGTAACCAAGCTTTTCATCGCCCGGCATGGGATTTTGTTTTGTGACCCCAGATGTAGAGTAATTGTAGCCATCTACCGGCACGCTGGCCGTGCGGCAATAATTTTCTACGAATCCAAATTGCGCCAATTCATTTTCAAAACCAGTTGCACGATTTTTAAAAGTCTCGTCTCTTCCAATTTCTGGCCCAACCATTACCAATAATTGGGTCAAGTCCATCCCTAAGTCTTTGTTTTGCAGAAAATGTAATTGCCGTTGCAAGATGATGGTGCAGCCGATGAGCGCAATGGAAACACTGAATTGAAACACTACCAGTGTTTTGCGCAACCAAATACCTTCTCCTGATTTGCTGAAGATGCCTTTCAAAGTTTCAGATGGTTTGAACGATGACAACGCGAACGAGGTGTAAGCACCTGAGGCTACGGAGCCAATGACAATCAAGCCAAATCCTATCAGCCATAGATTGTTTTGTTGAAATACAGCAAACGATAATTGCTTGCCGATGAAATAATTGTAAACAGCCTGCAACAGATTTACCAACGCTAGAGCTAAAAGAAAAGCAACAACGTTCATCGTGAGCGACTCACCTAAAAACTGTCGTATTAATTGCGATTTACTGGCACCCGCTACTTTACGTATGCCGACTTCTTTTGCGCGTTTTAGCGCGCTTGCAGTTGAGAGGTTGATATAGTTAAACCAAGCGATTACCAATATTAAAATAGAAATTCCAGTAAGGAGATAGATGAAACCCAAATTGCCAGTAGTTGGCATTTTATCAGATAATGATTTTCCTAAATGCTGATTAGCCAGCGGTTGAAGCAAAAAGGTGTCTGTATTTTCAGGGGCCAATTTCTTTTTAAGTTCAATCGCCTTTGTTTCTACGATGCTTGGGTCGACCTCGGGTTGCAAGATGAAGTAAGTCTTTAGCCATTGCGAATTAAGGCCATCAAGATTTGCCCAATCATTTCCGTTAGCATTGGCTTTGTTTGCCAATGTTTGAAGCGAAAAAAGAATATCAAGTCGCAGGTCAGAATTTTCGGGCATATCTGCGTAAATGGCAGTTACAGTATAGAGTGTAGTGCCAAATTGATTGTTAAGAGTGACGACTTTACCAATTGGATTTTGAGTACCAAAGTATTTTTTAGAAATCGATTCTGATAACGCAACTGAGTTTGGGCTTTTTAATGCGTTAATGTCTCCACTTTTTAACAGAAAGGTGAAGACATCAAAAAAATTACTTTCCGCGTAAGCGAAGTTACCTTCGCGAAATGATTGAGCTTTTTCGGGTGAATCTCCAACGCTCACCACACCATCACCTAGGTTAGAACCAAGTGCTAATCGACAAAAGTCTTTTATCTCTCCAATCTGTTGTTTGCCAATGATGGCCAGACCAGGCGCGGTGTCATCCCACATATTGCCTTTTTGTGATTGCGTAATCAGCTTATAGATATTAGGCAGGTTGGTATGAAACCCGTTTACACTTTTTTCAAAACTGATGTATTGAAAAATCAGAATGAAAGCAGCCATGCCTAACGATAAGCCAAGCAGGTTGATAAACGTAAAGACATAGTTCTTGCGCAGGTTGCGAAGAGCGGTAAAAAGATAATTTTTTAGCATGATAGATTATTCACTGCGTAAACTTTTTGATGGATTAGCTGTAGCAGCTTTGAGTGCCTGTGTACTCACGATAGCCAAAGCAAACAGCAGAGCAGTAGCTCCGGCCACAACAATCGCCCACCACGGAAAATCAATGCGATAGGGATATCGTTCTAAAAAAGATGTCAACAGCCACCACGAAAAAGGTGTAGCGAACAGAAATGAGATACCTACCAGCAATGAGAACTCTCGAGAAATGAGTGCCACCAAGCTTGATACCGAAGCGCCCATTACTTTGCGGATGCCAATTTCTTTTGTCCGCTGCTCGGCTGTAAAGGCGGCCAATCCAAATAAACCCAAACCAGTAATTAAAATAGCCAGCGTAGCAAACAAATTGGCTAAGGTGCTGATGAGGTTAATGGCTGTATACTTTTTATTGAACTGCACATCTACAAATTGGTAGGTGAATGGATAGGCTGGATTGTGCTTTTTAAAGACTTCTTCAATCTTTTTTATTGCCGATGGCAGATCACTGGTTTCTTCTAAGCGAAGTGTAACCGAACTAGCCCACTCTGGGAAGTAAGTGAAAAACATGGGCGATGCTTGCCGATAAGGTGATCCCATTAGCACATTATCAAGGACGCCAATTATTTTACTTTTTCTATCGCCCCAATAGACTACCTCAGTTCCCAGCGTTTCTTTTAAGTTCATGAGGTCAGCCGCTGCTTTATTGATAAGCACTGATGCGGTATCAGCGTCTCCTGTAAAGTCTCTACCTTCTAAAATTTTAATACCCATTGTTTTGGTGTAGTCTAACTCTGTAGCAATCGTTGCGAACAGAACCTTTTCTTCTTCAGGTTTGCCGGGCCAACTCACAAAATTGTTTGAATAAACATCGGTGATGGGGCTGTTTGATTTGGTAATCGAACTAACAGCACCAGTTGCCATCACTTCATTCCGAATGGTTCTAAATTTTTTTCCAATGTCATCTGAGTAGGGTATCATGATCAGATTTTTTTGGTCGTAACCCAAATCACGTTTTTTAACATGGCTTATTTGTTCTGATACCACCAGCGTACTCACGATTAAAAGCGTAGCAAAAAAGAATTGAAGTACAACTAACGCCTGGCGTGGTGTGGTGCCACTCTTGCTTACCTGCAATTTTCCTTTCAACACCTTTACCGGATTGAAAGAAGAAAGATAAAGAGCCGGATAGCTTCCGCTGACAATGCCTGTGAGTAGCACTATACCAAAGCAAGCCGACCAAAATAGTGGAGAGCTGTAATCTAAAAAGAGTTTTTTCTGCGTAAGGTCATTATAAAGTGGAAGTGAAACTTCTACCAGCACCAGCGATAATGCAAAGGCAAGAAAAGTTATCATAATAGATTCGCCCAGAAATTGAGCAATCAATTCTTTTCTGCGAGAACCAACACTTTTACGCACACCTACTTCGCGTGCTCTTCGTTCACTTCGGGCGGTAGCTAAATTCATAAAATTGATGCACGCAATCACCAGAATAAATATGGCAATGGCAGAAAAGCCAATTACGTAGTCGATGGTTCCACCTGATTCCTTTCCGTTTTCAAAAGAAGAGTGTAGCCGCCACCGCTCCATGGGATGCAAAAAGAATTCGCGAGGAACATCGGTTTGACCCTTTTTTATAAGTAGCCCTTTAATTTTTTCGTTTACATCTTGCAGAGCAGCTCCCGGTTGCAACTCAATAAATACTTGAAAACTATAATCACCCCAATTGCTGTTCTCATTAATTTGTGCAGACTGTAGTTTATGCGACATCAAGCAATCAAACTCAAATGAAGAATTCGCTGGAACATCTTCTAACACACCTGTTACAGTTAGTTCTTTTGCGTTATCAATCTTTACTGATTTCCCAACTGCATCTTCAGTTCCGAATAATGCTTTAGCTGTTGATACGGTTAGCACAATGCTGTTAGGGTCATCCAAAACTTTCTCGGCCTGTCCGTATCGCAACGGGAATTGAAACATCTCTAAAAATTCTTCGCCCACGTAGAAGCTTTTTTTGTTTATTCGCTGGTTGCTTGCCGTCAGTAAACTTTCGCCCCCCCAGTTTGTAATGGTTGTATTTTTGATACGACTGTCTTCATTTCTGATTTCTAGATATGAAGGGTAGGGCACTGATTCGAATGTGCTTACTTTGCCCTGAATGGTAGCGTTGACCCACAGTTGCGATAGGCGATCTAATTTTGGTTGAAACCGATCGTACGAAAGTTCATCGAAGACCCAAAGAGCAATTAGCACGCTGCAAGTCAGCCCAACGGCCAATCCAACAATATTAATCGAAGAATAAACGGCATTTCTGGTTAGGTTTCTAAAAGCGACTTTTAAATAATTACGTAGCATGATTTTTTGATTAAGTTCTTTCTCTCAAATCTTATTCAGAGCGCAGGCTTTTACTTGGATTTGTCACAGCTGCCTTCAACGCTTGTGCACTTACAATCAACAAAGCTAATAGTAAAGCAAACGCACCTACGCCTGCTAAAACCCACCAAGCAACTTGAATGCGATATGTATAGCGTTCTAAAAAACTATTTAAAAACCACCAGGCGAAAGGCGCGGCAATCACAAATGCAATAATGACTAGTCGCGAAAAATCTTTTGATATAAGCATCACCAAACTACTCACCGATGCGCCCATTACTTTACGAATGCCTACCTCTTTGGTACGCTGCTCTGCCGTAAAGGCAGCTAACCCAAACAAACCTAAACAAGTGATAAGGATCGCAAGCCCCGCAAAGATTCCTGCCAAGCGACTGATGAGGCTAATGGTTTGAAATTTCTTTTCAAAATCAACATCTGCAAAGCGGTATTGAAAGGGATAGTTGGGATTTATTTTTTTGAAGACACTTTCAACTTTAGCAAGAGAGGCTTTTAAATCTTCAGTTTTATTTAACCGCAGCGTAACAGTACTACTCCAACTCGGTATAAACACCATGGTCAATGGCTCTACGGGCGTGTAGGGCGAATCCATAACCACATCTGCAATTACACCTACGATCTCATATTGCTGGCCTCCAAACATTTCAATTTTTTGGCCAATGGGTTTTTCCATGCCCATCATTTTCACTGCGGCTTGGTTTACGATTACTGCGCTGGAGTCACTTTTGAAATCGCGCGAAAAATCACGCCCTTCAATGATTTTGATGCCCATGGTTTCGGTGTAATCATATTCGGTGGCGATGGTGGTAAAAGCAGTACGTGCCTCGTCTGTTTTGCCTGGCCATTTTACTTCGTTGCTCGAAAAACTAGAAGTGATGGGACTGTTGCTTTTGCAAACCGATTTTACAGCGCCCGTACGCACCAATTCTTCACGGATAGTTTTAAAGTTGGTTTCTAACTCTCCGTTTGTCCAAATTTGGATTAAGTTTTCGCGGTCATAACCCATGTCGCGATTTTTAACGTGTTGTATTTGTTGGTAAATCACAATCGTGCCCGCAATCAGGAAAATGGAGAACACAAACTGAAGCACTACCAATACTTGCCGAGGTGTGCTAGCGCCCTTACCCACGTTTACTTTTCCTTTTAAAACTTTTACCGCTTCAAATGAAGATAGGTAGAATGAAGGGTAGCTGCCGGCCAAAATGCCAATGAATAGTGTAAGCGCGATGGCAGCCAGCCAAATCATTGGATTTGAATAGCTGATAGCGATAGATTTCTTTACCAGTACGTTGTAGCTGGGAAGCGCAAGTTCAACAATCACAATCGCTATCACAAAAGAGATAGCCGTGATGGCAATCGATTCACCTAAAAATTGAAAGATTAATTCTTTTCTGCGTGAGCCTATGCTTTTGCGAATACCCACTTCGCGTGCCCGACTTTCGCTGCGCGCGGTAGCTAAGTTCATGAAATTGATGCAGGCAATAATGAGCACAAAAATTGCGATGGCAGTAAACAGTCGTACATAAACAATTTGACCTCCCGTGTTTTTGCCTTCTTCAAAGTTAGAATGCAAGCGCCACTTCGACATGGGGTGAAGGAACAGTTTTGAGGTGGGTGCTTTGGGATTATTGTCTTTTAAGATGGTGGCAATAGACTTGTCCACTTCTTCTTTGGTAGCTCCTTCTTGCAGCAGGGCATACATTTGAAAGCTGTTGTTGTCCCAACTATCTTTTGATCTTCCAATCCATGATTGTGTTTTTTCGTAATAGCTGAAGGGCAGCACATAGTCAAATTCTAAAAATGATTGCTCGGGCACGTCTTTAACTACACCCGATACTTTTAATTCATCGCCATTGTCTATTTTAATAGTTTGGTTGAGTGCGCTGCCATTTTTAAAAAATGATTTGGCTGTAGATTCAGTAATTACAATTTTGGTGGGCTCGTTTAGTGCTGTGGCTGGGTCTCCTTCAATCATTTGGTAACTGAAGACTTGGAAAAAATCTTCACTTGCGCTGATCCCATATTTGCTCAACCGATTTTCCCCTACCTGCAATAAATTGCCCTCACCCCAATTGGTCATCACCACACTTTTTATTTTGCTCGACTTTTGCGGAAGTACTTCCTTGAGTTTATAGGGCATGCTATTGCCAGTGCCAATGTGCCCGTTCCATTCTTGGCTTTGGTAGAGCCGGTAGATGTTGTTATAGTTGGCATGAAACTTATCGTACGCATATTCATCAGCCACCCATAAAAAAATCAGGATGCTGGCAGCTAGACCCACGGCTAGGCCACCTATGTTAATGATAGAATAAGTCTGGTTTTTCAGTAAACTCCTGAAAGCGATTTTGATGTAATTGCGCAGCATAGGTAACAATTTGCTGCCACTAGCTCCAAATCAGTGCCAATGATTAGAATCGCCTTATTTTGTTAGAAAAGAGGGTATTTTAGAATAGTAGCTAATCAATTACGGACGGGTGTGTCCGCAATCGGTCAATCAATATGCCCGTGATAGCGTAGCTCTTTTTCTCTTTCCAGCTCTTCTTTTTCGCGTTTGATGCGCACCTTAGCTGGAGGCCCCACCATAATGGGTACGCGCTCTACTTCTACGTTTGCCAATTCAAGGCCATACATTTCTTCGGTAGAGAGGCTGTGTTTTTTGATGAACCGATACCCTTGAATAATCAAATTATCAAAGGATGAAATTTCGCTATCAACAGAGGCCAACGAATGCAACATGATAAACTTAAAATCGGCAGGCATGCTGTGCTTGCGCAACGAATCGTAATGGCTCACCATATCGATCTCGGCATTCTCGGCCATGTCGTGCAAGATTTTGGCAAACAATAAGTTAACCCGATGATCGGCTTTGAATCCTAATTTGATTCTGATGAAAAAACACTTTTTGGGAATGATCGTGTCAACCGAGTATTTAGAGGTATACGGACTGTCAACTGTATCGACATGCACAAACCAATAGGTATCGGCTTTTTTGGGTCGCTTCTTAAAAATTGAATAGATGATATTGGAATCAATATAGCGTTTGCTATCGGCCACGGCCATGTAAACCAAATTGGTGGCTTCCCTCGGTATGCTAGTATCAGATTGTAAATCTTCAATGAGCGGAACGTAATGTTTTAAATCAACAAACTCGGTATGCCGATCGCGCAATTCGCGGGCACGCAACAAAATAAACATCATCAAGAAAAATGTAAATGCAATAGCAAATGAAAACCAACCACCATGGGTAAACTTACTCAAGTTAGAAATTAAGAAAGCGCCCTCTACTGTAAAAAACAAAACAGCTAAACCAGTAGAACGAATAGTTGATTTTTTTGCCGTTGAAAAATAGTACACCAATAGCGAGGTAGTCATCAACATATCAAACGTGATGGCAAGCCCGTAAGCCGCTTGCATATCATCAGACTTTTTAAAATAGAGCACTACGATAATGCAGCCAAACATCAAAATCCAATTAATGGCCGGAATGTAAATTTGCCCTTTTACCGTGCTTGGATAGCGCACGCGGGTAGCCGGCCATAGTTTCAATTTGATGGCCTCGTTCACTAATGTGAATGTGCCCGATATCAATGCTTGACTGGCAATGATGGTTGCCATGGTGGCGATGATTACACCAAAAATCAAAAGTGATTGTGGGATGATGGCAAAAAATGGAACAGCACCATCCAGTGTTTTGCCATTGTATTCGCTTAATAACCACGCGCCTTGTCCAAAGTAACTGAGCAGTAAACATACTTTCACAAATCCCCAGCCCAATCGGATGTTTGATTTACCACAATGACCTAAATCAGAATACATCGCTTCCGCTCCTGTTGTGCAGAGGAAAATAGCGCCTAATATCCAAAACCCTCCTGGGTATTTGATCAGCAAATTCATTCCATAAACAGGATTAATTGCTTTGAGCACACTGATGTTGTCGAACAAATGGTAAGCACCAATCGCACCGATAAACAAAAACCAAATCAACATTACCGGGCCAAATGTTTTTCCTACTACGCTGCTACCAAATTGTTGAAACACAAAAAGCGCCACTAAAATGATGATTACAATGGTGATGATGGTGTTAGTGGAGATGGTAGGCATGAGCGATTTCAAACCTTCCACGGCTGATGTCACACTCATGGCAGGCGTAATGAAACCATCTGCGATCAATGTGCAACAGCCGATGATGGCTGGAAAAATAACCCAACTGGCTTTGTATCTCCTTACTAAAGCATACAATGCAAAAATTCCACCCTCACCCTTGTTATCAGCACTTAGTGCGAGGTAAACATATTTGATTGAGGTAATGATTGTTAGCGTCCAAAACACACATGATAATCCGCCCAAAATCAAATCTTCGGTAACGATGTTCTTGCCCACAATAAATCCAAAAGTATAAATGGGCGATGTGCCAATGTCACCGTAAATGATACCCATCGCCACCAGTACGCCAGCAACCGAGAGTTTATGATGTTTGTTTGAGTCCACGTGGGAAAATTAAGGTTAGGCTGGTTGCTTTGATTCTTCGGGTTTTACTTCTTCGGTGTTCATTTTTTCTTCCCCACGGCCAATGATCAATCGGTTACTTCTATCGAACGAAAAATAATTCCACATCCAACTAAAGAAAGTAAATACTCGGTTCTTCCAACCCACTATCGACATTAAGTGTACGAACATCCACACATACCAGGCGAAGATGCCTTGAAACCGAATTCCTTTTAAATCAACCACCGCTTTGTTTCGACCTACAGTGGCCATCGAACCTTTGTCGAAATAGCGAAATGGTTTAAGTGGTTTTTTGTTGATCAAACTCAAAATATTTTTTGCCACCAGCTTGCCTTGCTGTTGCGCGGGCGGTGCCATTTGTGGATGCCCTTTCGGGAATTTCTCATCACCATCCATAGCGGCTACATCGCCAATCGCAAAAATATTTTCGTATCCTTTTACACGATTGAATTCATCTACCATCAATCGATTTCCCCGTGTTACCAATTCTTCCTTCAAACCAGCAATCGGGTTGCCCTTTACTCCGGCAGCCCAAATGAGCGAGCGCGATATCAACTTCTCACCTGTGTTCAATAAAATTTCAACGCCATCATACGATTTTACGGCTGCACCCAAATGTACTTTTACACCCATCTGAATAAGAAAGTCAAGGGCTTTCGCGCCCGCCTGTTCGCTCATGCCATTCAGCAAACGAGGAGAGGCTTCCACCAAATGCACGTCCATCTGCCGCATGTCCAGTTCTTTATAATCTTTTGGAAATACGTTGTGCTTTAATTCACTTAATGCCCCACATAATTCCACACCTGTTGGGCCACCGCCTACAATTACAAAATCCATGAGTGAATTCATCACTTCGCGATCTTCGGTAAGTAAGGCATACTCCATTTGCCGAATGATTTTGTTACGCAGTTTGGTAGCGTCAACAATATTCTTCATCGAGATGGCATTCTTTTGCACCTCGTCCATCCCATAAAAATTGGTAACAGCTCCCGATGCAATTACGAGGTAATCGTACTTTACCCCGCCAATCGATGTTTCGATATAGTTTTCTTCGGGCTTAATGTTTTTCACTTCGGCCAACCGAAAGTAAAAATCCTGATAGTTACCAAACAGCTTACGAAAAGGAGCTACGATGGAGTTGGTTTCGAGGCCTGAGGTGGCCACTTGATACAAAAGAGGTTGAAAAGTGTGGTGATTGTTTTTATCGAAGAGAACGGTTTGCACTTTAGCGCCCCTCAACTTTTTAACTACTTCAAGCCCGCCAAACCCACCGCCAATTACGATGATACGAGGTTTGCCCAGGTCTTCAATACGCGTGCGCGTGGTTATTAATTTGGGCATCTAAACGTGAAATCTTTGCCTAAAACGGCTGCAATTTACGTGTTGTCGAATCAATTACGGGTTTTTTAAAAAATATTTTGTTCTTGCATCAAACATAGAAAACAGGCGTAATTTTGCATCACTTTAAACTAACAACTGTATGGTAAAGAAATTTTTGTTCGTAGCGTCTATGGGCGCACTAATGATGAGTTGCGGAGGTAACTCTGAAAGGCTTCAATCGCAAGTAGATTCGCTAAAAAATGAGCTGCAAACCAGTCAGCAATTTGCAACTACGCTGCAAGAAGTAGGGGTGTTAATGGATTCTATCGATGCCAATCGCCAACTTCTTAGAGTTAACATGGTAGAAGGCACTACCTACGACAACTATAAGAGCCGCATGAAGGATATCAATAACTATGTAAAAGACACACAAGATAAAATTACAGATCTCGAAAAAACACTCAAGAAATCCAAAGGCAATAACAATGCATTAACCGCCACCATCAAAAAATTGAAGGCTGATTTGGAAGAGCGTAATAAAGAGATTGCTGCGTTGAACGAACAAGTAGATCAGTTGAAAAACGAAAACCAAAATTTGATTACCACCGTTGGCTTGCAAGAGGCTGAACTTTCTGACAAGGAAGCACAAATACTTGCTAAGCAACAAGAGTTGGCGTTGATCGAAAACCGCATTCAAGAGATGATGGTGCAAAGCAAAATGAGCGAGGCCGATTCTTATTTTGCCCGTGGCGAAGCAGTTGAAGAAGCTGCAAATAGAACCAAGTTAGCGCCTCGTAAGAAGAAAGATACGTACAAAGAAGCGATCGAACTTTACAAGAAAGCCCTTTCGCTAGGAAAGCAAGAAGCGCAGGCAAAAATAGCTGCGTTAGAAAAGAAGATATAATCTTGCTTCGATTACCGTTAATAAAAAATCCTCTCTGGCAAAACTAGAGAGGATTTTTTTGTGACTGTAGAAATAGTTAAACCGTTCCGTTGTCCATCCCGATCAGGTAAACGGTATACATGACATAGCCAATCAGCATAATGGCGGCCTCCCATCGGTCGAGTTTGCGAGTGTTAAGTGTGAACATAAAGATCATCAACACAACGGTAGAAGCACCTAGCACCTGAAGGTCAAAGTTTAATTCTGGCTTATATTCAAGCGGATTTACAAGACCGGTGATACCAAGAATAAAGAAGATGTTGAAAATATTTGAGCCAATCACGTTGCCAATAGCAATGTCTGTATTTTTTCGGTAAGCGGCTACTGCCGATGTCGCTAACTCGGGAAGTGAAGTTCCGATAGCTAAAATAGTTAACCCAATCAATTTATCGCTCACGCCCAGTTGGTGGGCAATATCAACGGCATTGTCAACCACTAGCTTACCACCAAAAATTAATCCTACCAAACCCAATGCAACAAAACCAGTTGATACCCAACTTGAATAAATTTTAATTTGTTCGCCACCATTATCGCCAAAGTCGCTGGTGGTTTTCATTGTGCGGTAGATGTAGAACATAAAAAGTCCAAAGAAGAAGAGAAGGATAAATGAATCGATCCGGCTCATTACATTTTCGCTACTTCCCCAAAGCAGGGTGTCGTTAACCAACACATACAAAACGCCTGCTGCCAGCAATGATAGTGGCACTTCGTATTTTACCGTGTTTCGTTGCACTACCAATGGGTAAATTAAACCGCAAATACCAAGTATGAACAATAAGTTAAAATTATTGCTGCCGATTACATTGCCAAATGCAGCATCGGCATTTCCGTTTACCGAAGCGATTAAGCTCACAATCAGCTCGGGCATAGAAGTGCCAAAGGCTACCACCGTAAGTCCAATGGCGAGATTTGATATGTTAAATTTCTTTGCAATGGAAGAAGCACCGTTCACTAAAAAGTCGGCTCCTTTTATGAGCATGGCAAATCCAAGAAGAAGTAAAAGCGTAGCGAATAACATAGGTGTGGGGTTTAGTAATCGAAAGTTAGAACCATTTTTTAAATTTGAAATAGAGGATCATGCCAATTACAATAATTAGCATGATGCCCATGACTACCGGATAGCCATAGGCCGAATTGAGTTCGGGCATGTTCCAAGGTGATTTTTCGGTGTTGAAGTTCATGCCATACACACCCACAATAAAAGTAAGCGGGATGAATATGGTAGAGATGATGGTAAGCACTTTCATTACTTCGTTCATCCGGGTATTTAACGTGTTAATGTAAATATCCATCAAGGCAGAAGTAAGGTCTTTGTACGTGTCTAACGAATCGATCAGGTGAACTACATGGTCATACACATCGCCAAAATACCGAACGTTTGCCGGTTCAATAAAACCGCTTTCATCTTTGATAAATTTACTCATGGCATCGCGCAAGGGGTAAAGGGCTTTGCGCAGATAGATGAGTTCTTTCTTTAATTTTTGAATGTTTCTAAACTGCTGATCGCTGGAGTTTTTGTAGATGTCTTCTTCAATGTTTTCTATTTTTTGACCGATGGCGTCTAGCACGCTGTAGTAGTTATCTACAATTATGTCGACTAACCGATAGAGCAAATAATCGGCTTGTTTTTTTCGTACCCTTCCTTGGTCTAGCCGGATGCGATCACGCAAAGCGCCAAAAAGATCTCCTTCTTTTTCTTGAAAGGAAAGCAAGTATTCTTTTCCTAATACAAAACTGATCTGCTCGTATTCGATCTTATCTTCTTCAATCCGATACAGCATTTTTAGCGTAAAGAATAAGTAGTCATCATACTCTTCTACTTTTGGTTGATGGTCGCTGGTAATGTCATCTACCAACAAGGTATGCAGGCAAAAGTGATCGGCTATTTTTTGAATAATTGATTTTTCGTGGAGGCCATCAACGTTTATCCAGTTTACGTGATGCGGTTTTATGTTTGCGATCAGCTCCGTGATCGGGATGTCTTCAAATTTTGCGTGATTTTTGTCATCGTATTGAATGAGTTCTAAAATCACCTTGCTTTCGCTAGGGCGAGGTGTATCATTGCTAACAAATTTCTTTTTTCGCGCCATGTAGGTTACTGCGTTTTCATCACCAAAAAATGTTGAAGCGTAGAAAGTGAAATTTCTTCTGCATCGAATCGCTCTTTAATGGATTTATTTAGATCGCATTTTAAGTCGAAGCCATCGGTTGGGTCTTTGGCCCACACATATGCCCTTAAGAGAATACCTCCATCTAAAAAGGTCATCACGCGTACCATCACACTGCGCTCGCCCCGCGCAATTTCATTTTCGTTTCTGTTGTCGATGTAGTAGCGGTGCTTCATCGCTTCTTCTTCTATAATCTGAATGGCTTTGTCCAAATTGGTATTTAGCGAAACAGCCACTTCTATAAACATACAAGTTTTTTCGTCAATGATGGTTGAGTTGATAATCGTTTCGTTTCCGATTACGCTGTTGGGTATAATCACGCGCCTATTTTCAAAATCTTTGATGGTGGTATGACGCAGATTTATGTCTTCTACATCGCCTGTGTAAAGTTGCCCGATTTTTATGCGATCGCCAACGCTAAAGGGTTTAAAGATTACCAGAAAAAAACCACTTACAATATTTGAGAACGCAGCTTGAGAAGCAAAGCCTACGATAGCAGCAAGCACTCCGGCACCTGTAAGCAGGGTAGTGCCAACAGTGCGTAATGAAGGGATGGATCGGAAAATGACAACCGATGCAATAAACAGTAAGATGAAGTCGACTGCGTTTTTAAAAAAATTGTAACGGGTGGGGTCTACCTTTAATTTTTTGGCCGCACCTTTTATAAATCGCCCAACCAAAAAACGCAAAATGCGCGAAATGATGAACATCACCACTAATACGGTGATGATGAATATGGCCTGCTCCCAACGTTTGTCTACTCCTAACATAACCTCGAAAATAGTAAATACTGCTTATTAGTTGTGTTTGTACTCTTGATTTTTTTATCCCAATAATTAAAATCGACTTCGCTCGGCAAGGCAATTTAC
>JAAFHY010000130.1 GCA_013298505.1 Cytophagales bacterium
CGAGTACAGATACGTTCTTTATCTTTTCACATAATTCATCTTCATCTAATCCTGCCGGGTAGCTTTCAACATTAAACCCTTCTGCTTTCATTAGCTCAATGGCAATTGGATGCACGCCTTCTAACAGTAGCACGTTGATCCTATTTTTGGGATATGAAATAGCGGTATTCAATTTATTCAGATATAAAAATTCATCTAGACTGGGTGCAACGTGATCTGCCTTGGATAGCACGCTTTCGCGTTCAATATTTTCGGTAAAAGCAAAAAATTTATTGGCCAACCCTGCATGTTTTATTTCATAATCAGTATAGCCATCGCCTATAACATACACATCGCCATTAAGGTTTAGCCTTTTAAGTTGTTCTACTTTTCCATTGTTTGACGACAACGGATTATCTAAATCGAAACCAATCACTTTCTCTAGTTCGTCAAAAATAAATTCGTTAGCGAATATGTTATCTCGTTTAATTCCAAACTCGGTAACCACGGGTTCTATAAACTCACGAAAGCCATTTGATAAGATGTAAATGTTATCTGCGTAAGTCAGAAAAAAGTCTTTGTTTCTTTTAAATGATTCTGATACTACCGTTTTTAACTGTTTAATAAGTGGGATCAAGTGTCTCTTTTCAGGATGGAGGATCGCTAGCCGCTTTTCAATGGACTCACGTAGCGAAAGTTTTCCTTCCATGCCAAGATTAGTGATTTCAACTATCTGCTTTTTGATTGCTTCGGCATTCGGATGCTCTTTAACGATGATTTCTGCCAACACATCAAAGGCCTCTACTTTGGTAAATGTGCTGTCGAAATCGATTACGAAATACTTATTGGTAGTCATGGGTTCAAATAAACCGTGCAATTTAATAACTAGCGTTAAGGCGTCCTAACATTGAGGTTTGCGCAGGAATCAAATATAACCAGCTAGTTTATAGGCAATCATTCCTGTCCACTCGTGAATGAGGATGTGCCAATTCGCTAGGGCATCAACTTGTGGAATTACCAAAACATTGGGCGTGTATTTTCTTGGATGGGTAATAAAATCGGTGGTAAAGGTATCTACAGGTATATCGACTTTATGAAAGCAAGCCCTTGATCTGCGCATGTGGTACGATGATGTTATCAACAGATTATTACTATGCTTTAGTTTTTCTCCCATCATTATCGTTAATGCTTTCGCAGATTCATATGTATTCCGTGATTCCTTCTCTATGATTATATCTTCTTTGGGTACACCCATTACAATCATTGCTGCGGCTAAGTCATCTGCCTCTTGCTTGCCTAATCTTAAAAGGCTCCCATTGCCGCCAGAGATTATTACTTTTTTTAGAAGATTAAGCTTATAGAGTTGCACTGTATGAGTTACTCGATCTGCCCCACGGCCAAAGTAAGTTCTGTCCGTTGGTTGCAAATCGAGACGGGTTACACCGGTTAGTACAATTCCATAATCGTATTTTTTTGTGATTGCCGTAAAGGGAGTAGGGGGGAGTTCCCACAACATGGCAATTTCATTCGCAATAAAATCGTTGCTAAAGAAAAAGAATAAGCCTATGCCCGTATAAAGGCAGAGACTTTTCTGTTTTATATTTTTTATTGCAATGGCTAGTAAAAGAAAAATGCCAATGATTACCATTGGCATTGTAAGGTAGTTGATAGTTTTAGAGAGGTAGAAGAACATTTGTATTACATTCGCTTTTCTAGTGGATTGGAAATATTGCTAATACCTTCAATAATTTTTCTTAAAATTTCCCAGTACAGCGTAAGAGCAAGTACCAGTGTCATCGACCAAATTACAGTAATATTGAAAATGAGTGTGTCAATGTTTTGGTTGAGGAAATGTTTTGAGGGCATATAGAATTGCGCATCGAAATCTACTAAGTGATCGGGGTCTGGATCTTTGTAGATGGGATAAATCTTTTGAATAAGTTTTCCATCTTTTTCAATTACCCGATTGGTTTCCATTGTATTTCTAACTAATTCAGTAATCGCTTCGTTCTGGTATCCCTTTCGAAAATTTTCAAAGGCTTTTTCCTTCTCTGTTGTGCTGGTCAGTTCAGATACCTTATTGTCTTTTTGCTGATCTGCTTTATTATATCGGTTGATATAGAATTTTTTTAGCGCTTCTAAAAAGTTAATCACCTTGGCATACGTTACGGTATCAAATTTTTCGGGGGTAATGTTTTCAAGATGATCAAAAGTAATTTGAATATCAGCCTGCTCTGCTTTAATGGCGCGGTGAACCAGGTTTATTTTATTAGCTACTTCTTCTTTAATAATGGGGTCAGGATTTTTGATATGCAAATTGATGAAGTCTAGCCGGGTCTCTAATTCTGGAATAAAATAAATTTTTTTGTAATCGGCTTCGGCCATTATTTTATCGTACATATAAAAGTTCTCTTCAAACTCATTGTCTTTATACTGGCTCACCATGGCGGCTTCAAAAGCCCATCGCGATGCCATGAGGTCGCCCACCAATGGCACAGTGGCGGTATTGCCAATAACAGGATTTAACTTATCGAATTTTACGACCACGCCACTTAGAATGAGTTGAGGTATCAATAAAATCGGAATAAGAATATAAATGGTAATGGCCGAATTAAATGCAGATGAGATGTTTAGCCCAAGTAAATTGGCAAAGCAAGAAACGGTGAAGAGTATGCTCCAATGAATCAAAAACATGCCGTGTATTTGTAATATAAAATTAGCTACGATCACAAACATGGCCGTTTGAATAGCTGAGATCATAAACAAGATTGATATTTTTGAGATGATAT
Source organism: Cytophagales bacterium (assembly GCA_013298505.1). Lineage (GTDB taxonomy): Bacteria > Bacteroidota > Bacteroidia > Cytophagales > Cyclobacteriaceae > ELB16-189. The sequence continues at coordinate 2,769 of JAAFHY010000130.1, forward strand.
AGCTACTGCGGCTTAAATGCAAAAACTTTTCTCGCTTCAGTATTTTCCTGTCTCTGATTATTTCTTCGGCACTTACCGTAAGCCCCATAAACAGCGCAACAATCACACTCATGAAAAGATGAGCAGGCATATTCAAGTTCTTGCTAAAAACGTAACCTTCTTTAAAGGGGTCGTCTACGTTGTAGTAGCGAACAATAAACGCGAGTATAAACGCTAGCAGGGGTGCCTCTAAGAGGTTGATAAATAAATACTGTTTGTTACTAAGCTTCGATAGAAGATCGCGCATCGAAAACAAGTGCGTTTGCTTCATCCATTTTGGGATACGTAGCGTTGAGTGGGGCGCGTCTTTTGAGGTAGCAATCGCTTGAACTTTAATTCTGCTTTTGTAGGCTTCATTCCATTGCTCGGGTGTAAACTTTCGCTCGTTGGTGAAATCACCAAATTCATTGATCACTTTAGTTTCAATGATATTAAATATTTGTTCAGGATTTACATTGCCACAGGCGTGGCATTCGCCTTCATCGCTGTTGATCAGGTTGATGTTTTTTCTAAAATAGGTTATAGCATCAACTGGGTTTCCATAGTAGATTTGATAGCCGCCCGTATCAAGGATTACCAATTTATCGAACATTTTAAATATGTCAGATGAAGGTTGGTGGATAACGGCAAATACCAATTTACCTTTTAGCGAAAGCTCTTTCAATAAGTCGATGATATTTTCTGAATCGCGCGAAGAGAGGCCTGATGTGGGTTCGTCTACAAAAAGCACGGCTGGCTCGCGCAATAATTCTAAGCCAATGTTTAATCGTTTTCGCTGGCCACCGCTAATTGTCTTCTGAAGAGGTGAACCCACTTTTAAATCTTTTGTTTGGGTAAGCCCAAGGTCATCGAGGGTCTTTATTACTAACTCATCAATTTCAACTTCGCTCAAGTGGCTAAAGCAAAGCTTAGAAGCAAAATAGAGATTTTGATATACGGTTAGATCTTCAATTAATAAATCATCTTGCGGCACAAATCCAATTACGCCTTCAATCTTTTCAGGATTGCTATGTATATCAATGCCATTAATAAGTACTTTTCCGCTCGATGGCTTTTCGGTTCCATTTAGTACATGCAATAGAGTTGATTTGCCAGCACCGCTTGCGCCCATTAGTGCAACCAAATTGCCAGATTCTTCCATTACGGTTACTTCGCGCAAGCCAAGTTTACCTGTTTTAAATTTGTAAGAAATATTCTCTGCCTGAAAGCTGGTGTGCGTACCATCGCTTTGTTTCTTGAAACTATTTAAAATCTCTCCGTAATAAACAGGGTCTGCTGCGCCCCATCTTAAAATACTTCCGGTGGCCAACACGTTAATGTTTCCTGCTTTTTGCGGAATACCATTCAAATACACGGTGCTATGTCCGATATATTTAAAGAAAAATATATTTGAGCTTTTTAGGAATAGCACCGCAATGCAACCATCTAACTCTTGACGGATAATCGATTTTGACGTGCCACTTGCTTTACCCGAATGAATAAACAGAAGCGATGGATCTGCGCTTTCTATTGTTGATTTTAGTGCGATGAATTGTTGCATCAGTAACGAATCATCATCAGACACATTAAATGATTTGCCAATGGACTTGGCCAGCGATTGCTCTTTTTCCGAGATGTTACCATCGGCTAAAATCAAACTTAATAATTCAAGCATGATTACCGATTTCTGCTTTTGAGCCACCTCGTTATTGATGGCTGTGCAAATTCGTTGAATGGCCTCTTGTTGATTAGCCGAACTTAATGTCTCCGCTGTTTCTTGGGTATATTCATCAAACAGTTTCAAATGGCTTTCCATCGATTTTTGACTCAGGTGGTCGGCCAAGAATAACCTTATATGCTCGCGCTCGTGGCTTGTGACAGAATCTTCTTTTGCAACTAGTGCGAATAAGCGTATGATGGCTTTTAAAACGGGTTCGCTCATTGGTATTTAGTTAATAGATAAATGTACAAACTACCGATGGTTGATAAAACAAAAAAGGGATTGGTTTTGGCCAATCCCTTTTTAAAATTATTCATCACCTTATTCAACAATCGATTTTCTCATTTTCTCAACGATATTAGTAATCTCGACAAGGTTTTTATCGGTAAGCACCATGTCAGACCGATTGTTTTTGATTTGCTCGTCAATGTTAAGTGCTCTATAGCTTGCTTGTAGCGATACAAGGTCGGCTTGCAAGCCTGTAACCGGATCTGACTGCTCCACTGTGCCAAGCATTTTAACTAGTTCATCTACCGATTTTTCTTGCTCTAAGATTACGCGCATAAGCGGTGTTAAGATTAGGTTGCGTTGGTCGTCTTTCAAAAGATCTTTAGGATATGATTTGATAAGGCCAGTTGAAATAGACAAACCTTCAATAAAGCTGCCAGTAATCATTAGTGCAGCTAGCTTATTGCGGCTATCGTCTTTAAGATACTTATCTGTCTTTTGTACCGATTGATTTAATAGCGAAGCGAGGGAATCTTTATTAGAAATGTTAGCCTCGAACTTTTTCAATACATCGGTATCAAAGGAGCCTATAATGCCTAGATTATCAGCCAGTTTTTTTGCTGCCGATAGGTAATCAATGGCTTCTTGAGTTTTGTCGTAAGAGCTTAGGTAACCGATGTCGGCTGCGTAGACCCCTAAGTTAAGGGCGGCTTTATCATTTCTGGTAAGATATTGATCGGCCTTTTTTCGATCGTTAAGAAGGCTTTGGTTAAACTCTGCCCCAGTTTGCTGGAGTAAGTAAGGTATTTCGGATGGAGAAGGTATGTTATAGACCACATCTTGGATTTGGTCTTTCAACGATTCTTCTGCTTGTTTAAACTCTTCGGCATTCTGGTTTGACTCTTTGTTAGAAGACCCGCAAGAGCCTATAAAAAAGGCAGTTGCAATGGCAAGTAGATAGTAACTAAGACGGGTAAATTTCATGGTTATTAGGTTTAACTTTCAATTTTAACACATTTTTTGAAACCGATAAACTGGTTTCGTTTTTATTTTCTTAAAAAAGTGAATTAAAATGGCACCCACGCTACTAATTTACTTTTGGATGCCATTTAATTGTCGGCATCTAAGGCAAATCGGTCTTTCAATTCTTTTAAGAGCGGGTTTTTAGCCATCAAGGCTTCAAACTTTTCTTTATTGGTATAGGCAATTCGCTGGGTGAGATTGGTTGCAGCAAGCCGACCGTTAACCACAATGGTTTGATTCTCTAACTTCTCTCGAAGGAAGGCGACCAGATCCGTTTTTAACGCCATTAGCAGAGGCTCTTCAATGGGATTCGTCATGGTAACAATTACCTCATGTCCATTTACTTCAATAGGTTGGCTAAGAAGGTGATAATCGGCTACTTGATTTTTCTTTGATTCGGCATAAGATGTCCAGATCAGTTTAAGTTCATTTAAATCAATTGGCCTATTGGCCGTTTGCGGTTTACTTTCGGTAGGCTCGTTTACAATCTTTGAAGCTGGCTTTAAAATGTTGCCAAGATTGAGAGTTGTTTTTGGTTTGCTGATTTCTTTTAGCTCAGGTGACTTGGGCTGTGGCGGTTGGATGCTTATAGGTGCAGAAATTTCAGGCTCAACAGGAATTACTTCTGGAGCCTCGGCAATTGCTGGTACTAGCTCAACTTTTTTTTTTCTGCTTCGGGAAGTGAGGCAGGCTTTTTGAAAACAGCGTTTACGTGAGCCATTTTAAGTAAGGCAAGCTCTACCGTAAGCCGCTGATTTTTGCTGCTTTTGTAATTGATGTCGCACTGGTTGGCAAGGTTTAACCACGATAGCAGGAGCGAGGGCGATGAAGCTTTTGATTGGTCGCTGTATTTTTTCTTTGTGCTTTCGGGCACCTCTAATAAGTTGATGGTGCGGGCATCTTGTGCTACCAGTAAATTTCTTAAGTGCTCGCTAAGGCCTACAATAAAGTTGTGGCCATCAAAGCCTTTGCGTAAAATTTCGTCTAACAATAAAAGTGGCTGCGAATGGTTTTCGGCTAGTAGGCCATCTACTACTTTAAAGTAATAGTCGTAATCGAGAATGTGAAGATTATTGATTACGTTTTGAAAGGTTACCTCTTTGCCCGAAGAGAACGTAACCATCAAATCGAAAATAGAAAGGCCATCGCGCAAAGCACCATCTGCTTTTTGGGCAATCAGGTGGAGGGCTTCGTCTTCGATTGTTATCTTTTCTTGTGTGGCTACCTTTTTTAGTTGTCTGGCAATGTCAGAAATTTGAATTCGATTGAAGTCAAAGATTTGACAGCGCGATAAGATGGTGGGTATTACTTTGTGCTTTTCGGTAGTGGCCAAAATAAAGATGGCGTAGGAGGGAGGTTCTTCCAATGTCTTCAAAAATGCATTGAAGGCAGAGTTGGATAGCATGTGAACCTCGTCTATGATGTAAACTTTAAACTTTCCGAATTGCGGTGGGTACCTTACCTGGTCGATCAGATTTCTAATATCCTCTACCGAATTGTTTGAAGCGGCATCTAGTTCAAAGATGTTAAGAGAATTGACTTCTGCTTTTTCTTCAAACCCGTTTATCATGCGGGCTACAATTCTGGCGCATGTAGTCTTGCCAACGCCACGTGGGCCACAAAAAAGAAGTGCTTGCGCTAGCT
>JAAFHY010000131.1 GCA_013298505.1 Cytophagales bacterium
ACAGCTGCCAATGTTGTGTTATTCGGGGCGAATGATCCCGTGCCTCCGCTCCAGGTAGCACTTGTGGCTGAACCGCCAAAGGTTCCCGCAAGGGTTACAGTATTATTTGAACAGACTGCTTGATCAACCCCTGCGTTAACTGTGGCCGTGGGGTTAATGGTGATGGTCATCGCATCGTTAACTGCTGGACAAGATCCTACGGGGTCATTTGTTGTCAATGTCAATGTCAACGTACCTGATGTGATTTCCGCAGCACTCGGAGTGTACACTGCCGTTAATGTTGTGTTGTTGGGCGCAAAAGACCCAGTACCACCACTCCAGGTCGCGCTCGTGGCTGAACCGCCAAAGGTTCCCGCCAAGGTAACAGTGCCACCAGCACAAATCGTTTGGTCAACGCCTGAATTTACCGTAGCTGGATTGTCGGACGTTACAATTACTTGATCCGAATTCCCCACGCATCCTGGTGCCGTTATTGACCATGTCAAAGTATTTGCCCCTAGGGAAAGATTTGAAGCTGTTGCCGTTGGTGAGTTTGCATTAGGGGAAAAAGTTACTCCTGGAGGACCAGTCCACGTCCCTGTTTCAGAACCACCTGGTGTATTGCCATTTAGCGGTGTCGAATTTCCACAGACTGAGAAGTCAGAGCCAGCAGTTGGTAAGGTTGAAATAGGCAGAGAAATATTTTGCGTCAAAGTACATCCATTAGCATCGGTAATGCTGATCGTATAAGAGCCTCCATCCAGATTAGCGGAAATCAAATTTCCTCCATTTGCAACAACGCTAGGTGCTATAGGGGTTGAAGGAGGGGCGGTAGGCCATGATACGTTATAGGCACCTGTGCCACCTGAGATTGTCAAGTCGATGCTACCATCTGCATTGGCACCACCTATGAGTGGATTGCAATCTGAATCAAGAAGATTAACATTTACCGTTAACTGCGCAGGTTCAAGTATCACAAAACCAAATGGGCTATCTGTAATTTGAAGTGTGGGGCATCCCGTCTTAAAAAAGGCAACCGCATAACTTCCAGGAGGAACATTTGAATAGATAACACTTTTCTCGGTCTTATCCTCTACTTCGGTAACGGAGAGTGTAACTATTGCAGGGATAGAAAGGTCTATCAACTCGAAATTATAAGGGATAGATGTTGACGCATTGGTCAAGTCTACTGTAATCACTCCATTGTTAGCTCCAAAACATGTTATATCGGTGTGGGCTTTGGTAACAACATTTCCTTGGGTTGGGCATTGGGCATAGGTATTGTCAAAAAAGAATAATGAGACAAAACAAAAAGATATTACTTTAAAGCTTAAAAAATTGTTCATGCCGAATGATTATTCAAGTAACAAACCTAATCCCTTTATTGATTTCTTTTTATTACAACTTACCGAGGTAAAATAAATAGCATAAGAAGAAGGCTTTACGTTTCTAAAAACTAAAATTGGCTCTTTAGATTCAATCATAACATCAGCCTTAGCAACAAGATCACCTGAATTTAAATCGTGCAACTGAAAGGCATAATTTTCTTGAGAGCCCTCCTTGAGAGATAAATATACAGAGTAAGAGTTATTTACGACCTTGGAACTAATCGAAAAGTCAGTTTGACAGTTGGTTGAAGGGGAAAGTAAAATTCCAATTATGTAAAGGGCGGAAAATACTGTTTGCATATAGAAAGTGCTTTTTGAAAATAAATGCTAGCTCTTCACATTAAATCACCTAAAAAAAACAATTGTAACCAGTTTCAAATAGCAGTAAAGATGCATCAAACCAAAAAAATCAGCTCTTTGAAAAGCCGCCTTAACACATCTGAGTAATATTTATATCAAAAAATGACTTAAAACTTACGATTTAGTATCTCGCTCATGATAAATGCTTTCTTAAAACCTTCGGGGTCTTGTAGGTCTTTTACAAAAGCCGCGGCCGGAACAACCTCGTTCTCTTGCTGATAGCTCCTAAACTGACCGAATTTTACCACCGTATCTTCCACTCGCATAGTCTCTTCCAACGATGGCCTATTAAAGGCTGCTTGCTTTGCTTTTTCGTAGGTTTCAAAGGTCCTGTCGCGGTCACGTTGGCTGTAATCCACACGCTCGGCAACGGCCTCCTCCTCCAAGTCGTCATCATAATCTACATAATCGGTTTGTTTAGCGGGAGCCAGCACAGGGGCGGGAGCCTTAGAAGCTTGTATTTCGCGCAGCAAATCCTCGAATGAAACAGGTTTTTGAGTCGGTTTATCCAACACTTCTTCACCGCCAAAAGTAGGAGGCCCTCCAGTTTGTTGCTTCTTTTTGTTACGTGCTAAAAAGGTAACAACAATAACAATTAACCAAATCCAAAATTGCAAATTATCCATTACCGACAAATATATTCAATTCCGTTAGAAAAAGAGCATTTCGTATCATTTTATCAACTGGATAAAATGTGCATGGATTGAGAATAGCTGCCTTTTCAAATGCCAAACTGAAAGTTATCTTTGCCGTCTTATTTTTTTTACAACCACACTAATTGCGGGCGACTCATGCAACTATCGAAACTGGAGATTAAAGGATTTAAAAGCTTTGCCGATAAAATTGTTATCAATTTTGACGAGGGTATTACCGGCATTGTAGGGCCGAACGGCTGCGGCAAATCAAATGTGGTAGACTCCATTCGGTGGGTGCTAGGCGAACAAAAGACTAGTGCCCTGCGCTCGGAGAAAATGGAAAACGTGATCTTCAACGGCACCAGCCAGCGCTCGGCTCAGCAAATGGCCGAAGTATCGCTCACAATCAACAATACAAAAAATATCCTCCCTACTGAGTATTCTCAAATTACCATTACCCGGAGGTTGTACAGGTCTGGTGAAAGTGAATATTTGCTCAATGGTGTATCGTGCCGGTTAAAAGACATCACCAATTTATTTTTAGATACGGGCGTGGCATCAAACAGTTATGCAATTATCGAATTAGGAATGGTAGATGACCTGCTGAACGATCGCGATAACTCGCGCAGAATGTTGTTTGAAGAAGCCGCAGGCATCTCGAAATTCAAAAAACGCAAAAAAGAGACACTCAAAAAACTGGAAGATACAGATGCCGACCTCGAGCGCGTAGAAGATTTGCTTTTTGAAATCGAAAAAAACATGAAAAGCCTGGAGAAGCAGGCTAAGCAAACTGAGCAGTATTACAAAATCAAAGAAGACTACAAAGAAAAAAGCATTCACTTGGCAAAAGTGGTTGTCAACAAGCAAAAAGATAAGTTCAGTGTGTTGAACAAACAATCTGAATCTGAAAATGACAGAAAGGTAAAACTCACCGCAGAGATTGCAGAGAAAGAAGCCCTGATCGAAAAGTCGAAATCAGAATTAATCCTTAAGGAAAAAACGCTTTCATCCAGACAAAAATCAATCAACGAGTTTGTTTCTAAAATCCGTCAGTACGAAAGCGACAAACAAATTAAAAACGAACGCCTTCGCTTTTTAAACGATCGAATACAAAATCTGAAAGATCAAATCGATCAAGACAAAAAAAGTAATGAACGTGCACGATTCAGCATTCAAAGCCTTGAAACCGAAAGAGATTCATCGCAAGCTATTTTAAAAGAGATTACCGATAAGCTAGAGACACTAAAATCAGAATTTGAATCACAAAAAGCTGCTACTTACACGCTTCAAGGAGAGTCGGACGCATTGCGCCAGGCACATCGTGCCAAACAAGACGAATCGTTTCAGCTGAACAAAGATTTAGAAATACGCGAAATTCAAATTTCGTCTTTTACACAAGAGCTAGAGCGAACCACTACCGATACACATCAGCAAAGCACCAGCTTAGCAGAGTTCGAGAAGAAACTCGTTTTATTGAATGAAGAAATTGGAGAGAAAAACAATTACCTCGAAAAATTAAAGCGCGAAGAGGAAGACACCTTTCAACGGATTGGATCGTTAGAGAAAACGATCGAAATGATTCGCGATGAGATGACCGAGCATGGGCGCAAACTCGATGCACGCCAAAATGAATTTCAGTTAACGAAATCGCTGGTCGAAAATTTAGAGGGCTTCCCAGAGGCCATTAAGTTTTTAAAGAAAAATGTGGGCTGGACAAAAAACGCCCCACTCCTATCGGATGTGTTATCGACCAGCGAAGAATATCGGGTGGCGATCGAGAATTATCTAGAGCCTTATCTCAATTACTACATAGTCGATCACGAAGCCGAAGCTTACGAGGCCATCAATATTTTGAGCGATGCGAGCAAAGGCAAAGCAAATTTTTTCATTCTCGATTCTTTTGAAAAGTTCTCTTCCTCTCACATTCAAATGTACAGCAATGCGTTTCCGGCTACGCAAATCATTGAGTTCGATCCGAAGTACACCAAGTTGATGTCGTTCATCTTAGATAAGGTATACGTGTGCGAGGGCGATATTAAAAGCATGTCTACCGATGGCGACACCGTTTTTATTTCGAAGAGCGGAAAAGTTACCAAGCGTAGGTTTAGTTTATCAGGTGGGTCGGTAGGATTGTTTGAAGGTAAGAAAATTGGCCGCGCTAAAAACCTAGAAAAACTCGACAAAGAAATTAAAGACTTAACGAAAAAAGTTGATGACACGCGTCACTCGCTAATGGATCGCCAGCGTGAGTTAGAACGCCTTCGCAACAATACATTAAAGCAGCAAATCGAAGAAGCACAAAACTCGATTAAACTGGTAAGTGACGAACATATTTCGGTACGCACCAAGCAAGAGCAATTTTCAACTATGCTAAGCAGTGCCGATTTAAGAAGAGAAGATATTTTAGAAAAGATCGACACGCTTACACGCGAATTGCAAGACATCAAACCAAAGTCTGAGCTTGCATTTGTTGAATCTAAACAACATGACGAGCGATTAAAAACGTTGGTGGTAGAGTTGACAAATCAAAACGATTTGTTGAGCCAAAAATCGGCCGCGTTTAATGAGCAAAATATTTTCTTCCACCAGCAAGAGAACAGGGTAAAAAGCGTTGAACAAGAAATACGATTCAAGCAAGAGTCGATGGAACAAAGTACCGTTCGCATTGAAGTAAATGCCGAAGAACTGAAGAAGAACGATGAAGAAGCGAAAGCCATAATAGAAACCACACAAAGCAATGATGTGGATTTGATTGCCATGTATACCGAAAAGGAGGAAATGGAAAAAGGCTTGAGCGAAGCGGAAAAAGAATATTACTCAGGCCGAGGCGAAATAGATCAGTACGATAAAGATTTGCGCGAAACCCAACATCAGCGCCAAAATATTGATTCGGTATTAATGGAGTTGCAAAATCAATTGAACGATAGCAAGCTGCAGCTCAACTCGGTAAAAGAAAGGTTATCAGTTGAATTCAATGTAGACCTTGACTCGGTGATTGGAGAAGCAACTCCCGAAGAAGCCGAAGCTTACGCGATTGCTGATGATGAGAAGCTGCGCGCTGATGTAAGTAAGATTCGCGAGAAACTGGATAACATGGGGCCGATCAATCCCATGGCAATGGAAGCCTATAATGAAATTAAACAACGCAACGATTTCATCATCGCTCAAAAAGATGATTTGTTGAAGGCAAAAGAATCGCTATTTAGCACCATCAACGAAATTGAAGGTGTAGCCAGCGAAACGTTTATGGTGGCCTTCCAACAAATCAAAGATCACTTCATTAAAGTATTCCGTTCACTGTTTAATGAAGGTGACGATTGCGATTTGAAATTGGTAGACCCCACCAAACCACTTGATTCAGAAATTGATATTATTGCCAAGCCGAAGGGCAAACGGCCATTAACGATCAATCAACTTTCGGGTGGAGAAAAAACACTTACGGCCACAGCACTGCTGTTCTCAATGTATTTACTAAAGCCAGCACCATTTTGTATTTTCGATGAGGTCGATGCCCCGCTCGATGATGCCAATATTGATAAATTCAACAACATCATCAGAAGCTTTAGCAAAGACAGTCAGTTTGTAATTGTTACCCACAACAAGCGCACGATGACCACCACCGATGTGATTTATGGAATTACGATGGTAGAGAAAGGAATCTCTCGCGTGGTTCCTGTTGATTTGAGGGAGTTGGCATAGAATTCAAGGTTCAAGGTTCAAGGTTTACAATTTTGAACTTTGAATTTTGAATTGATATACGACTGTTGTTAAGATCGAACACGCTGACCGATATAAAGAGCCAAGATTACCATCAGCGCGCCTGCTGCGGTAAATAGCGTAAAGGGTTCGTTCAATAAAACGGTAGCAAATACCAACCCAAACACCGGGCAAAGGAAAAGCCAAATGGAGGCACGAACGGCATCGTCTTTTAATAACCGAAGCCACAATTGAACGGCCCCAATAGAAACAGGTACTATCAACCAAGCGAGCGAAAGAAAAAACTTTGTATCGAATGAATTATTACCGCTTTCAAATAACCATGCAAACGGAAGCAGCATCAAGCCTCCGATAAATACTTGCCATGCGTTGATGGTAGTTCGTTCTAGTTTCCATTTTACCGATGCATAGTAAACAGACCCGATCGAGTACATCAACATGCAAAGTGCGATCAACAAAACGCCTGATAGCGTGGCGTGCTTTGTTTTTAATAAAGGAAGTGTAGCTACTCCCACGCCTACCATTCCTATAAAAATACTAAGCCATTCGCGCCAAAGAACTTTGCGCTTCATGGTTTGTGCTGATAGAATGCCAATAAGAAGTGGGTTCAACGCAATGGCCATAGTGGTAATTCCTGCCGCCACATTTTTGAGGGCGATAACAAAAATACCCAAATACAAAGCGGTATTAAATGCCCCAAACACAGTTACCTGCCACCACTCTTTTCCATTGGGTAACGCATAGCGCATTATGCCATGAGAAAATAATAGGAGAATAGCGCCTGCTGCTAAAAACCGAATGGTGAAAAAAGTTAAAGGCTCAACGGATTGAATTCCGAATTTTCCGGCTGTAGATGCCGATCCCCATAACAACGCAAAGGCAATGCACGTGAAAATATATTTGTAGTTCTTCAAGATTCAGCGT
>JAAFHY010000132.1 GCA_013298505.1 Cytophagales bacterium
CTAAAAGGAAAATTGATAGTATGGAGTTGTTCTATGGCAGAGTTAAGTAGTTTCAGGTCTCCTTTGACTACTCCAACTGGGGAGATAGCAATAGACTTAAAAACAACTTTTGACTCTGTCAAAAGTTGGCTGGTTAAAAATAGTACACACCTATAGACCTCAGAAAACCCGTTTTCAATAAAGCTTCGTTCAACGCCAAGACCATTCTGTAAAATAATTACTGGAGACATATTTACCTTATTCTTAAGAGCAGCCGCTAGATCCTTGTTTCCAACTGACTTGCTTGTTAAAACTATCAACCCATCCAAACTTTTTAAGTTGCTAAGAGTAGATATTTCAATTTCTGCCTTAAGTTCAGCCCCATTCCCTAAAACAACAGAGATACTTTCCTTATATGGCAATAAGTTATCAATGCTTCCTCTGATGAGGGTTACGTTTTTGTTTTCCAATTTCAGAAAAACTGCGAGTGCTCTTCCAATAGCACCTGCTCCAACAATGTATATTCTAACATCCATAAAATTTATTGTAAGTCTGGGTAAGAATTAGATAAACGGCCTAACTTCATTTTTGTACTGCTTTGCCATGAAGAGGGCTCGATGTGTCAGGAGCCTCATCGCAATAAATCCAATTGTCTGATAATTCAGAAAGTAAAATCTCTATTACAATTGGTGTTCGGCTTAAGACTTCTATCGCATTGTCAATCTTATATTTCATTGTCCTTTGTATAATTACAAATTCTAGCTCTGTTCACTACTTCTATTAGTACTAAAATACTCATCAGTAAAGTGTTCGTTGTGTTGCGTTTGTTTAAACTTAGCCTCATTGTAACCCTTAGAGTTTCCTTTTGGTATTGATAATGTTTCCCAATGTGGTGCAAACATTTTGGCGATAAATACAATTTGGCCCACGTGATATGGGTAATGTGCTAGTTGTCGGTTAATAGCTTCGATAACAGTATGTCCCTGATTACGTATGTAGATCGTCTTCTCAAGATCACACTCATCTAATGACTTCAATGTTTCTAAACAAACGCTCCAACCATTTGACCACACCTTGAGCAAGTCGCCTTTAGATTCAATTGTATTCTCAAATTCGTCATCTCGATTGCGCCATTCTTTTTCGCCATCGGTTGTCAGAAAATCCGTCCAGCGGCTAAGCATATTTCCGGCTAAATGCTTTACAATTATGGCTATACTATTGCTATCACCACTGTGCTGCCAGAATAACTTTTCTTCAGGGATTTGCGCAATAGCCTTTTCGCCAAGCATCTTGTAATATTGAAATTGCCTTATGGCACTCTCCAGGTAATTAGTATTCATGTCCTATCGTTATAATATAATAAAGAATGAGAGATGCTTTCTCGCTGGTTTGCTGCGCTAACATAAAGCCAACAAATGTTGGATTAGTCCCTGCATCCAAACCTTGTCTTTCTGTTTTAAGCGCATGTACTGTAATTACATACCGATGATGTTGAGATGATGATTGGGTCGCAATCATGAAATCGAATCTTCATTGAACTCTCAGCTACTTTCCTTAATTGATTCATAAAATACTCTGTTAGATTTTCTCAATAACCATTGCTGTAGCACCACCGCCTCCATTGCAGATTGCTGCAACTCCATACTTGCCGCCTTCCTGAATCAGAACTGAAGTGAGTGTACACAGTATTCTTGCGCCCGAAGCACCAAGTGGATGCCCCATAGCAACTGCACCGCCATATACATTTGTTTTTTTAGTATTGATATTTAGTATCTGCTGATTAGCAATTGCAACAACTGCGTAGGCCTCATTAATCTCAAAATAATCAATGTTATTAATGGTAAGCCTAGCTTGTTGTAATGCTTTTAGTATTGCTAAAGAGGGTGAAGTGGTAAACCATTCAGGTGCCTGCGATGCATCCGCATAGGAAATAATTCTAGCGATAGGCTTTAGATCATACTTTTCTAAAGCCTGTTTTGACGCTAGAAGTAATGCAGCAGCACCATCATTAAGATTACTAGCATTCGCTGCCGTTATTGTTCCGTTATCCAAAAAAACAGGTTTTAATTTCGAGACTTTCTCAGGAATCACCTTTGAAACATCTTCGTCCTCGAACCATACCACATTATCCTTTACTTTGAGCTTTACTGGCACTACTTCATTTTTGAATTTTCCACTCTTAAAGGCAGTTGCTGCCCTTTCATAGGAAGCCAACGCAAATTCATCTTGCTGCTCACGCGTAAGTTTGTACTTACCAACACATAACTCAGCAATACGGCCCATGTGAAAATTACTATAGGCATCAGTCAAACCATCTTTCAAAAGCCCATCAGTAAATTCATGATGCCCCAGCTTTATTGTCTTTCTAAGATTCACATAATGCGGAGCATTGCTCATGCTTTCCATTCCACCAGCAATAATGATGTCTTCTAATCCCAGCTGAACTTGCTGAGCACCAATGCTCACAGCCTTCAAACCAGAAGAGCATACTTTATTAATTGTTGTACTGTCAACTTCATCAGGTATGCGAGCTGATTTCGCTGCCTGTCTTGCAGGAGCCTGTCCTAAATTTGATGACAACACATTTCCGAAATACACAGCGTCTATTTCTTTCGCTTCAATTCTGGCACTACTGTAGGCTTCAGCTATTGCAATTGCTCCTAATTCAGTGGCTGAGAAACTTGATAATGCGCCTATAAAGCTACCTATTGGAGTTCTTTTTGCTGTCACGATGAATGCTTCTCTCATAATTGTTTTACTTTCTAAATTCTATCACCTCCTCTTCCATCAGCCCTATCACTGGTGGTGTTTTAACTCCTAGTAGATTCAAATAAATGCATTGTGCGCCTCTATGATGTACCTCATACACAATTAATGCCCTTAAGAAATTGGCAGCTGAAGTAATCTTACCGTCTAAGGTCCTGACCTCAATAAGTAGGTCGTCATCATCAAGAGCCCTTAAGATTTCAATGGATTGAAGGTGCATTTCATCGAAATAGTTAATGACATTTTTATAGCCATCAGCTAATTCACTTCTGCATCCTTTATAGGTTGATTTCTTTCCTTGTATTACTTCGATGAAAACATTTCGCTCAATTGCTGCTATGTGACGAACTAAATCGGCTATCGTAAATTTTCCGTTCCTATATGTCCAGTCCATTTTATCCAGAGGGATTACACCTATTACCTGTTTGGTTATCTCTCGAGTTCGTTCGTAATATTTTATAAATTCTTTCACCGATTTGTTTTGCATATAAATAATACCGTACGGTATTTATTAATTCAAAAAAATTAAACTTTTAACTGCAAAATGATTCTTTCAAGGAAGTCCATCGCTATTCTTAATTCAGTTGACTTATTAGTAACTTTTGCTTGCATGATAACGCCCTCAATTAATGACATGATGACTACCGCCACCTCTGAAGGATTTGTATCAGCTTTAATTTCCTTTCGATCAATCCCGCTCTTCACCAGATTCTCGATAGCCCTTTTCCAATATTGTAAAGCATTTGCGGCTTTCGCTTTAAGCTCAGGATGGGTATCATCAGCTTCAGTTGATGTATTCAGGATTGGGCAGCCAGGCTGAAGAAAAGGGATTTTTAAAAAGTCGCGATAGATTTGAGGGTAGACTAATAGTCTATCAACAGAATTCTGGTGAACAAGAATTCGCTTTGCGACATAGTCATTTACACGACCAAAGTTATAATCGAAAGCTGCTAAGGCGACATCATCTTTATTTTCGAAGTTGCAGTATATACCTCCCTTCGTCAATCCGGTTGCCCTTTCGAGATCACTTAAATACGTTCCAGCATATCCCTTCCTATTAAAAATAGGGGCGGTTTTCTCTATGATAAATTGTCTTGTTCTTTCGCCCTTTGATTGCTCCTCTTTCATATTATAGAACAAATATAATAAATTTAAATACCGTACGGTATTATTTTAAATCCTATTATAAAAGGATTGGTTATTATTCTTAATGCGGAGATCGGTCCTTTCATTTCTCACTTGTCCTCTGTTATAAATCTTTCTCTGAAGCCGTTCACATTTCTGCGAGGGAAATCTCCGATATTAGAGTGTAACTGGTAGATGACCAAATTATCTGACCGCTATTACCGCCAGCCTATAAACCGTAGTAAATTTACTACTTCAACTTTATCGATACCCACATATACGCCTGAGACATGAGTGGGCTGTATTGGCCGTAGCTCGATTGCCCGAAGCCACCAGGCTGTTGGTTGGCACTCCCTGCTGCTGGGCCGTTTTTTGCCAGGTTGGGTTTGCTCGTTTCAATTGTTACTCCTAGCACGGGCACTTCTTCCTTCTTGATTTTATACGCCTTAAATGGAATTTTTGCTTCGTACAAATACGAGCCATCGTCTGCCGCTACAATCAGTACTTCTATTCCGTTCATAAGGCCGAGGCGGCTAGAGACTATGTTTTCTTTTGCAAGACCAATAAGTTCTAACACTTCTACTTCGTCTAAGAGTTGTTTTTTAGCGATAATGCGCCCAGCCAGATCTTGCGGCAATGGTTCGGGTTCTTTCTTCAATTGTCGGGCATCTCTACCAACGGGGTACTTCAGGCCTATCTTTCCTTTCTTCTTTCCATTCACATCAAGCCGCAGTTGCAAGCCGAAGAGCGCAATCTTTTGTTGGGTAAGATCGTCTGATACTTTGATGCGGAAATACAAATTAGTTTGATCGTTGCCCACATTGTATAAAAATTTTCCATCTTGGTCTAGCATCCAATCTGTTTTCCATTCGCTGGGGTCGCCATCAATTACGATTGGGGTAATGGGCTGATAACTTTCGCGGGAATCCTTTTGCGAAACAGCGTGGAAGAAGCCACAAGCAAAAATGAGTAAGAGAGATAATTTCATTCTGAAAAAATTTAATGCAAGTTAACTGCTTTTGGCTAAATAGAAGGTATGCGGCTGAACAGTCGGCTAGCGTTACCTGCCTACGCATAAGCTTCGGCAGGCAAGGGAGGTCGTAAAAAAAATAATGTCGTCAATCGTTGGCAACTCTATTTTAGTTACCTTCACTCCCACTAAAAAAAAGTTATGAAATTAGCAATGGTTGTGATAATTGCCATGGTGCTGCTGCAAGCATGTGAGCCCAAACAAAAAAGCCTGAGCGAACAAAATCCGGCCGCAGCAGGTTTCGATTCGATCAACTCAGACCCTGCTGGCATTCAACTGGCCGATAGTATTATGGCCGCAATGGGCGGAAGGGAGAATTGGGATAAGACACGCTTTATTTCGTGGAATTTTTTCGGGCGTAGAGATTTGGTGTGGGACAAACATACAGGCCGCGTGCGAATAGAATCTCCTAGCGATAGTTCTGTTTACTTGGTGAACATAAACACAGGCGAAGGTCGCGTGAAGTACCACGGTGTGGAGTTGACGGAATCCGACACGCTATCGAAAATGCTGAAGCGGGCAAAGTCTATTTGGATCAACGACTCGTACTGGTTAACGATGCCCTTTAAACTAAAAGATAGTGGCGTAACACTAAAGTACATGGGCGAAGATTCGCTGATGAATAATCGGTATAACGTGTTGCAGCTGACCTTTGCCAACGTAGGCAATACGCCAGAAAATAAATACAAATTGTATGTGGGCGTTAAAGACAAAATGATAAAGCACTGGGCTTTTTATACCGATGCAAAAAAAGATACAGCCGATTTTATTCGCCCCTGGGATAATTACCAAAAGTATGGCAACGTGTTGCTTTCTGCCGATCGATCAGACAATGGCGGCCCGAAAAATGTAAAAGTAGATGAAACGCTGCCCGAAAAATTGTTTGCTGAATTTTAACCTTGTTCTATGCTACTTAACTTAGAGAGCATCCCGCATTTTTATAAGAATTACATCAAGCAAGTTGAGGAAACTGACTTGATACAAGCTTTGCGTATATCAGGAAATCGCATGTCGGAAATAGCACACAGCATTCCCGATTCAAAAGCCGACTTTCGTTATGCCGATGGCAAGTGGAGTGTGCGCGAATTGTTGTGCCACATCATTGATGCCGAACGGATTTTCGCATACCGCGCTTTGCGTTTTGCCCGCAACGACAAAACACCCTTGGCAGGGTTTGAAGAAAACGATTATGCACCGCAAGCCAATGCCGAAGGAAGAAGCCTAAAGAAAATTGCAGATGAAATGGCACGGCTGCGCGCCTCTACCATTGATTTGTTTGAGGGCTTTACGCCCGAAATGCTAACCAGAAAAGGAACAAGCAATAAAAACGAAATCTCAGTAGTTGGTCTTGGTTTTATTATTGCGGGCCACGAAACACACCACCGCCATGTTTTAGTAGAACGCTACCTTGCCGATAAAAAATAATGCTGAAATTTTTTTGTTGGATTACGTTGGCCGGGTTTGCGATGGCGTGCTCGCCTAAAGCAAGTATTGTAAAAGAGCTTCGGCAAACAGAAAAAAAATTTAGCGACCACACCGGGTTTTTACTTTACGATCCGGTGAAGAAAAAGAATTTGGTTGAGTTCAACTCTGAAAAATATTTCACCCCAGCATCGAACACTAAGATTTTCACTTTCTACACTGCACTCAAATTATTGGGCGATTCGCTTTGTGCATTTAAGTACACTACGCAAAATGATTCTCTCATCGTTTGGGGAATGGGCGATCCTTCGTTTCTCAATTCCGATGTTTTTCAAAATGATAAATCGTTTCGTTTCCTAAAAAATAGTGCCAGGCGTCTGTTTGTTTCTACCTCACACTTTCAAGGCGATGCGCTCGGTGCGGGCTGGGCTTGGGATGATTATACGTATAGCTATTCGCCCGAGCGTTCGTCTTTTCCAATTTATGGAAGCCTGATAAGTATTAAAAAAAATAAAGATCAATCT
>JAAFHY010000133.1:0-2226 GCA_013298505.1 Cytophagales bacterium
TTGACTTAACGGTAACAAAAGCCACCAAAGATTTTTCGCGCTGGAGTGTGCGCCACCATCTCTACAAAGAAGACAGAACCATTGCGGCTGTTCTCAACATGGATGGTGCCTGGATTGATATGGTGAAAAGGAAATTGGCTACACCGAATGATTTCATTCAGAATGTATTTCACGATTTTCCACAGAGCGATGATTTTGAGTGGATTGTAAAGGTTTAGATTTACATGGCAATAGAAAAAGCATTTGAAACTGTTTATCACCAGTATAAAAAGCTAGTTTTTAATGTCTGCCTTCACTATGTGCTCAATCAGGAAGACGCGCAAGATGTGACACAAGAAGACTTGGGGTTTACAAAAGACAGTACAGAATTTTTACATACCGAACATGTTTTGTTGATCGATCAAGCGAAACACATCCGCGGAATTTACAACGGGACATTAACCTTAGAAACCGAGCAGATTCTAAAAGATATTGAGGAGCTGCTGAACGAACAGAAAAAATCTAACTCAAAAGAGCGTTAACTTCCAATCAGCTTCTCAATGATGCCATCAACTGTTAGGCCATCGGCCTCGGCTTTGAAGTTTCGCACAATACGATGACGCAATACTGGCTTGGCCACGGCTTGCACATCTTCAATATCGGGCGAATATTTACCGTTGAGTAAGGCATTGCATTTGGCGCCTAATACCAAATACTGAGACGCACGCGGACCTGCGCCCCACTCTAGCAAATCAGTTGCCAAGGGCGATCCATTTTTACCAGGCCGTGTAGATTGTGTAAGCTTAACGGCATACTCTACAACATTATCGGCAATTGGCACTCTACGCACCAAATGCTGAAAGGCAACTATCTCTTCACCCGACATGATCTTGCTCAACTGAGTGGTGCCATCGGAGGTAGTGTTTTTTACAATGCTTACCTCTTGTTGATACGTGGGATAATCCAAAAAAATGTTGAACATAAAACGATCTAATTGCGCCTCGGGCAATGGATACGTTCCTTCTTGCTCAATGGGGTTTTGTGTGGCCAATACAAAAAACGGACGTGGCAACTGATAGTTGGTACCGGCTATGGTTACGCCATACTCCTGCATCGACTCTAAGAGCGCGGCTTGCGTTTTGGGTGGAGTGCGGTTGATTTCATCTGCCAAAATTATGTTAGCGAAAATGGGGCCTTTCACAAATTGAAAGTTGCGCTCTTTGTCCATCGTCTCGGCACCTACAATATCCGAAGGCATCAAATCGGGTGTAAACTGAATGCGTTTAAAATTCAGATCAAGTGAAGTGGCAATGGTTTGAACCAACAGGGTTTTTGCCAAACCGGGCACGCCCACCAGTAACGAGTGGCCTTGGCAAAAAATACTTGTGAGCACCAAGCGAACCACATCATCTTGCCCCACTACTACTTTGGCGATTTCGCTTTTTAAATTTTTATAACTCACTGCCAACGCATCGGCTGCCTCTACATCATTTTTAAAATTCATTCCATTACGATTTTTAATTTCTGATTTGATAGCGATTGCTACTCTAAAATCTTACAATAATTATAGCTGGGGTCAATATTAATAAATACGTCTTGACGAGACTTGCTAAACCACTTACCAATTGCTTTGTCTTTTTTCTCCGCCAAAGCAGCCGATTGAATCCGATGCCAATCGTCTTTCAAATTGGCTTGGTGAGGTGGCACTTTGGTTTTGTAATAGAGTATGCGCACAGCTTCTTTTCCGTCATCGGTTCGGTAGGCAATTGGTTTTGAAATGGTTCCCAATTTCATTGTATCGATGGCCAAGTAAACCACCGGATCAATATCTCGCAACGACACATTTACGCCACCATCGGGGTCGGTAAAATAACCGCCACGGCCTTTTGTGTCATTATCGTCAGAATATTGTTTAGCTGCAAATTCAAATTTGATACTGTCCTTCACAATTTTTCTGCGCAAACTATCGAGGTATTTTTCGGCACGTTTTATATCTTCTTGCGATGGATTTCCCAACAATAGTATATGCCGCGAATTGTATTCGTTCCCTCGCCTATCAATCAGCTGCATAATGTGGTGGCCAAAAGGCGATTTAAATGGCACTGAGATTTCACCTTTACGCAGTTTGAAGGCCATTGCCTCGAACTGGGGCACCATGGCACCACGACCCACAAAGCCCATCTCTCCTCCATTTTGCCGCGCACTGGGGTCTTCGGAATACTTTAAAGCCAAGTCATTAAAACTTTC
>JAAFHY010000133.1:2236-6686 GCA_013298505.1 Cytophagales bacterium
TTGGCTTCATCTTCTTGCTGAGCGCTGATTTTAGCGATGCGCACAATTTGGCCAATCTGCACATCAGACGAATAGAAGGGCAAACTATCTGTGGGTATCTTATTAAAAAAACGTTTCACCTCAGCCGGAGTAATTTTTAATTCTTTGGTGATTTTCTGGGTCATCTCACGAGCCAACAATTGCTCTCGTATTTGGTCACGCAGTTCCAAGCGAATTTGATCCATGCTTTTACCATACTTCCTTTCTAGCTCTTCGGGCGAGTTGCCCGAGCTTTGCAAAATCATGCCCATGCGCTGGGTGGTATTTTGATCTACTTCTTGATCGGTGATGGTAACGGAGTCGATCTCGGCCTTGGCCACCATAAGTTTATTCATGATAAGCCTATTAAAAATTTGGCACCTGGCTTCATCAGAAGCCGGATTGCCTTCGGCCACATACCCTTGGTAGGCTTGCTCCAATTCTGATTTTATTACGATGTAGTTATCTACTTTGGCAATAATCTTATCTACCACAAAGCCGGTTTTTTCTTGGGCATGGCCTACTATGGTAGCCAACCAAAAAAGGCTAGCGATCGAATATTTCAAACTCTTTTTCTTTAGCAGCATTTTCATAAATCTCATCTTCTAATTTTTTCGCAAGCTCTACCTTGCGTTTATTTAAAATAATATTTCGGATATCTTCCTTCACAAAATCAATTGGTGAGGCATTATCAGAAATCTTGTATGCATTAATCTTTAAGAAATATAGATAATTAGCATCGCTTGTTTCGTAGTAATTATAGCTGCGGAGAAACTGTATTTTGTTTGGAATGTCAGCCAAGGGCGAGCTGGCCGCCAACTTATCAAACTCAATCCACGTAGAGTCTGGCAGTTGGTAGGCTTCTGTAAATCCAAGGCAATACGATTTTAATTCGTTCAAATCTTTGGGCTTGGTAGAAAAAAGTAAATCTTTAATTCGCTGGGTGCGTGGTGCTGTTTTGGCAACTTTGATATACGCACCCTGAATAATATTTTGCTTCAAAATAAAATTATCGAGGTGATCTTTGTAGTATGCTTCCAACTCTTGTTGCGTTATGCTATCGTTCAGATTTTTGTTGATGTAATAATTCTGAAATTCATAACCAATTAAGCTATATCGGTAATCAAGCACTTTGCGTTCTACTTCGGCTTCATTGATGTCGATGTTTTTAGCTGCTTCATTTAATAGCAACTGTTTGCGTATCCAACTAGTAACATAGGCAGATACACGGGCAGCGCTGTCTTCTTTGGTGCTTTCAGAGGGCGCTATGCCTCGCAATTCATCTGCATACAAATAGGTTTGGCCTACGCGGGCCACTTCTTTGCGAGCACCACTACCGTTGCTATTCCTCTTCATTCGAATGATATCGCATGATGCTAACAGAAAAATAGACAGCCCTAGTATGTAGGCAGGTTTCTTCATTATTTTTTGATCAATTCCGCTAAAACCATTTTCTTTCCTTTACTTGAAACGGAAACCGGATATTTCTTTCTTAGTTTCTCTAACCATACTTTCTCTAATTCGGCCTGATAGTCGGTAATGATAGATGCTCTGGCTTCTTCAAAAGTTTTAAGCCCAGGCGCCACCAATTGCTGCACTTCTACCAAATAATATGTATTTTCTACTTGCGTTTCATGCAGCCCAACTACCAAGCTTACTTTATCTACTATTTTGCTTTCTCCCTTTTCGTATTTGCGAAAAGGCTGAACTGACTTAAATCTTTTTAGAAACCCATCTGATAGGGTGTCGCCCCTCTCTACTTTCTTTTTGAATTCATCAATCAAATTTTTTTCAGTGGCCGTAAAGATGCGCGCATCCACTCGGTCTTTGGCTTGATATTTTTCTCGGTGCGATTGGTAATATGCTCGCTGGCCTAGGGTATCGGCAGAGGCTTTGTTCCACACCTCCCTTTCCATAATTTCAAAAAATAAAATGCCTTCTCGGTATTCGGTTAGCAAATTTTTGAATTCTGGTTTGTCAGATTTAAGTTGCTCTTCCTCCAAATCACTCATGGCTTCATCCACAAAGGTGGTGTACAATTGCTCGATGTAACTTTTAGGAATCATACCATTTGGCGCTTGGTTGATCGAAATAAATTTTACCAAGTCGCGAACATATACGTCTTTTCCTTGCAAGTGAGCTATCTTTTTCTCTAACAGCATTGGGTTACCTGCAAATTGCCACTTACCACGGTTGAGGGATGAATCAGCCAATGCAAAAAACTCCTTTTTCACTTGCTCCTCATCCACAAAACCCATGCTCTTTTTTCGTTTGGCACTTAAGGCTTGCTGCGAAATTTGCATGCGTTCATCGCGCGCCACGCGTTTTTTCAGCGAAGCTTCTAATTCTGTATAGGCAGGTAATGGAATTTTATTTTCTAATTTTACTAAGTGCCATCCAATAGCTGATTGAAAAGGATCTGAAACATCGCCCGGGTTTTTAAGGGCAAAGGCCATGCGTTCAAATTCAGGAACCGAAGCCAATGCCCCTACACCAAACGGTCGTAGTTTTCCGCCCACATCTTTCGTGCTCGCATCTTCTGAATATTCTTTGCATAGATCGGCCCACGCGCGGCCAGCCTTTAGTTGCTCATAAATCTCTAAAATGGTGTTTTTGGCTTTACCGTTTTTATCATTTTCGGTTCGTAACAATATGTGCGAGACTTCTACTTCGCCACGGGCAGGTTTTTTATCTATAACTTTTATAAGATGATAGCCAAACCGTGTGCGCACAATTGGCGATACTTGACCACTAGTAGTTTGATAAGCGGCTTGCTCGAATGGATATACCATTTGCATCGCTGTAAAGTAGCCCAAATCGCCTCCGTTATATTTGGCCGAGGGGTCTTCAGAAAGTTCGCGTGCCAGCTTTTCAAAATCTTCACCCGTCAAAATCCGTTTGCGGATGTCAGCTATTTTTTGGTAAGCTGCTAGCGTATCTGCCGGAAAGGCATCTGCGGCCAAACTCACCAAGATGTGAGAGGCCCGCACTTCTTCGGTTAACCGTTGGTAGGTTTCCTTGGCCAGTTGATCGACCACATCTGGCTCGGCCCGGTAAGGCTTCTTCAAATCTTCGCGGTAGGTCTTAAATTCCTTTATAAATTTTTTGGTAGTGTCCATTCCCAAAGCTTGCGCTTCGGCCACCTTCAGCTTGAAATTCGCAAAAAGATTGATGTACTCGCTGATTTTAGGTTCGGTAAATTCTTCTGGACGATTTTGATGGTTCTTTTTATATAGGTAAATAAATTCATCGGTATAAACGGGCTGCTTGTTTACCGAAAGTAAGGCAATGGGCTTTTTACTTTTTTTTTACTTGCGAAAACGAAAGTGTAGAAACCCCTAAAAGAATGGAAAATAGTAATCTAACACGCATTTCTTAATGGACTAAGAACGCAAAAATACGCCTAAAATTTTGAATGATAATAGGGTATTTTGTGTGCAAATAGGTCTAAAATGATAAAGGGCCGCAGTGCCGCCCTTTACTCAGTACGCTAAACCCAACACTATTCGCCAAAAAATTCTAGTGCATTGCGAAGCTGAATTTTAAGCTGCTTCTGTTAACTGATTTTTAATAGCTAGTTTTCTTTCTAACTCGAGCGTACGCTGCTTAGCTTGGGTGATATCTTGAGCCAACTTAATCACTCGAATAACATGCCCTTGTTGATCGATGATTGGTGTGTAGCTTGCGCTAATCCACACTTCCCGACCTCCTTTTCCTAAACGCCTAAATTCACCTTGAAACGATTTTCCGCTTTTCAAATCTTGCCAAAAGGTTCTGTATTCATCTGAAGAAGCAAATTCTCGATCGACAAACATACGGTGATGCTTGCCTTCCACTTCGTTCATTTGGTACCCCATGGCTTTTAAGAAAATATCGTTGGCCATCTGAATGTTGCCCTCGGTATCAAATTGAATTTGTGCCAACGTGTTATCAATTGACTCCATGTAGGCTGTAAGTTCAGCACTTTTTCGTTGCATTTCTTCTTGCGTAGCCTGTATCTCTTCCATGTTCTGTCGTACCTCTTCTTCTTGCGCGCGTAGCTCTTCTGTTTGCTGTTGCGATTCTCTAAACAAGGTTTGGACCCGCTCGGTTACGCGTGTCGAAATAATGGCGGAGGCCACAATCTCACACAGTTTTTTTACTAGCTTAATATTATTTTCATCGATTTCATAAAGCGAAGCTAATTCCAGCACTCCAACAATATCTTCGTCAGTTTGAATGGGTGCCAGCAATACATTAGCAGGTGGTGCATCGCCAAGGCCAGAGGTTATCCGTACATATTCTTTCGGTACATCGCGCAAGTAAATGGTATCTCGCTCTAAAAAACATTGGCCTAAAAGACCCTCGCCTACTTCAATTCTTTTTTGTAGAAACTTTTTACGATCGTAAGCATAGCATGCGGTTAAATTCAGGTACCTATCTTTTTCAGTAC
>JAAFHY010000134.1 GCA_013298505.1 Cytophagales bacterium
TTAACTCTCTGGGTTATCGTTTCCATTTCCAAAAGTATACTTTGCCTTTTCATAATTTAAAAAAATGGAAAAGAAGGATAGCATACAAGAGATATTTGATCTCTACGAAAAATATGGAAACCAAGATTACATTGGCGAACCAGTTTCGCAAATCGAACACATGTCGCAAGCGGCACAACTTGCCATCGATGCAGGTTTTGATGACGAAGTAATCTTAGCCGCATTCTTCCACGACATCGGGCATATTTGCGTAAGCCGCAATGAAGAAAATAACATGGGTGGCTACGGAACTAAGAGCCACGAAAAAATAGGTGCCGATTATCTCCGCGAAAAAGGTTTTTCGGAACGGATTGCCCGGCTCGTTGAAAATCACGTAGCGGCAAAGCGATACTTAACTTTTAAAGACCCAGCATATTATGCAAATCTATCAGAGGCGAGTAAGCAAACCTTAAACTACCAAGGAGGTAAAATGACACCAGCAGAAGCTGAGGAATTTGAGAGAGATCCACTTTTCGAGGCTAGCATTCAATTAAGAAAATGGGATGAGTTGGCGAAAGAAACAAACACACCCATTATCGACCTAGAAAAAATAAAAGCCAAAGCATTAAATGCCTTGGCTTCATAAAGTAAATATTTTGGTTACTTGGTTACTCCAGCGGGATCAAACGACCACGTATCAAAAAATCGGAATGTACTTTGTCTACCAGTAGTTAGATATCCAAGATTCCCAACTGCAAAGCCCAAAGCAGCATCCCTAGCAGGCGCTTTTCCTGCAGGTAAGGAAATAAACTCTATCCAAGAATCTTTAATAGGATCATATTGCCAAATATCACTTCGTGGAAATCCACTACCAGAACCTGTCACTAAGTATCCAAACTCACCAATCGTAAAAGTACTTGCAAATTCACGCGCTGATGGTTGAGTAAGAATGTTTCCGTTTGAATCTCTTCCGTCAAGGTCTTCTTTTTTCTCAACCTCACCCTCAACCGTTGCTGCCGTAAATTTTTCGAATTCGGTTACAAGAAGGGAGTTACTCGTTCCTCCAACTATATAAGCCGCGTTATTTACCACCATTACAGCGGCATTGCCCCTTCTAACCACGATGCCCTTTCTTTGAACCCACGTATTGGTGGGTGCTGGTATGTATTCGTAAATATCGGATCTGGGACTACCAATATTTGATCCAATATAGCCTGTTCCTACAAACCCTCTGTTACTAATTGTAAATGCAATTGCACCAGATCTCGCATCAACAAAGTCGGCAATTTTAGTCCATTGGTCAGTAGCAGGGTCATACTCGTAAAAATCTTTTAGTCTATCTTGATTATCATCTCTTCCAGTGCCTACATAACCCTTACCTCCAATTGTAAATGCAACGGCTTCCGATCTGGCTGCACCAGGAAAAATAGCCTTAGGCGCCCAATTGTTAGTCGCTGGATTATACTCGTAAACATCCTTAAATCTTTTGTTCTCATCTTGACTATAGCCGCCAACCAAATAATATTTACCATTTAAGAGAAAACCTGTCGCATTGCCTCTCGAAAATTCTGGAAAATCTGCCTTTCGTGTCCACAAGCCTGACTTAACAGATGTTGCGGTTGATGAATCGCTTCCGCAAGAAGATAAAATAGTTAAAGAGACAATGGCGAGAAAAGAAAATAGTAGGGAAAATTTCATAATCGATTTATTTATTTGTGCTGTATTGAGTATAAACAACTTTTAGTTTCATTTTATTAGTGGGGTGCAGTGGGCTGCCGATAGCAACACGCGTTACTTCCGAAAAGAAATCTCGAGTAGGAGTATTAGCGGCAGGTGTCGTAAGTACTAGTGATCTGAATGATGAAGCGTTAGAAACCAATTGAGATTGAATAAAATTAATTAGTGGAAACGAATAAGTAGTTCGTTGATATTCGGAATCAAAAAACAATCTACCTGTAAGCGGACTATTTCCGGCTGGCAAAATTCCATTGATAATATTTGTCTTGTCTGTGGTGTATAATGATAGAAGACGAGGGGGCTTCGTATTTCCCATATAGGTATTTTGCGCTACGGGTACTTCCAAGGTTGCTTCTAGCATAATGATATCAGGATTCAAAAAAAATTGTGCCAAGGTAGGAAATTCAATTTTAGTATAAACACCCACACCAGCTTGTACATAAGTAGTGTGGTTAGTTGCCGCGGAAGGGATTGCCACCAAATTTTGAAGTGCCTGAGTGGCGCTACCTACTCTATCAGACGTAATATTATTGAAATTCGTGCCGTCTAGAATAAGATTAAAATCTTTTATTCTACTTGCCTTTTGGTTATCTCTCTCGGGAATTCCAATAGTATAATAAATCCTTATCGTCACTTTAGAAGGAATAAATCCGACAATACACGCGTTCGTATTTGCAATGGTTGATAAATTAACGCCTTTAAAATAAGCAGATTTAAACCAATCTGCCTTGGGCGTAAAATTAGAGCGACTAATGTCTTTAATAGACCCAGGAACTTGTGACTCAACATTATAAAACCTGGCTCCAAAAGCTTTGGGGAGAGTTAAACTTATTGAATCCCTATTTGGTCTAAACTTTACGACATGCGATGCGATTGGTGTGCTGCTGAAATTCACTTTACTTGTGTTATACATACTGCTTCTAACACTGAAGAAGGATACTCGATCTTGTGTTTGTATCGTGCGGGGAGTGATCTCTTCCGTAAGCTCATTTATATTGAGTGTAAGCGGTTTGAGTGTATCGCCTTGTGAATAATTATTATAATGCATGATCAATTGCACTGAATCATATACCCAATTGGTATCAGGCATAAAACCCTTTCCTGTGTTATCAGGGTCATATCTAACTTTAAAATAAGCCGAAGAATTAACCTGTCCCATCAAGTCGTCAGTATAAGAGCCAACCAACACGCTGGCACCTGATGTAGGTATGGAATCGATTAGTACTGTAGAAGTTTTGATTAAAAAAGTATCTACCGCGGCAGTTTTTAGGTTTTCACCTTTTAAGAAATTTCGATCTGCCTTTAAAATACCCTGATCTTCGCAAGAGGATACCAAAATGGTGAGGATTACCAGTAGTAAAAATGGCATCTTTTTTCTCATTGAATTAGCCTTGCGCTCGCTTTTTAATTTCACCTTCACCTAAGACTAATTGATTGACAAGAAAGTTTTAATGTCTAGTAGCAATGTTCTCTAAATAACCTTCGGCACTATTAATTTATTGCCTTATTGTAAAAAAAGTGGGCTTGGAGGGATTCAAACCCCCAACCTTCTGATCCGTAGTCAGATGCTCTATTCAGTTAAGCTACAGGCCCAAATAATATCTCTTAATAAACTCTTTACCAGAACCGGCTTTCAGGTATTTTTCCCTTTCTCTCGCTTCTGGTCTCGTATCAAATTTCTCAACAAATAATAAAATCCGCGGTGCATAAAATCTAGTTGAACTCGTCTTTCCACTATTATGCTCCTTCAATCTTCTTTCTACATTGTCGGTCAACCCAACATAAAACCTGCCAAATTCTACGCTTCGCAAAACGTAAACATAATACATATTCCAAAATTATGTGAGCTTCTATGCTCCCTGCCTGCAGGCAGGTATTCAGTTAAGCTACAGGCCCATAATCAACTATGTTAGAACTTTTATGTCTCGACAGACATCTAGTTCTGTAATTGGTCGGCAAATTTAAGAGAATAAACACGTAAGGCAAGGGCTGATTTTGGCCACTGAGTACGAAACTTGTATTTTTGCCGTTTCAAATTTTAAAAAAACCTATGTTTCGTAAAATTTCTGCTTCGTTTGCCCTCTTGCTCATCGCCTTTTCGCTATTTGCCCAAGAAAAGAAACAACGCGTAAAAAGACCTGATTTACCTGGCTCGTTTATCATCGAGTTTGGTTTTAATAGGGCACAAGGAAGTACGCCAGCTAATTTCGATCAAGGTTTTTGGGGATCAAGAACGTTGAATTTATATTATCAATATCCCGTAAGGCTTTGGAATTCAAAATTCAGCTACCGCCCAGGTATAGGCCTTAGTTTTGAGCGCTATAAACTCGCCAATAACTATACCCTTAACAAACAAGTAAGCGGAGATGGAACGTTTCATCTAATACCTGCTAGCTCACCAGAACTAAACATGCCCAATGCCGATAAAAGTATGTTGATAATGAATTACTTAGATATCATGCCAGCTGAGGTTCGATTTGATACCAAGCCAGATGATTTATCGCGAAGTATACACGTAACCGCTGGCGTTCGGTTGGGTTGGTTGTTTGATA
This sequence comes from Cytophagales bacterium, assembly GCA_013298505.1. Classification (GTDB taxonomy): domain Bacteria; phylum Bacteroidota; class Bacteroidia; order Cytophagales; family Cyclobacteriaceae; genus ELB16-189. The sequence goes on from JAAFHY010000134.1 coordinate 4,269, forward strand.
CCCACACGAAAGTAAATTATAGCATAAACGGACAAGATATCACCAGCAAAGATTCTCAACAGCATGGGCTTAGCTCACTTCGCTACGGATTTTATGGTAAAGTAGGGATTGGATCGTTTGGGCTTTTTACCTACTACAACGCAACACCTGTTTTTCAAGAAAACAAAGGCCCCGATCGCACCCGAATGAGTACGCTAACAATCGGTATTTCGCTGAGCGGATTCTAACTTATTTTCCTTTAAAAAGCGGCTTCCGTTTCTCGAGGAACGCCTGAACTCCTTCTTTATGATCGAGTGAAGCACCTGCTATTTCTTGGCAGTAGGCTTCGTACTCAAGCATTTCATCGAGTGTCGAAGTGGCTGATTTATTAAGCATCTTCTTCATTAACCCAATGGCTTTGGTGGGCGCTATAGCGAAATAATCGGTATACATTTTTACTGCCTCATCGAGGTTTGTTATTGGAACCACTTTGTTTACCAACCTCATTGCCAACGCATCGGTTGCTTTTACTTTGTTGCCCATGCTGCACAATTCAAATGCTTTGGCCATACCCACCAATCGTGGAAGAAAGTAAGAAGAGCCAGAATCGGGCACTAAACCAATGTTTACAAATACTTCTATCAATGTAGCTTCTTCGGCAGCTACAATCACATCGCAAGCTAATGCCAGCGAACATCCCGCGCCTGCGGCAACACCGTTTAGTCGGCAAACAATTGGCTTGGGTAAATTGCGCATGGCCGAAATAATAGGGTTGTACCGCTTATGCAGCGAATCTAAAAAAGAACGCTTGCCTTGCTGTGCACTGTCTTTCAAATCTTGGCCCGAACAAAATGCTTTTCCTTCGCCTGTTAAAACAACCACTCGAACGACATCATCTTTTGCTACCGCCTTTAGTGCATCTTGTAGTTCGTAGGTTATGCCATCGTTTAGTGCATTGTAAACATCGGGCCGATTTAGCGTAATGAGTGCAACACCTCCATTGACTGAATACCTAAGAAACTTAAAATCCATAGTATAGAAATTTAAAATAACAAGATCATTCCAATGAGCCCAACCGATACACCCACCACACTGCCCACCATTACTTCACGGGGTGTATGCGCATTCAAAAATAATCGAGCCGACATAACCAACCCCGCAATAAGAATTAAGCCAACTGTTGGCAAAAGTAAATTGTCTTGTTCGGTAACTTGGTTTAAGGGCAACATAATCCCCAAGCCTCCACTAATAGCCATGCTGTGTACGCTAACTTTATAAAATAACGTGATGATTAAAGACACCACCACCAAGGCCGTAATAATTACCATTAGTTTATTGAAATTTTGACTGAACGGCAACTTGGCATAAAATAAAAAAGTCACTAATAGGTATAGCAAGGTGATAAATGTAAAAGGTAAAACCCGTTGCTGGCGCGATTCCAATGTAAGCGAGGTGATGCTACCAAAGTAACGAAGCGTAACAAGGTTAATAGAAGGAAGCACAAACGTAAAAACAAAAATCAGCCCGATAATGGTATAACTATACTCGGCTTTTAATGATAGCATGGCCGGAAAAAAATAATGAAGTACCAACACCAAATAAGTTGGCAGCAAGAGCGGATGAAACAAAACAGAAATGATTTTTGCTGCCGTCTTCACGTTACATTTCCTTTCTTAATCGCGCCACGGGTATATTCAGTTGCTCGCGGTATTTAGCTACCGTTCTGCGTGCAATATTGTAACCCTTCTCGTTCAATAAATCTTCCAATTTATCATCGGGAAAGGGCTTGCTCTTATCTTCGCTATCAATTAAATCTTTGATGATTTGTTTTACCTCGCGGCTGCTCACCTCTTCGCCCGAATCGGTAGCAATGCCTTCCGAAAAAAAGTATTTCAGAGGTAAAATTCCAAAATCTGTTTGCACCGTTTTACTACTCGCTACGCGGCTTACGGTAGAAATATCCATGTTAATCCGCTGGGCAATGTCTTTCAATATCATCGGGCGCAACTTGGTTTCATCACCCTCTAAAAAATAGTCGTATTGAAAATCAATAATGGCCCGCATGGTTCTAAGCAAGGTGTGTTGCCGTTGCTTGATCGCATCAATAAACCACTTGGCCGAGTCTAGTTTTTGCTTTACAAACGAAACCGCTTCTTTCAACTTCTTGTCTTTCTTATCGCTTTTGTCGTATGCCTTAAACATATCGTTGTACGATCGGCTAATGCGAAGCTCGGGGGCATTCCGAGAGTTAAGTGATAATTCTAGCTTTCCGTTGTTATTCACCAAAATAAAATCCGGAATTACATATTGGTTCTTAAC
>JAAFHY010000135.1 GCA_013298505.1 Cytophagales bacterium
CAATATCAATGGCAAGGCCAGTGGAGGTAAGGCTAGTCTAGATGCGGCAAGCAATCTGATGTTGGAATACGATGGGGTGGCTTTTGCAGGAAAGGAAAATATATCGTTGCAAGTCTGCGATTTGGAAGGGCTCTGCACGCAGCAAACCATGACGGTTGATGTGGTGGGTGATGTAGTAGTGTTTAATGGAGTAACTCCAAATGGAGATGGGATAAACGACTCTATGAAAATTCAATACATCGATGTGCTAGAAGACGCAAAGAAAAATAAAGTAATCATTTTCGATAGATGGGGTGAAGTGGTTTTTGAAATGGAAAATTACAATAATGTTAATCGTGTCTTCATCGGTAAATCTTCGAGCGGATTAGAATTAAACCCAGGTACTTATTTATACAAAATAAGTTTAGAAAACGGAACGAATTATACTGGCTTCATAACCTTAAAAAAATAATTTTATGAGAATACTATTTTCTGTCCTTACGTTTTTCGTAACCCTGGAAACAATCGCTCAACAAGATCCATTGAACGCATTGTACCTCAATACACCCATGATTATTAATCCTGCGTATGCAGGCTTTAGCCATGAACTTAATATGGCACTCAACTACCGAAAGCAGTGGGCTGGTTTTGAGGGAAGTCCTAGCACAGTTAACTTTTCAAGTCACATCGCATTACGAGAAAATAAAATGGGCGTAGGTTTAATTGTGCAAGAAGATAAGATTGGAGCAAACAACACGACCGAAATTCAAGCAACCTACGGCTACCACCTACCTATAAGCGAATACGTGAAACTCTCGTTCGGCTTGCAAGCAGGTTTCATTAATTATAAAAGCGATTACAGCGGACTGACCATTGATCCGAACGATCCCAAATTTTCATTAGTAAACGAATGGCAGCCAAACTTTGGTGCCGGAATCATGTTAACGAGCACCAACTACATGATTTCTATCTCTTCTCCAAAAATGCTTCAGCCTTCAGGCGATGTGGTAGAGCAAGGGCTATATGGCCGCAACTTTATTGGAATGGCAGCCTATGTTTTTATGGTAACTCCTCGGGTACGATTAAGGCCCTATGCACTTTACAGGACACAAGCAAAATTTAATAGTTCTTACGATTTAGGTGTTTCTCTACTCGGTGATGACAGCTATGTAGTAGGTATTTTTATGCGAAAGTTAACTACGTTTGGCGTAACAGGTCAAATTAAAGTTGGCGAAGCAATGCGACTAAGCTATGCATTTGAACTACCTACTAACAATTCGGTAGGCACCAATTTCACTACACATGAGTTTCAGATTAGTTTTAGGGTAAGGGCTTTTGAATTTCATGATATCGAATCGGTGAGAAATTTTTGAGTTAAATCAGAATTCTAAAGTGGTATTCTAAACCCCGTAATATCAAAATGACATTTTGATATTACAAGGTTGTATAAATTTAAAGAATTAGTATTAATCGCTGTTCGGTTGCTTCTATTTTCCCTCTACCACCCAATCCCATAATCTTCACCATGGTTGCTGCTGCCGCCCCAAAAACTACCGTGAACCCAATCAAACCAAATTGCATTGATGGGGCCGCTGGTACGATCTTGATAAGAAATTTTATAACCCTTTCTCGACAAATCTTTTCGTATCCAAGCGGGCATGGCACTATTTAACGTAAGCCCACCCGGTACCTTTTCGTGATCGCCAAAGCTAGAATACATTTGAAGTGTCTTAAAACTTGGAGCCTCGCAGGCTTCTTGCACGGTCATGCCAAACTCTACCATGTTTAAGAAAAATTGAATTAGGAGCTGATCTTGTTCATCTCCTGCTTGCTTGGCAAATGACAAAAATGGTTTGCCATCTTTGAGTGCCAGAGTGGGCGTAAGTGTAACCCGCGGGCGCTTACCAGGTTCGACTACGTTAAAAGGATTTTCTTTTGGATCTAATACAAAAGATTGCATTCGCTGACTCATACCAATGCCTGTGTTTCCCGCTATACAAGCTGGAATCCAACCACCGCTTGGCGTGATTGAAACCACCCATCCTTCTTTGTCGGCAGCCTCTACAGAAGTTGTACCCGCTGTAAATGATTCTAAATATTTCTCATCAAGTGGATTAACTACTTTAAAATTATCGGCACGACTGGTTCCCCATTTCTGAAGCAAGTCTAAATAAGGATTTTGTTTTCCTTCAAAAGGGTACGGATCTCCAGGTGTTATTTTAGGGTCATTCATTTCAGGATTAATCAATTTGAATCGCTCGCGAGCATATTCTTTAGAAAGCAATCCTTTAATGGGTTCTTCTGGGGCAAAAGCCGGATCGCCATAATAGAAATCGCGATCAGCGAAAGCAAGATTCATTGCTTGATAAACCGTGTGAATGTATTTAGTAGAGTTGTAACCCATGCTCTTCAAATCTACATTCTCAAGTATGTTTAGTGTTTGCAACATCGCTGGGCCTTGCGTCCACGATTGTAATTTATAAACATCAATACCTTTATAGCTGGTAGTTGTTGGTTCTTCGATTTTTACTTTCCAGTTTGCCAAATCCTCTTCAGTAAATAAGCCGCCTTGCTCTTGGCTGCCGCGCACAATTTCTTTGGCTATATCTCCTTTATAAAAGCGATCGTAGGCAGCATAGATGGCAGCCTTTCTATTTTTTCCTTTCTTCAATGCTTGTTGCTCGGCCTCTACTAATTTTTGTAGTGTGTTCAATAAATCCTTTTGCACAAAAATCTCTCCTGCATCGGGTGCTTCACGCTTCTCGCCCAAGTGTGTTAGAAATACTTTTTTTGAATACGGCCACTTTTTAATTTCTTCTTTACCTCGTTCAATTGAAAATGCAGTTTGTGCCTCGATGGGATAACCCTCTGCCAATTGCATAGCTGGTGCCAATACTTCTTTCAAACTCATGGTGCCATATTCGGCAAGCATGGTCATTAGTCCACCTGCTGTACCCGGAGTAGTAGCAGCCAATGGCCCAAATTCTGGCGGATAGTTCATTCCCTTATTTTTAAAAAACTCTGCCGTAGCCCCTGTTGGGGCAACACCCATCGCATTAATGGCAATTACCTTTTTTGTTTTCGGATTGTAGATAAGCGCTTGCGTTTCTCCGCCCCAACTCAATACATCCCACATGGTGCAGGTAGCGGCAAGCATCGCACAAGAAGCATCAACCGCGTTTCCTCCCTTATTAAAAATCATCGCCCCTGCTGTGGCTGCTAGTGGCTTACCCGTGATGGCCATCCAATGCCTTCCATGTAGAGGCGGTTTTTGGGTGGTCACGGGTAGGTTATTAAATGATTGTGCTGCTACTTTGAAGCAACAAATACAAGCAAACAGAATATAGTTTATCTTCATGGCATGGAAATTTAAAGGTTGGCTAAATCGGTTAATCAATTTTATTCAAGGTAAGAATAAAACAAAAAGCAACAGAGTCAAATTTGCTAGCGGCTACCGATCTCCATTAAAGGAAAATTTATGAACCCACAGGTAGAAATAATTGAAAAGTTTTACAACGCCTTTCAGCAGAAAGATTGGAAAACCATGCAATCGTGTTACCACGATGATGTTTGCTTCAATGACCCTGCCTTTCAAAACCTTAGTGGCAATCAGGCAAAGGCCATGTGGCACATGCTTGCGATTAATGCACGCGATTTTTCGCTCCAATTTAGGGATGCAAAAACAGAAGGTAATCACGGCAGTTGTTATTGGGAAGCCACTTATACTTTTTCAAAAACCGGAAGGGTGGTGGTAAACAAAATACATGCTTCTTTTGAATTTAAAGATGGCCTGATCAGTAAACACACCGATCACTTTGACTTTTGGAAATGGACTCAAATGGCGCTGGGTGCGCCCGGAACACTACTAGGCTGGAGTTCTTTTTTACAGAATAAAGTAAGAAAAACAGCCATGGGCAGCCTAAACAAGTTCATGCACGAAAATGGTTACCATTGATCTGAAAGGCTTATCAGAGTCAAAAAACGATCAAGTTGGCGAAAAAAGCGGCAGTTCAGGCACTGCTAATGAATAGTGCCTTCCTTTGGAATTCCCAAATATTCTCTATATTTGAGAGTTAATGAAGTAAAATCCCATCTGAAGTATCCCACCTAGTGCGTTTATTGTCGGTTTGGTCTTATTGATTTAGCAACAACATTTTATCACTTAATTTTTAAAACACAAATGAACATTTATGTAGCCAACATTCCCTGGAAGGCAACCGAGGAACAATTGAAGCAGTTATTCTCCGAGTACGGTGAAGTAAGCTCTGCGAAAATCATTATGGACAAAGTAACGCAGCGCAGCCGTGGCTTTGGTTTTGTAGAAATGGCTGACGACACAGCCGGTAAGAGTGCTATCGATCAATTGAACGGTGCTGACTTCTTAGGTAAAAACCTAGTGGTGAACGAGGCTCGCCCACGCGAAGAAGGTAGCGGTGGCGGTGGTCGCGGCAACCGTGGTGGTGGCGGTGGCGGATTCCGCAGAGGCGATTTCAACAGAGATTATTAATCGACTTGAAATAAAGATTACCAATGCCACGCAGAAGCGTGGCATTTTTTATTTAATGCTTTTTGCTTCTAAATGAATATCCCCGATAAGGCCAATAAACTAATAGCCGCAACATCCCCTTATTTATTACAACATGCCTACAATCCAGTAGATTGGCACGAGTGGGGAAGTGAAGCTCTCCTGAAATCAAAAAAGGAAGACAAACCCATTCTATTAAGCATCGGCTATTCTTCGTGCCACTGGTGCCACGTAATGGCGCACGAGAGTTTTGAAAATTACGATATCGCGCAAATCATGAATGAGCACTTCGTCTGCATAAAACTAGATCGCGAAGAACGGCCGGATATTGACCAAATTTATATGGAAGCCATACAGGCGATGGGACAAAATGGAGGCTGGCCTCTCAATATTTTTCTAACGCCCGATCAAAAGCCGTTTTTTGGTGGCACCTACTTTCCGCCTAAAAACTGGTCTCAGCTTCTACTACAAGTCAATCTTACTTTTGTAAACAAGCGGAAAGAAATTGAAGATTCGGCAACTGATCTAAGCACGCACCTTTCAATATCAGACTTGCATCGCTTCAAAAACATGCCGAATGAAAATGCGCTTGCAGCAGATGTGTTCGATGATCTTTTTCAACTGCTTAAAGACCGGTTTGATTTTACCGAAGGCGGAATTGACAAAGCCCCTAAATTTATTATGCCATCTGTATGGCTGTTCTTAGCTCGATACTATCACATCACCAAAAAAGAAGAAGCCTTAGAGATGCTCCATCTCACCTTAAAAAAAATTGCATCAGGTGGCATCTACGATCAATTAGGTGGGGGATTCTCGCGCTATTCGGTAGACGGTGAATGGTTTGCCCCACACTTTGAGAAGATGCTTTATGACAACGGCCAATTGATCTCTTTGTACTCTGAAGCTTACTGCCTTACCAAATCACCCATCTATAAAGAAATTGTTTACCAAACAGTAGCATGGCTTAAGCGCGAGATGACATCAGCTCAAGGCGGATTTTTCTCCGCGTTGGATGCCGATACCGAAGGCGAGGAAGGCAAGTACTACACATGGACAGAAACAGATCTGGCTTTTCTAACAAGCGAAGAAACGATACTGTTAAAAGACTATTTTGGTGTAGCCTCAAGCGGAAATTGGGAACACGGAAAAAATATATTGAAAAGAGATAGTAGCTCAACGTTGCCCAAAGAAGCCAAGCAACTAACAGAAAGATTATTAACGGTTCGCGAACAGCGTATAAAACCTGGCTTAGACGATAAAATTCTGGTGTGCTGGAATTGTATGGCTATTCAAGGATTGATAGATGCGTACCGAGCCTTTGGCGATCCCTCATTTTTAAGCCTTGCCGAAAATGCAATTCAATTTATTGAAGCAAATCTTATATCCGAAAACATACTCTATCGGTCGTTTAAAAATAAACGATCGGTTACTACAGGATTTATTGACGACTACGCGTTTCTTATTCAAGCGTATGACGCGCTTTACCAATCTACTTTCAACGAACGATATGCAATTCAAGCTAAACATTGGTGCAGCATGGCCATTGAAAATTTTTACGACCCCGATGACGGGTTCTTCTTTTTTAACAGCAATCAAGCAGAAAAACTCATCGCCAGAAAAAAAGAAATATTTGATAACGTAATACCTTCCTCTAACGCAGTGATGGCCCGAAATCTCTATTACCTGGGAACCATTTGGAACAATCAGCAATGGATAGAAATGAGCACAGCCATGATTAACCGTCTCAGCAAGATGATTACCGCAGAGCCCATCTATATGAGCCAGTGGGCAACCTTAGCTATGGAAACAACAATCGGTTTAACGGAAGTAGTGATCGCAGGAAGCGATAGCGAATCAATCCGAAAAGAAATGAGTTCGAGCTATCTACCCTTCACTATTTTAATGGGTGCCACGCTTGAAACAACACTACCGCTAACAGTAGGAAAAAGTATTGAAGCAAAAGCTGCGATATACGTATGCAAAAACAAAACGTGCCTGTTGCCAGTTAAGAAAGTGAGCGAA
>JAAFHY010000136.1 GCA_013298505.1 Cytophagales bacterium
ATTTTAAATGTTTTCACAACGGAATAATCCTTATTGTGATTTGCTTCAAATTGTGTAATTCAAAAGTAGTATAAAATATGGAAAATAAAAAAATAGTTGGCTTGGACGTAGGCACATCTTCAATAGGATGGGCAATAATTAACGAAGCTGAAGGTCAGCAAACTAAAATCCTTGGATTAGGAAGTAGGATAATACCACTAGATATTGATGAAAAGAATGATTTTGGAAAAGGCAATAAAATCCAAACAAACCAAAAAAGAACTTTGAGGCGTACACAGCGAAAGGGATACGACCGCTATCAGCTAAGAAAAGAAAATCTTGGCAAACGGTTTATTGAATTAGGAATGATGCCTGATACTTTGCTGTTCGCATTAAGCGCTTTAGAGTTGTACGGTTTGCGTGCCAAAGCGACCTATGAAAAAATTACATTACCAGAAATCGGTAGGATATTATTTCATCTCAACCAGAAAAGAGGCTACAAAAGCAGCCGAAAGGATGAATCGAAAGAAAAGAAGGAAACAGACTATGTGGCAGAAGTAAATTCTCGGTATGAGAAAATAAAACAAGATAAAATAACCATAGGGCAATATTTCTATTCTGGGTTGCAAAAAGATGAACGTTATAGAATCAAAGATCAAATCTTCCCAAGGGCTGCTTATATAGAAGAGTTTAATGCGATTTGTTCAACCCAACAAAAATTCTACCCAGAAATATTAACAGATAATACTATTCGGCAACTGCGTGATGAAATCATCTATTACCAACGCCCATTAAAATCGCAGAAAGGTCTTGTTTCAATTTGTGAATTTGAAGGCAAGTGGTTCAAGAATAAAGAGAGCAAAGAAGTATTCAGTGGGCCGAAAGTAACCCCCAGAAGTTCTCCACTCTTTCAGGTCTCTAAGCTGTTAGAGACGATTAATAATATTACTATTAATTCAAAACGGGGTGAGCCATTTATTATTTCCATTGAAAAGAAAAAGGAACTCTTCAATTATCTTGATAACAATGAAAAATTATCCGAGACAGAGTTATTCAAAATACTTGGTATCGGTAAAAATGAAGGGTACTACGGAAATAAGCAGCTGGCCAAAGGTCTTCAAGGTAATTTAACTAAAACAGCCATTGCTAAAGTATTGCACGGCAGCAATTCGCTAGTGCAACTGTTAGCCTTCGATCTAACTGAGGAAAATTATCAACGGCTTGATATTGATTCAGGGGAATTAGTAGAGTGTATCCGTGTGAAAGCTGATGTAGAAAACCAACAATTCTTTAAATTATGGCATATATTATACTCGATACCAGAAGAAAAAGATATTGTTAAGAAATTAGTTGCTGACTTTAGCATACCAGAAGATTTGGCAAATCAACTAGCAAAACTAGACTTCACCAAAGGAGGTTTTAGCAATAAATCAGCAAAAGCAATACGCCATATTTTGCCTTATCTTCAGCAAGGTGCAAAATACAGTGATGCAATGACATTGGCTGGCTATAACCACTCTGACTCTTTAACTAAGGCTGAAAATCTTATTCGGCCATTAAAAGATAAACTCAAGTTGTTACCAAAGAATAGCTTAAGGCAGCCTGTAGTAGAGAAAATATTAAATCAATTGATCAATCTGGTCAATGCAATTATAGATCAATACGGTAAACCAGATGAAATTAGAATTGAATTGGCAAGAGAACTAAAGCAGAGTTTGGATGAACGTAACACCACTTTTAAAAACAACAATAAAAGAGAAACTGAAAACAAAGGAATTGCTGAAAAGCTTCATAAGGAATATCATGTAAAGGCAAATAGGAGAAACATTGAAAAGTGGAGGTTATATGACCAAACAAACGGGAACTGTTTGTATTGTGGCAATAAGATTGAACTAGCCGATTTTTTGAATGGCGATGAGTCTGATATAGAACATATCATCCCAAAGGCCAAACTATTTGACGACTCCTTTCAAAATAAAGTAATCAGTCATAGGCGATGTAACAAAGCCAAAGGAGATAGCACCGCCTATGATTATATGCTTACTCAATCCACTGAGCAGTTGAGCCGGTATGAAGAATCAGTGGCCCAACTTTTTAAGGATAGAAGAATTACTAAGGCAAAAAGGGATAAGCTTTTGATGGCTGAAACAAAAATACCGAGTGATTTTATTGCTCGGCAATTGCGTGAAACGCAATACATAGCTCGAAAATCACGGGAGATATTACAAGAGGTATGTCGCAACGTTTGGGCAACCAGTGGCAGCATTACAGAAAAGTTGCGAAAACTATGGGGTTGGGAAGATGCCCTCATGCATCTGCAACTCGGTAAGTATAAAGCAGCAGGAAAAACAGAATGGTTTGAATACGAAAGTAATGGACAAACACATAAAAAAGAACGTATTATTGGTTGGACAAAAAGAGATGACCATCGCCACCATGCCATCGATGCCCTTACCATTGCTTGCACACAGCAAGGGTTTATCCAACGGATCAATACTCTTAACTCGAAGCATACACGTGATGAAATGCTAGCAGAAGTAAAAGACCAAACTTATAGAGAAAAGCTAACCTTACTAGAAAAGTCACTCCTAACTAAAAGGCCATTTGATACCGCCAGTATTGAAAAGCATTTATCACAAGTGCTTATTTCATTTAAGTCAGGAAAAAAAGTAGCCACCATTGGAAAAAGAAAAATAAGGAAGGATGGAAAAAAAATAATAAAACAAGAAGGTATTGTTATACCCAGAGGACCACTTAGCGAGGAGAGTGTCTATGGGAAAATAAAAGTTAGAAAATATGAAACGATAAAACTTTCGCCTGCATTTGACAATGCAGAGGCCATCATCAATACATCACACAAGGCATTAGTCAACAAACGGCTTAATGAATTTAACCAAGATCCGGCAAAGGCATTTAAAGGATTAGTTAAAAATCCGATTTGGATAGACGCAACCAAAACGCAAGCTCTAACTTCGGTTGATGTAATGTCCTTTAAAGATGAGTATGTAATTAAGTATCCTATTAGTGCCATTACTGTCAAAGACCTGCCATCAATTGTTGATAATCGTGTTCGTGAAGTAATAGAAAAGAGGCTTTCTCGCTATAATAACAATTCCAAAGAAGCCTTTAAAGATTTAGAGAACAACCCAGTATGGCTAAATGAGGAAAAAAGAATACTGATAAGAACTGTGCGCTGCTTTACTGGTCTGGATGCGGTCGCCCCTGTAAAATTCAATGATCAAAATGAAGCTATTGGTTTTGTAAAGCCAGGCAATAACCATCACATAGCCATCTATCAAAATAAAGAAGGTAAGAAACAAGAACACGTAGTTACTTTCTGGGATGCCGTAGAGAGGAAAATGAATGGCATACCTGTAATCATCCGAAATCCAAAAGACATTTGGGATATAGTGCTCTTAAACAAAGAAAAATACTCACAAGATTTCTTAGCAAAGCTTCCAGAAGATGGATGGACTTACACAACTAGTATGCAACAAAATGAAATGTTCATTTTCAATTTAAGCAACGAGGCAGTAAATGAAGCTATACGAAACAAAGACTTTGACTTGATTAGTAAGAATTTGTTCAGACAAAGAAAGCTATCTAGTGGCAATTATTGGTTCAATCACCATCTTGAAACTGAGCCGAGAGAGAGTAATGAAGATAAAACTTTAGGGAAAGCTAGGTTCGCAAGCGCATCAAGTATGACTGGCATAAAAGTCAAGATTGACTGCCTTGGCAATATCTCAAAATCTTAGAGTAAATAATTGAATGGCACCAAAAAGGCTTTGTCACCTATACACCCGCGCCAATGGCTCCGAAAATCTTTTTCATAACGAAGAGAATTTTAGCTATTTCTTAAAGCAATACCAAGAGTTTATACCCCACAAGCCAAGTCCAGACAGGTCTTTCTTCCGCGAATTAAAAGACCTGTATAGACTAGCTAAAAACCGATTAGCTATTTTCAACTTTAATCCAGTTAACAACTAAAATATAGTGCAATCCGCTACGTACTACCACATCTACACTCACGCCAATGGCTCCGAAAACCTTTTCCGTAACGAAGAGAATTTTAGCTATTTCTTAAAACGATACCAAGAGTTTATACCTGGTGTGGCTGATACGCTAGCCTATTGCCTGATGCCAAACCACCTGCACCTATTGGTGCGAATAAAAACCGAGGCGGATCTTATAACTTTTTTTAAAAATAAGAATCTAAATAAAGACCTGACAGGTCTTTATTCCGCGGATCAGCAAGACCTGTCAGGTCTTAGTCTTAGTCTTGGTCTTGATAAAAGTCTAAATAAAACCCTCGAACGATTAACTATCTTACAATTCAGTCATCTTTTCAACGCTTATACAAAAGCATACAACAAAGTCTATAGCCGTAGAGGCTCGCTCTTTTTAAGAGCCTTTAAGCGAAAGGAAATTATATCGAGCAACTACTATACAAAAATCATTCACTACATACATCTTAACCCAATACACCACGGCTTCGTAAAACAGCTAACGGATTGGCCGTGGAGCTCGTACCACAGTTTCTTTTTGCCCAACCTATCGCCCGTGCAACAAGAGGTTATTGATTGGTTTGGCGGCCTCAAACAGTTTGTTCAATTCCATCAGCACCCAAGCCAACCAATATCTTTTGTCTATGATTAAGCGCACACTCTACTTCGGCAACCCAGCTTATTTAAGTACCAAATTAGATCAGCTCGTAGTGCGACTACCCGCAATCGAAAAAAATGATACGCTGCCCGAAGGCTTTAAAAAAGAAGCTGCCGCTACGATACCCATCGAAGACATTGGTGTAGTCATGCTCGATCATCAGCAGATTGTAATTAGCCAAGCGTTGATTGCCAAATTACTCGATAACAATACGGCCATTATAACCTGCAACAGCACCCATCACCCCACAGGGTTATTATTGAATTTAGAAGGGCACTCACTGCAAAGTCAACGATTTCAAGCGCAGTTAGAAGCGAGCGAGCCACTAAAAAAACAACTATGGCAGCAGACCATAAAAGCTAAAATTTTAAACCAAGCGGCCTTACTTCGTTGGCGCGGATTCGAAACACAAAACTTAGAGCATTGGGCCGAAACTATAAAATCGGGAGACCCCGAAAATATGGAGAGCCGAGCTGCCGCTAAATATTGGAGCCAACTTTTTAAAGGAATAAAAGCATATTTGCCTTTTGACGAACCAACTCAGCCCGACAGTTTTTCAAATTTTATCCGCGAGCCGGCAGGCTTGCCACCCAATCAACTACTCAACTACGCCTATGCTCTGCTAAGGGCTACCATGGCGCGATCGCTCGTTGGCTCGGGCCTATTGCCAATCATGGGTATCTTTCATCGCAACCAATACAATGCATACTGTTTGGCCGATGACATTATGGAGCCTTACCGACCCTTTGCAGATAAATTGGTGATACAACTAATTGAAGAAGAAGGATTGACTGCCGACATAAGCCCTGCTATTAAAAAGAAGTTGCTAGTCTTGCCAGCCCTCGATATTAATCTGCAAGGCGAAACAAGCCCGTTGATGATTGCCATGCAGCGTACTAGTGCTTCGTTGGCAAAATGCTTTTTGGGCGAGACCCGAAAAATTGTGTACCCGACAATGGACGTTAGAACTTAGACGGAAGATATTATACGGAAGACGTTAGAGATTAGGCGTAAGACGTTAGAGATAAGATTTAAGATGTTAAAAATAAGGCATTGATTAAGGGCTAAAAAAGCACTTCTGGTTCTAACACTTTATACTTTACTACTACTTATCTGCTTTTGAAAACTGAGCGGCTAAACGCATATCGAATTATGTGGATCATGGTACTTTTTGATTTGCCCACCGAAACGAAGCAAGACAAAAAGAACTATACTGACTTTCGCAAAAAAATGCAGAAGGACGGGTTCACTATGTTTCAATTTAGCGCTTACCTGCGCCACTGTTCCAGTCGCGAAAATGCAGACGTTCATGTAAAGCGGATACAGAAAAATCTACCAGCTAAAGGGCATGTTGGTATTTTAACAGTTACCGACAAGCAATTCGGGATGATGGAGGTTTTTTATGGGCGAGAGAAAAAAGAAAAAGCCCCAATACCAGAACAGTTAGAACTGTTTTAGTTAGAGGCTTTTACTGATAGATTGCAACATTTTTTAAATCCTAATTTTCGTTGTAATTGTCTGAGGTAGAAAGCATTGAATGGAGGTACTCTGTATGCAATCTATCAAAGAACACAATCTGAAAGCAAATCACAACCATTGGTAAAGTCAACCAAAGTATTTAGAATCTGTATGCAATCTATCAAAGAACACAATCTGAAAGCAAATCACAACAAACCTTGCAAATGGCCCCTGCATATCCCATCTGTATGCAATCTATCAAAGAACACAATCTGAAAGCAAATCACAACGCGCAGCGATAACATCGGATAACACAATTATCTGTATGCAATCTATCAAAGAACACAATCTGAAAGCAAATCACAACCAGCAATGCGATTTGCTCTTCAGGGCTAAGTCTGTATGCAATCT
>JAAFHY010000138.1 GCA_013298505.1 Cytophagales bacterium
ACGAGATGGTTGGGCCATTGGCGTAAATGCCGACTATGCCGTGGGTGTGTGGGTAGGCAATGCCGATGGCGAAGGCCGCCCAGGGCTAACTGGCACCGAAGCGGCAGCTCCTATTTTGTTTGAATTGTTTTCTTCCCTGCCGGGCAACAAATGGTTTGATGTGCCACAATCGGAGATGAAAAAAATAGCCATCTGCACAAAGAGCGGTTACCGAATCTCTACTGAGTGCGAAAAGGCCGATACCGTTTGGGCCACCAAAGCTGGATTGCAAACGCTGGCATGTCCGTTTCACAAAAAAGTTTACCTATCAGTCGATAAAAAATTTAGGGTACACTCGCAATGCGAAGAGTTAAGCAACATGGTAGCGCATCAGCAATTTGTATTGCCGCCCGTACAGTCTTACTATTTTAACAAAATGAATAGTGGCTATCAGCCTTTGCCGCCCTTTAGAAAAGATTGTGCGAACCCGTCAGCGTTGCCTTCAATGGATCTCGTTTACCCTAAACCTGGCGCAAAAATTTATTTACCAATTGAGCTAAGCGGCTCAACAAATTACACTGTTTTCGAGGCTGCGCACCAAGCCGCCAATGCCGAACTATTCTGGCACTTAGATGGGATCTTTATACAAAAAACCCTCAAAAACCATCGGATTTCAATAATCCCTAGAGCTGGTTTGCACCAGTTAACCATTATGGACGATGCCGGAGAAACAATAACCCGATCGTTCACGGTAATATCAGGCAACAAAAAATAGCATAACTCTTTGAAATGTAAGGTTTTGAATATATTCGCTTAAATTAACCAAATAGTATGATTGATATTTGTAACTCACAAAAAGAGAGAATTATGCAAAAGAAGTTGACTTTAATCTTATTCATTTTAACAATAGTCTTCAATTTTAAGGTCTCGGCCACCAAAGGCCAGTTGAATGCAAAAGCATCTAACTACGTGGTTATTGGTGCGTTTTCAATTCCAAAAAACGCGATCGAGTTTACCAATAGTGCCAAGCAAAAAAACCTGGCAGCCGAGTTCTCGATTAACCCCAACCGCAAATTATTTTATGTGTACGTGTTGGCAACGCCCAACCAAGAAGCCGCCTTTGAAGAAGCAAAGAAGTTAAGGTTGAACCCGAACTTTTCGGATACATGGGTCTACACAGGCATATTGGGAGAAGAAGAAATACAAGGTGCCGATACGAACCCAGTTACCCGCGAAAACATAGCGATTGTAAAAGCAGCCGATGCTCCTGTGGTAACACAATCTACTGCTACGCCCGATGGTGCACAAAATCAAGTAACTTCTGAGCCCGCAAACGATAATCTGGTTATACCATCATCCATACCCGAAACAACCGCGCCAACCGTTGTAGAAGAAATGGAACCTGGCAGTAAAAAATATTTATTTAAAATCTATACTTCTACTAATCAGAAAGAAATTAATGGCGATGTCGATGTGATGGATCTCGAAAAAGCTAAGCCTAGAAAAATAGCTTCGTACAGAGGCAATGAAGTAGTAAATGTGAAGCCAGCCAACAAAAGCGGAAATGTTTCTTTTGTTTGTGAAGTGTTTGGTTACCGAAAACTTCAAACCGTTGTTAATTTCAATCAGCCCGAAGCAACCGAAGGAATTGTGTTAGAAGAAAATAAAGCGATTGTGCCTTTTGAATTGGTTAGGCTAAAAAAAGGCGACTATGCGGTGATGTATAACGTGTACTTCTACAAAGATGCTGGCATTATGCGCCCCGAATCAAAGTACGAGGTAAACAGCCTTTTAGAAATGCTAAAAGAAAATCCAAAGTATAAAATCAAAATACACGGCCATACCAATGGCAACGCTGCTGGCAAAGTAATATCGATGGGCGATTCAAAGAATTTCTTTGGCATTACTGCCGATGTAAAAGAAGGGTTTGGTTCGGCCAAAAAACTATCAGAAGAGCGTGCCTTGGTGATTCAGTCGTACTTAGTGGCGCAAGGCATTGAAGCCCACCGAATGCAGATCAAAGCTTGGGGCGGTAAAAGAGGCATTTATGAAACAGACCATGCCCAAGCACAATCGAACGTGCGCGTAGAAATTGAAATTTTGGAGGACTAAAATTTTATTGTGAACATTCTTGAATAGGAATTTTTCACATAAAAAAACCTTCGTTTGTCCAACGAAGGTTTTTTTTTAATTTTCACTGAAACTATTTTGAAGGAGCTGGAGAACTTCCTTTACCTGATCCCGAAATTGAATTTCTCATTTCTGTATCCGCTTGTACATTTTGCATTTTGTAATAATCCATTACGCCCAAGTTCCCATTAAGAAACGCTTGCGCAATTGACTTAGGTATTTCCGCCTCGGCTTCAATTACTTTTGCACGAGCCTCTTGTGCCTTCGCTTTCATCTCTTGTTCAACAGCTACCGCCATTGCTCTCCGCTCTTCAGCTCTTGCTTCTGCTACACGCAAATCAGCGGCAGCTTGATCGGTTTGTAATTTCGCGCCAATGTTTGCGCCCACATCCACATCGGCAATGTCAATAGAAAGAATCTCAAACGCAGTGCCCGCATCCAATCCGCGAGAGAGAACTAATTTAGAAATCTTGTCTGGATTCGCCAACACTTCTTTATGTGAAGCAGCTGAACCGATCGAAGTAACAATTCCCTCGCCTACGCGAGCTAAAATAGTTTCTTCGCCAGCACCACCCACCAATTGCGCTAAACTCGCACGAACGGTAACCCGAGCAATGGCAATGAGTTGAATACCATCTGCTGCAACCGCAGCAACTTTTGGTGTATTAATTACTTTTGGATTTACCGAAATCTGAACCGCTTCAAAAACATTTCGCCCCGCCAAATCAATTGCTGTTGCTTGTTTGAAGGTCAAGTTGATGTTAGCCTTATCAGCAGAGATCAATGCTTTGATCACATTGGGTACATCACCACCTGCCAAGTAATGGGTTTCTAAATCGCTTGGGGTTAGTGCAATACCAGCTTTGGTAGCCGTGATTAATGAGTTAACGATAACACTGGGTGGAATTTTGCGAAGGCGCATACCAATCAACTGGCCGATGCTAACTCTTACACCTGAGAAGATGGCTGTTACCCAAAGGCCCACTGGCACAAAATAGGTGAACATAAAAAAACCGATAATGCCGAGGAAAACGAGTAAGATAAATACTAAGTCCATAGTTTTAGTTTATTGGTTCTACGATTATTTGATTAGATGAGATTTTTATGATTTTAACTTTACTTCCGCTGTCAACATAGTTGCCGTTGGTTTTTACTTCAATGGTTTGGTTATTCAACTCTGCTTTTCCGCTCGGGCGCAAAGCAGAAACAGCTTGCCCTTCCATCCCTACCTGCAGTTGATCTAACTCACCTTCGTTTACCTTGCTGGTAATACTTGATTTTAAAGAGAACCGTTTCCAAACATCAGTGGTAAACGAAAAGTACAACAAGCCACCACACGCCACTGAAGTGCTCCCTAACAATATCCACCCAACCTCCGCTCCAAAATAATTAAAACTTAGTCCAACGCCCGCAATCAAAAAACAAAAACCAATAATGCCCACAATGGTTGTACCTGGCACAAAGATAACTTCTGCGACTACTAAAATTAGCCCTAAAGAAAGCAACGATATAACGGTTGACCACTCTGCCATTTAAACTATTTACGATTGATGATTTTTGATTTACAATTGAAACAGCCTCAAAACTACATAATTTAAGTTTACCCAACTGCTATCTTTTACCTCAAAACCAAGATTGATACCCAATTTTAATCCCTAAATCATAAATCTAAAATCTAATACGCCCTTGCAAACAAAACCCGCTGGGAAGAAGGTTTGCCAGAATACACACACTTTCCCTCCTCTTGCTCTGCATCTAACGGAATGCATCGAATAGTGGCTTTCGTTTCTTCTTTTATTTTGTTTTCTGTCTCGGCAGTTCTATCCCAATGGGCAGAAACAAATCCTCCTTTTTCGTCCAATACTTTTTTCAACTCATCATACGTATTGACTTTTGTGATTTTTTGTTCTCTGAATGCCAACGCGCGTTGATAAATGGTTTGCTGAATAGAATCTAAAAGAGCCGGTATTTCGCCCACGATGGCATCCATCTGCATTACTTTTTTCTCTTTTGTATCTCTCCGGGCTACTTCTACCGTACCGTTATCTAAATCACGAGAACCAATAGCAATGCGAACAGGCACACCTTTCAATTCATATTCGGCAAACTTAAAACCCGGCTTCAGATTATCACGATTATCAAACTTTACCGAGAAACCTAGTTGACGCAACTCCTTGGCAATACTTTCCGCCTTGGCAGACACTTTGTTCAGTTCTTCTTCGCTTTTGAAAATAGGAATAATCACTACATGAATGGGTGCCAACTTTGGAGGCAATACCAAGCCATCATCGTCAGAGTGCGCCATAATCAATCCACCAATTAGTCGTGTGCTTACACCCCACGATGTACCCCACACTTTTTCCAACTTACCTTCTTTATTAGTGAATTGAACGCCAAATGCATCTGCAAAATTCTGACCTAAAAAGTGTGATGTGCCAGCTTGTAATGCTTTTCCATCTTGCATCATAGCTTCAATACAATAAGTATCAACGGCACCCGGAAAACGTTCGCCTTCCGATTTTTTTCCTTTGATCACGGGCATCGCCATAAAAGTTTCGGCAAACTCTGCATACACATCCAACATTTGCTTTGTTTCGGCAATCGCCTCCGCAGCTGTTGCATGTGCTGTGTGGCCTTCCTGCCAAAGAAATTCTGCCGTGCGCAAAAACAAACGCGTGCGCATTTCCCAACGCACCACGTTGGCCCATTGGTTGATCAACAAAGGCAAATCGCGATATGACTGAATCCATTTTTTATAGGTGCTCCAAATAATTGCCTCACTCGTTGGGCGAACTACCAACTCTTCTTCGAGTTTGGCTTCTGGATCGACCATTAATTTGCCGGGCTTGGCGGGATCTGTTTTTAGCCGGTAATGCGTAACAATTGCACATTCCTTAGCAAATCCTTCTGCATTTTTTTCCTCGGCTTCAAATAAACTTTTTGGAACGAATAATGGAAAATAGGCATTGACGTGCCCGGTATCTTTAAACATTTTATCCAATGCTTGCTGCATTTTTTCCCAGATGCTATATCCGTAGGGTTTTATCACCATGCAGCCCCGTACGTCAGAATTTTCGGCCAAATCGGCCTTCTTTACTAAATCAATGTACCATTGCGAGTAATCTGACTCGCGGCTTGTAATTTCCTTTCCCATTCTATGGTTTTGTTTGAAGCGGCAAATATAAAGGTATTGACTTGAAAGGGGCTTGAAAATCAGTAATTAAAGGCTTAACAAGTTTTTGCAAGTACTGATTGAATTTTTGTACTTCCAACACACACCTTAATTGAGTAGATTTACGTTAATAAGTTTGGATTAACCCAATACATTATGAAAACCAAGGTATCATTCTTAATTCTGTTAGCAATGGCAGCGGGTTCTTGTGTGTTTGCGCAAACCACCGAAGAGTATGACGACATGTACTTTAGTTCGAAAGATAGAGCCACGTTAAATGCGGCACGCAAAGTAGCGTTATCAGATGAAAGTGCACGCACCATGGCCGACAATGAACAAACGAATGTAATAAACCCAACCGATAGCTATTCGGCAAGAAACGTAAACCCCGAATACATTTCGGGAAGAAAAGAAAATAGCAATGCTGCCTCACCTGTTCAATACTTTTCACCTTCATATCAGCCACTTGCTGTGAATCAAAAGTTAACGAGCGGTTGCAATAATTGTAACAACTACGCCTCTAATTTCAATAATAACTACGGCTTTAATCAGTTTTCAAATCCATATGGTTTCAATAATTATGGGATGATGAACCCTTACAATAGCTTTGGTTCTTTCAATAGTTTTGGAAACGGATTTTATCAGCCTGGCATCAATTTCGGTTTTGGAAATGCGTGGGGAAATCCTTCGATGAGTTTCTATAATAATTACTACGGAATGAATTCTTACTATGGCGGATGGGGAAATTCATTTTACAACAATCCGTTTGGGTGGGGGAATGGTTATTACGGAAACACTGTTGTGGTTATCAGAGAGCCTCAAACTCAAGGTCGGAGACCGACCAGAGCACAGGCCGCTAGTGGAACTTACTATCAAAACAGACCCACTACTGCCAGCACAAACCAAACTGCCTATTACGATAGAGGTTGGAGGCAGACAACTTCTTCTGCTTCTGCTACACCCAATCAAGGATCGTGGACGAATCAGAACAACGGAAGTAACACGAACGGACGCCAAAGCACATGGAGCAATCAATCGCCTTGGGGTGCCGATACTGGAAGAAGCCGAAGCTCTGGTTTCAGCAATGGAAATAGTGGCGGCTCAAGAAGCAGCGGCTTTAGCGGTGGTGGCTCTGGGAGCAGTGGTGGAAGAAGAGGAAGAGATTAATTACAAATTCAAACTCAGC
>JAAFHY010000137.1 GCA_013298505.1 Cytophagales bacterium
CACCAAATAATATGACCTGCATTTTCAATAAACTTATATTCGCCTTTTAATAAATCAGCATATTCATATACCGATGAATATTCGCCTTGGTCGTATTGTCCTTGTAACACAAGAGTTGAAATATTTAGCTGTTTTAATTTACTTCTTACATCAGCAAGGTTGCCGTAATAATTACTAAACCCGTGAGAATAACCACCTGCACCACCTTCTTCTGGTTTTACATTTTTGGGATTTGCCACCATTCCTTTAGTAAATTTTGAAGCCATGGTATTGGTGTAATCGTCAAACTCTTTATCACTTGCCCATTTGGAATTAAATGCCATTGCCCAAAGCATCGACATCACAATTCTCGGCTGTAAAAAATCTCTTTCAGTTTGTTCAAACACTTCTATTGGCGTTTTAAATTGATATTGTGATGGGATTGGGAATAATTTATTCATATCAGCCATTGTTCCATCAGCATTTGTTCTTTGTGGCTGTAAATCGCCTGGTGAGGATAGTATTAACTTGTTTACAAGTTCAGGATAGTTAGCTGTGAAATGTGTTGCTAATATTCCGCCATAAGAATGGCCGATTAAAATAACTTTGTTTGTTTTAATCTGAGAACTGATAATTTCTTTCAGGTTATTCAAATGTTTTCCAAAAGAATAATCCTTTGGCTTGGGTAACCTATCAGATAAACCTGAGCCAATCTGGTCATATAAGTAAACATTGTATCCATTTTTTGAAACCTCTTTCATCTGCTCAATAATTGCTGAATGAATATAGCCACCAGGACCACCATGTAAAAAAATAATGGTAGCGTTTATGGTTGATGCATCTCCAATTATTTTTGTGTAAGCAATTTTATGCCCGTCCTTCATTGCCCAGTACTTTGTATCTGGTCTTGGCTGAATGGGTTTAATAGTCGGCCTTAACGGAATTAAACTCCACACAAGAAATATCAATATGAGTATTCCAATTGAACGCAATGTCCATTTTACAATTTTCCTGAACAAGGACTGGTTTTTAGTTTTTGTCATTGTCTCTATCTTATTTTTTTAACTTTTTCAAATATTCCGACCACTTAGCCATTGCTTTCGAACTGCTAAGAATAGGATTTGATTGATGGTCTGCATGTAGAGTTAAATCACTTTCATAAGTCAGGTATTTTGAATTCAATTTTTTTAATATTGCATTCATAGTGTGAAAGCCAGATTGAATGTTTGTATTTTCACTTGCTCCAACACTAAAATATAAATAGCTTTTCGAAGGGTTTTTACTCTCTTGAAGGCTTTTCTCCAATTGCTTAATGATTAAATTATCAAATCGCCATGCCGGTGTGCTGAAGCAAAACCGGGCATCGAATAACGCTGGCTCTTCAATCAATGAATAAAGTACAAATAGACCAGCTCGTGAATGCCCTGCGATGGTTCTATAGTTTGTAGTTCGGTAGCTGCTATCAATACTATGAATCAATTCCGTTTTGATAAATTTCAAAAATAAATCTGCCTTGCCAAGCGGACTCAACGAATCACTCGTTTCAGTCTGCATAAAAGGTGGGGTTAGGTTTTCCTCTCTTTTGCCTTTATTATTTAGTATGCCCACCACAATACATTCAGGAGCTATGTTTGCTGATGATAGGGTAAACAACCTGTCAGAAATATCAAAATCTAGTTTCCCTGCATCTAACACATACATAACGGGATATTTCTTTGCAGGCTCTTTGAAGTAATTTAGAGGTAAGTGTACTACTATCTTTCTTCCCTCATTGAGTGTTTTAGAATACAATTTTACAAATACCAGGCTATCCGTTTTATTTTTCTCCTGTGCTTGTAAAGCGCCATAAAGCAAAAGCAAGTAAACGAACAGGACTGTTTTTATTACTCGCTGCGAATAATGGGATATAATGTTTTTAATCATCTTTAATAATTTTTATGAAATGGTTGTTGAATTATAACTATCATTTTTTAGTTGTCACTCCTCTTCAACCCAAATAGAGGCCTAATTATGTTTATCCTTCTAATGACGAATTCATAAGTAGCAAAACACCCTACGCCAGTAAATAATAGAACGGAAATGTATTGAAGAGGTACAGGAATGTCCAATGGAAATATCAGCAAAGACCCTAAGAAGAGAAAAATCATGTGAAGTATATAAATAGGGTAGGCCGCTTGGCTCAAGTACGCTAGTACTTTGCTGGGTTGATTCAAGTATTTGTAGCCAAATGCAAAAACGGAGACAATCCAGAAATTTGACTCAATGGCTAATTGATACGTTGGCACTCGCATTTGAAATTGCAACAGCCTATATGTGTAGAGGGCAACGGCTACACCAACAAACAACCACCTCCATTTTAAAATCATCTTCCAAAAACCATCACCACTCAATACAAAGCAGAAACCGAAGAAGAAGGCAAGAAGTCCTAAAAAGAATCCATGCCAAGTCATTGCATACATTTCGTACAGACTCGGATTGACTACTAGTACTTCAGCAATAAACGCAGCAATAACAGGAAGAATCCCCAGTGGACTACTCAGTAGCTTTCTTATCCCACCAACCAGTTTGCTATCTTCATTTTTCTTTAGGTAAAAGAAAATAGGAGAAAGAATGACAACGTAAACAAAAATGTTACCCAAAAACCAAAGATGCCCGGGATTGGGGGTGTACTTCAAACTCCAATGATAATGATATTGCAGAATGAAAACGCTGATGGGAACGATGAAAAAAAAGCCAAACAGATAAGGAATTCCAATTCTGGCAGCACGTTCAAACACCAGTTGTTTCCAGTTTCTATTTTGAATAGCGAAGAAAACGCCCATTCCAGAAACAAAAAATAGAAATGGTATCCTCCATACGTTGAGCATAGACATGGGAATCCACAATGACTCCCATGTTTTTTTGTTTGAGATAAAACCAATCATGATACCCCATGTCTGAAAACCAATAGCTGTATGATAAATCAATAACATACCAATGGCAATCACCCGTAGCCAATCAATGTCGTATCTTCTGTTTTGAGGTAACATTTGCTTTACTCGGTTGATAGTAGAAAGTTATTTTAGCAGAGATGAAATTTCTGGCCTCGTTTTCTCGATGTATGTGTAATCTAATTTCAGTCCCATTGGTGACAGCATTTTTTCCAACATTTCATAGGTGGGTTTTACATCTTTAAAAGAACCTGCCATAGACTCGTAAGGGGTGGCGTCATACTTGTTCTTGATAGTCTTATTAGCATTTTTAGTCAACAGCATCTTTACAATCTCAGGCCGGCAAAAGAAAGCGGCCGTATGTAGTGCGGTAGAGCCATCATTGTTTTGCACATTGATGTCAGCACCAGCATCAATCAATGCTTGGGCGATCTCTGTTTTGCCAAACAGCGAAGCACTGATGAGTGGACTGGAACCACCGAATGGGTCTTTCTCGTTAATATCAGAGCCCGCGGCAATGTGTTGTTTTATTGCCTCCACATTTCCGCTTACCACAGCTGTGTGAATATCTATTGATGGAGCTTTGGACGCTGACTTAGCGGTACTACTTTTTTGAGCAGATGCTTTTCGGTCGCTACAAGAACTTAGGAAAATGATAGCGATTAAAAATAGGGCCTTGGTAGTTAATGACAGAGAGTTTTTGATTTGTGTTTTCATAATTTTAAAATTTAGTGGTTTACTTTTTAGACATAGTGGTAGCATCTACCCTTATTTTTTGGGTTGCAAATTGTTTTACTGTTTTATGGAACGATTGTTTTTTCTTGTCTCCCTATTATTCGTGCACGGGGGATTTATATCACAAGAATCTCACGATTTATTTTTTCTATCATCAAGGGCTTTTTGAAATTGAATCATTCTTCAAATACTCCAATAAATCTCCGGGCTGGCAATCAAGGGCATTGCAGATAGATTCCAGCGTGCTAAAGCGAATGGCTTTTGCTTTTCCTGTTTTGAGTATGGACAAATTGGAGTGTGTTAATTCAACTTTCTCTGCTAGTTCGTTTAACGACATTTTTCGCTTTGCCATCATCACATCTAAGTTTACTATGATTGGCATGGCTTATACAGTCAAATCGTTTTCGTTTTGGAGTTCAACACCCTTTTTGAAAATAGTCGCAATAATATAGATTACAGCTCCCATTAAAATAAATGCTTGACTGTCAGCCCAAAATTGGCTTACGTTGTCGGGAACAAAACCGTGATGCGTTAAATTCCTAACTAACTGTCGGGCAGTGTAACTTAACAGTCCAATTGAAAGGGTATAATAACTGATTTGTGAAATTTGTCTTGCAACAAAATCGTTAAACGGTTTTGATAAATCCATTTTGTGCATTAGGCTGATAACTCTGTAAAATAGGCAAGGTTTTAAAATTGAAATGATTAGAATAAAGCTATAGACACCAAAAAAAGCTGATTTACTGTCTTGGTACATTTTAGTTAAGTCCAACTTTTGATAAAGATTTTGAACAAATTCAGGTTTATACAGACTGAAAAAGAAGTTTACTACTAAGCCCCCGGCTTCAATGGACAAGCCAACAAAAATGAGCCAAGCCACAATGTATAGACCCCAAAATACGAAGTTATTAGGTTTTGCCATGCTTTTGAAATTAATATTACAAGGGCAAAAGTAATATAAATATATTGATAAACAATATATTTATATCTTAATTCAAAATAATTCAAATATTCCAAAAGACATGCAGAGTGGAAGCTTTTATATATGATCTGAAAAGTGGAAACATATTATCTGCCTTCTGCGTATAGGTGTCAAAGCCTACTGCACATGATTGGATATATTGGTGAATTCGAGGAGTTAGTTCTCCTCACCATTGCCGTTCTCAATGAAAGCGCCTATGGCGTTTCCATCAAAGAGGATATTGAACAGAGAGCGGATCGATCCATCAGCATCGGTTCGTTGCACTCTACAATTACACGGTTAGAAGAGAAGGGATTCATTACCTCCTGGATGGGTGACCCTTCGCAAGAACGGGGTGGAAGGAGAAAGCGTTATTTCCAATTAACCAATCAGGGTAAAGTGGCTCTTCGCAATGTAAAAGCGTTGCGCGATGAACTTTGGAATCTTTCAAAAGTAACCTTGGCGTTTTCTGCATGAAAGGAATAGAACCACCCAGGCTGGCGCAAAAAATCTTTGAGTGGTTTTGTAGCGATGCGGCTGTAGAAGACTTGCGTGGTGACATGGAAGAATTGTTCTATGTCAATCTCAAAAGGATGTCTGTGAGCAAAGCCAAATCTCTTTATTGGCTTCACACACTATCACTTGTTACTTCCTATGCAGTTCGGAAAAGAAAAAGACGAAACAATAAATTCTACCTAACAAAACATAACATGGATATGCTAAAAAGTTACTTCATCATTGCTTCGCGCAGTTTAGCAAAGCATAAATTTTTCACGGTAATAAATGTGTTAGGCCTTGCAGTGGGCATGTCTATTAGTCTGATGTTCATTGCTATGATAACGTATGTGGCAACCTATGATAATTTTCACACAAATGGAGATCGAATTTATCGCATTATCACAAAAACGAATCTTGGGGGTAAGGAGTTTGCAAGAACGCCACTTCCGTTAGCAGAACAACTAAGCAATGAATATCCTGGCATCGAAAAAGTAATACGAATCGACAACAGCATAGCTGGTGAAGCCGAGTTTGATAACAAGCAAATTCCAATGACAGGACTTTTTGTAGATGCTGATTTTTTGAATGTATTTTCTTTTCCAATGAAAAATGGAAATACTTCGTCAGCATTGCTAAAACCATCTAACATGGTTATTACCGAAGCAGGAGCCGAGCGCATGTTTGGCTCAGAGAATCCGATAGGCAAGGTAATTAAGTTGGAAAAATATGGTGAGTTTGAGATAGCCGGACTGTTAAAGAATCCACCCAAAAATTCTCACTTGCAATTTGAAATGCTGGTTCCGTTTCAGGCACTTGAAAATTTTGAACATACCCAAGGCTTTGTTCCAACCGAAAAACGGTGGAGTAACCCGAACATGTACACCTACCTGCTTATGCCAAATGGTTTCTCTGAAGATGATCTGAATGGTATTACAACCTTTGCGAATAAAATTGCAAAAACAGTTTATCCAAAAGAAGAATCAGAGTTCAAGGCAACGTTTGAGCTTCAGTCATTAAATGATATTGCACCAGGCCCTGATTTGGCTTATGAAATTGGGCCAGTGTGGGATGTTCCTAGCTTTATATTTTTTGGCGTACTCACCCTGCTCATTTTGTTACCAGCTTGCTTCAACTATACCAATATTTCCATTTCAAGAGCGCTTAAGCGTTCGAAAGAAATTGGTCTTCGAAAAGTGGTAGGTGGCCAACGCCAGCAAATATTTTTTCAGTTTATTCTTGAAACGATTATCGTAACAATTCTGGCGTTAGGCCTTTCGTTTGTGATATTCACAATAACTCGCGGTGAGTTTACTTCCATGATTGTCGCTTCTGAATTTCTGGATCTAACTCCAAAGGCTATTACTAT
>JAAFHY010000139.1 GCA_013298505.1 Cytophagales bacterium
TCCCAACGTTTGTCTACTCCTAACATAACCTCGAAAATAGTAAATACTGCTTATTAGTTGTGTTTGTACTCTTGATTTTTTTATCCCAATAATTAAAATCGACTTCGCTCGGCAAGGCAATTTACTATTGACTATTATTGCACTAATGTCTTCACCTCTAGACAAAATCAAGGCACCGGTTGCCAAAGAAATGGACGAGTTCGAGTCGAAGTTTCGAGCCTCCATGAAAACGCGTGTGCTGTTGCTTGATAAAATCATGAGCTATATAGTAAAGCGCAAGGGAAAGCAAATGAGGCCATTGTTTGTTTTCTTGAGTGCTGGCACGTGTGGCATCATCAATGAATCTACCTACCGCGGTGCATCGCTTATTGAACTGGTGCATACAGCCAGTTTAGTACATGACGATGTGGTTGATAATTCGAATTATCGAAGGGGTTTCTTTTCTGTAAATGCCTTGTGGAAAAATAAAATTGCCGTACTGGTGGGTGACTTCCTTTTAACGCGCGGCCTTTTTCTAGCCTTAGAACATAAAGACTACGACTTGCTGAGTATTTGTACCGATGCAGTAAAACAAATGAGCGAAGGAGAATTAATGCAAATGGAGAAAGCGCGCCACCTGGATATTACCGAAGAAATATACTATGACATTATTCGGCAAAAAACGGCTTCGTTAATTTCATCGTGCTGCTCGATAGGAGCGAGTTCTGTCGGATCGCCAAAAGAAACGGTTGATAAAATGAAACTCTTTGGCGAAAAGGTGGGCATGGCTTTTCAAATCAAAGATGACTTGTTCGACTATGGCGATGAAGAAATTGGTAAGCCCCTGGGCATCGACATTAAAGAGAAGAAAATGACGCTGCCCCTCATCTATGCACTTTCTAAAGCGAGTTGGTTAGAGAAACGGAGGATCATTCGCCTGGTAAAAAACGAAAGCGAAAAGCCTAAGAAGGTACAAGAGGTGATTGAATTTGTAAAGAAATCGGGAGGAATCGAGTACGCCAAAAAAGCAATGGATAGATATTACCGCGAATCGCTTGATCTATTGGCCGAGTTTACCGATTCAGATTACAGAACATCGTTGCGAGAGCTTGTTCAGTTTACCATCGAACGGAAGAACTAGCCTGCTATTTTAACTTTTGATCTTCCGGCTTCTAGCACTGCATAATCTTTTGCTGTTTGAAATGAATCAGTAGCTAAGGTTTGGGCGGCAGGGCCGGTTTGTGTAGGGATAAAATTACCTTCGCTTTCCCACCATTTTTTAGCGGCATCTTTTGCAGATGCTTTGTCTACTTCAAAATAATTGATGATGGAGTCAGAAACGATCCACGGCTTAGCAACACTGGCGTATTTTTCAAAAATCATGTTACGCATTTGCGTGCCATTGGGCTGGTTGTTGAAATGAGAAATGGTGTATGACATGGTTTCGGGCTCTGTCATAATCATATCCCAATATTTTTTGGAGGTAACTATCTGAGAAGTGGTAAGCAAGTACCCGTATCCTTTTTCTAGCGGTTCCTTAGTGATTTGGCAAGAAGCTTTGAATTCTTTCTTTTTCTTGCCAAACAGTGCGTCCATTAGTGCCATAGATTCATTTTTACTGTATTAGATACTCTCAACAGACAAAATAGTTGCACAGTTCGCACAAATAATAAGCGGGTTCAACCTATTTTTTGAGTTACGAGCCTTTTACGCCCTGTGTTTTTTTCAGCTTCTCGAAACGCTCGCGCTTGGTGAAAAAGTCTTCTAACTGCTTAACGGGTAGTTTCTTAGCGATTATTTTCTTCTTATCGTCAAGAATATAAATAGTGGGAGTTGTTTCGCTATGATAAAGTTTAGAGTAATGTTCTTTTAAATAGGTTCGTGGGCCGTTTACGGTGATCCACGGTGTTTTAAACTCATCAATAAATTTTTTCATCTTGTTGATGCTCGTGTCAGAGGCTACGGCAAACACTTCAAAGTTAAGTTTGGCTTTACTCTTATTGTAGAATTCTACCAGCTTGGGGGTTTCTTCGCGACAATGCCCACAATCTGGGTCGAAAATAAAGAGGATCGTGTATTTGTTTTTAATGTCGTACATCGACCGAGGCTGCAGGTTTTGATCTTGCATAATCAAGTTTGCTCCCGTTCTGCCAATCATGCTAGTCCTGATTTTATCAGCATGTTCTTTTAAACTCTTTTTGATGGAAGTGTTGGCCCAATAATTCATTTCGCCCGAAGCAAAGTATTTGTCGTATAGATTTACGAATACTTCGTCTAGCCCCATTATTTCTGGCGACTGATACATTACCATTAAGCTATAAACCAAGTACTTATAGGTCTCTTGATTTTTTTTGGCCTTCTCAGCAATGCCTGTAATTGCTTTCATGACCGTATCGGGCGTAGGCAAAAAAAGTTTTTCTAAATACTCTTTCACTTTTTGCTGATAAAAAGGATTGGGCAGTCTCACCATGGTATCATCGCCAAGATCTAGGTTATCAAAGAAGTGCGTTCGGTAGTACCTTAGTTGATAGGTAGAATCAATAGATCCATCGGGATTTTTGGGCGGCTCGGGTACTTGTATGGTGCGCGTTACATTTAATAATCGAGCGGTAACTGTGGTAGGGTTTTTCTCGATCAGTTGCCCTTGATAGGCCATTACCTTTTCGTTTACTTTTGAAAATGCTTCTCTGGCTTCTTTTTTCTGATCGTCTTTTAGCGTGCTATCTTTCAATATCTTAATGAGTGGCTCAACTTCTTTGCTACGCTCACCTAAAAAGCGGAGGTTATCGAAATACAGTTGGTTGTCAACGTCTCCTTTTATAACCAAGTTAGTGATGTACTCGTCTATTTTTAAATAATCGGAAGCGTGTGTTTCGATGGAGAAAAATTGATCTTTCCCAACCACAAAATCAAACAATTTATTTTTTGCCAATATCAAGTAATAGGCTCCTTCGGGTAGGGGCTTTTTGCCATCGAAGTAAAAAACTCCTGCCTTTGCTTGGGCCGTATCGCGCAATACGTTGGTTTCGCCAAAATAACTGCCCAAGTAAACCGTTGTGTCCTTCCACGATTTGATTTTAAAATCTAACCGATAGCCCGTTTGCGAAAAGCAGGCAGTAGAGGCAATGGTAAACAAAAGTAAAAAGAAGCGTGTCATTCTAATGCTAGAGTTAAGGTTTACAAATTTCGACATATTCGGGTGATCGTACAACGGCAATTAATAGGCCAAGTTGGCCACAGGTAAACTAATCAACTTTTAAACTATTTTTGCGCCACCAAATGTCGTTACAAGTTACTCGTTTAAGCAAAGCGTATGGCAGCCAATGGGCTGTTAAAGATATTTCCTTCTCGATTGGTAAGGGAGAGATCGTAGGATTTTTGGGTCCCAACGGAGCCGGCAAATCTACCACCATGAAGATTGCGACCAGTTACATTCCGCCCACGAATGGAAGTATTTTGGTGAATGGATTAGACGTAACCAAGTTTCCGATGGAGGTCAAGAAAATCATCGGCTACTTGCCCGAGCATAATCCATTGTATGTAGAGATGTATGTGCACGAATACTTACGTTTTGTTTGCCGCATATACGGCATCACCGGTGCTGCCAGTAAAGCGCGTGTAAGTGAAATGATCGAATTGTGCGGCTTGGTGAAAGAACAAAATAAGCGCATTGAGTCTTTATCGAAAGGCTATCGCCAGCGTGTTGGGTTGGCGCAAGCGTTAATTCATAATCCCGAAGTGTTGATTTTAGATGAGCCCACCTCGGGGCTCGATCCGAACCAAATTTTGGAGATACGTAAATTGATAAAGCAGATTAGCGTTAACAAAACGGTCATCCTCTCTACTCACATTATGCAAGAGGTGCAAGCCCTGTGCGATCGAGTCATTGTAATTAATCTGGGCGAGATCGTAGCAAACGATACACTTGAAAATCTGCTGAGCAAAAAGCAAGATCAAAATGTTTTAGTAGTGGAGTGGGAAGGAGAAGTAAGTAACGATGAACTTGCTGCCATTGAGGGCGTAACCTCTGTTACAGCCAATGGAAATACATTTCGTATTGTATCTAGCGCAGGCATTGACGTGCGTGCGGAGTTGTTCAAACTTTCGGCCGCCAAAGGGTTGTCATTGATTTCGTTGAAACAAGAGGGCAATACCTTGGAGAGTATTTTCAGAACATTAACAACCGAAACGGTGCATGATTAATATTTTCACGAAAGAGTTCAATGGTTTTTTGCATTCGCTGATTGCATATTTAGTGATTGGTGTTTTTTTGGTGGCCATGGGCTTGCTTACGTGGGTTTTTCCAGAGACTTCGGTACTCGATTATGGCTTTGCTGATTTAGATACATTGTTTTCGATGGGGCCGTATGTGTTTATTTTTTTAATACCCGCCATTACCATGAAAAGTTTTGCCGAAGAAAAAAAGATGGGCACACTTGAATTGTTGTTTACCAAGCCACTAACCGATTGGGATATTGTCCTCGGCAAATTTTTCGCGGCATTTGCATTAGTATTGTTTGCGTTGCTGCCAACACTAATTTACTATTTTTCAATTTATAGTTTGGGCAACCCCATCGGCAATATCGATACAGCCTCGGTAGTGGGCTCGTACCTTGGTCTTTGCTTGTTGGCTTCGGTTTTTTGCTCCATTGGCCTTTTGGCTTCTACTTTTTCTAGCAATCAAATTGTGGCTTTTATTTTAGCCGCCTTTTTTTGCTTTTTGTTTTATACCGGGTTCGATTCTCTTTCTACTTTTTCAGGCAATTATGTGCTAGTGATTAAGCAACTAGGTATTTTGTATCACTACGAATCGCTTAGCAAAGGATTGATCGACAGCCGCGATGTTGTTTATGCACTGAGCGTTACCGCCTTTTTTTTGTTGGCTACTAAAACTTCTATCGGCAGTAGGGTATGGTAAACTGGAAGCAAAGTAGAATGGTAGGAGATTGGTTGCTTTTGGCGAATGGCCTCGTGCTAGTTTTATTATTAAACGTACTTACTTCTTTTTTCTTTTTCAGGATAGACCTTACGGAAGAAAAACGGTACACCATAAAGCCTCAGACAAAAGAATTGTTGGCTAAGCTAGATGATGAGGTTTTTGTGGAGGTCTTTTTAGAAGGAGATCTGAATCCTGGATTTAAACGATTTCAAAAATCAATTCGCGAAACCCTTGAAGAGTTTAGGATCTATTCCAACAACAAAATCACTTACATTTTCACCAATCCAAACCAAGCCATTGGAGAAAAGGCGCGCAATGAATTTATGGCCGATTTGAGTGCGAAAGGCATCAGCCCCATGAATGTGATCGAAAGCAAAGACGGGCAGCGCGTAGAGAAATTTGTTTTTCCGGGTGCGCTCGTATCGTATGGTGGTTTTGAAGAAGGTGTTATGTTATTGAAGGGAAGCCGCGCACAAGGCTCGCAAGAAGTGTTGAATCAATCTATCGAAAATGTAGAATATGAATTGGGCAATGCCATTTATAAATTAGCCAATACTAACCGCAAAAAAATTGGGTTAGTAAAAGGTCACGATGAGTTGGATAGTTTGCAACTGGCTAGTTTCAATGCATCCCTGTTAGAGCAATACGATGTTTTTAAAACTGACCTAACCAAACGAAAATCCATTGACGAATACAGCGCATTGATTGTTGCCAAACCCAGAAAGCAATTTACAGAACAAGAAAAATATAGGCTCGATCAGTATTTGATGCAGGGTGGCAAAATCTTGTTTCTGCTCGATCAACTTGATGCAAACATGGATAGTGCCTCCAGCGAAAATTATTTTGCTTTTCCGTACAACTTAAATCTAGACGATCAACTTTTTAAATATGGAGTTCGGATTAACCCTGACCTAATTCAAGATAAAGTTTCGGGTAAATACCCAATTGTAATTGGCAATGCAGGAAACAGACCGCAACTGATGCAACTTGACTGGCCGTTTTTCCCGCTCGTTAATCAATATGCCGATCACCCGATCACGCGCAACATGGATGCCATCCAAACAAAATTCATTAGCAGTATTGATACGGTGAAAGCCAATGGAATTCGGAAAACACCGTTGCTTTTTTCTTCGCCTTACTCGCGTAAGTTAACAGCCCCCGTAAAAGTGGGTGTAAACGATTTGAGGCGGCAACTTAAAGAGGAGAGTTTTGCCAGTGGTAAGATTCCGGTGGCTTATTTGTTAGAAGGCCAATTTACTTCGCTATACAAAAATAGATTTGCCCCCGATGGTGTTGATACGAGCAATTTTAAATCACAAGGTTTATCAACTAAGATTATTATAGCGGCCGATGGCGACATAGCAAAAAACGATGTCAACCCACGTGAAAATAAACCGCAGCAACTCGGGTTCGACCCGATATCGCGCTATACGTTTGCCAACCAAGATTTATTGTTGAATATGGTGGGCTATCTGACAGACGAAAATGGTTTGATCAAA
>JAAFHY010000014.1 GCA_013298505.1 Cytophagales bacterium
TCGCCATTGCTATCCACAGAGCCATAATAAAAAATAGCTGAGTAGTTTTCGTAGCGGTTGGTTGCAGCCTTCACATAAATATCAGAGGGCGATACAGAGTATAAATCAATAGGTTGATAGTGCGAACCGTTTACGGGGGCGGAAAGCCCTAACTCTTGAAAATAATTGCTGATGTAGGCAGCTGCCATCTTTTGGCCGCGTGTGCCGGTCTTTCTGCCCTCGAGGGCATCAGAAGCTAAAATGGATAAGTTTTCTTTTAGATCAGCGGGGGTAATTAACTCAGCGTATTTCGTTGCCGCATTTTCTTGCGCCCAACCGATTTGGCAAATGCCCAATAAGATGATCCACTGCAATTTTTTCATAATAAGTTTTTTTAAGTAAAAGGTAGTTTTGTAACCTGTTTTGAGGTTGCCAAATATATGTGTTTTTTTTAGATGGTTGATTGATCGAACCCCCTTAGTAAATAGTGGAAAAATATAATGCAATTCTGAACACCAACATCAAAATCTGCTTTTTCTCCATAAGTCAATAGTGCTATACCACACTTCGTTAAACCGTTTGTCGCGCAGCAAGATGTAGTTATCGGCATCGTACACACTGCCACTTTTAACGAAGGTAAAGCGTACGTTAAAATTTTTGTACGTCCATACTTCGTTGCCTTGATTTTTGCCCAGCTCATCGGGTGCACCAAAAATAGTATAGATCATTCCTCTATCGGTTTTCCAGCCTTCTTTGTACGAACTAAAATAGCGGTTGGCCGTTTCGATGCGTTGAAAGTAACTTCGCATAAATGTCTTTGCTCTTTCTTTGTCGCGGGTGATGGATAAGATTATTTTGTCAAAAGCAATTTTGTCGCCATTTACTTTTTGCAGTTGGGCATACTCTTCGTGTGTGGTTACAAAAATTAGCGGCCCAACTAAATCTTCCAGTTTAGAAAATTTCGGATACGCCTCTGGCATGGCCCTTACTGAAAATCCGTCTTCGGCTGTGGTATCTTGCTGAAACAAATACAAACCATACTGAGTAGGTATAAATGCGGCACCACTAGCTAATTGAAAGAGTGAGTCGTGAAATAAAAACCGTTCGGCATTTCCACCTTTTTCGGTGAATGGTGGGTTAGGCGGTGGAAAAGTAGTTTTGTAAAACGAAACAAACAATGGTTTTTCGTTCATCGTTTTGCTTCTATACGAACGATTTTTTATCAAGTATTTTTCAGCTACCGTACCGGTTGGGTCTTCGATCCATCCCTTGGCAGGATAAATGTTTTCGATCAGCTTAAAGTAATACCAACTTCGTTGCGATTCGGTGTGTGTTACCTTTGCTAGCAATAGCCACGGCTTGCTTGGTGTAGCAAAGCTAAGCGTGCCTGTTTGTTCGTTACCGTTTAATTGGCTAGAATCGCTGGCTGTTAATTTTTCGCCTTCGCGCTGATTGAACGAGGCTCTGCTTTCCCAACGGATGGTGTAGTTACTGGCGGCTAGGGTAGTGGTTTTTAATTGATAATGAACTAGTATTTTTTCGTCCCCGCGGGCAACGACCAATCTTAAATCTACTTCATTTTTCGGGTTGTACCAATGGCTAAAGTTTAGCCCCGTAATAGATTGGCAAGTCACCACTGAAATTTTAAGGAAGAGAATGAAAAAGAGAATAGAGCGCATCATATGTATCAAGGCAATTTACTTATTAACTAAGCGTACTCAAATAATTTAGAGATCGCAAAAGCTTCCACAGAAAAGAGATTATTAGTAAGACCTATCTGTGAAAATCTGTGCTATCCCGTGGCTAAAGTAAATCATTCGTAACATCAATTATTAAACGATAAATTTAGTGAATAACGTTATTTTTGCCCCTCATTATTTTTTATGGCCTCAGTATACACCACCGAAATTGCTTCTGATTCAGTTCCTTCCGATAATCCCATCCACCAGCGGCTGTTGAAGGCGTATGTGCTTGCACAAGACCGCGTACAGGGCGAATTGCTCGAAGTAGGTTGTGGCGAGGGTAGGGGCATTGACTGGCTGTTGCCAAAAGTAAGTAGTTTTTCGGCTATTGATAAAATTGAATCGGTAGTTGAAACCCTAAAGAAAAAATACCCAACAGGTAATTTTGTGAGCGGAAACATTCCGCCTTTGTCTACTTTTAAAGATAATTCGTTTGATTGCGTTGTTAGCTTTCAAGTAATAGAGCACATAAAAAATGATCGACTTTTTCTTCAAGAAATACAACGTGTGCTAAAGCCCAACGGCTTGGCCTTACTCACCACACCAAACAGGCCATTGTCGCTTTCGCGGAACCCGTGGCACGTGCGCGAGTACACAGCTGTTGAACTTACGCATTTGGCGAAATCAATTTTTTCTACTGTAGAAATGAAAGGTGTTGCGGGAAATGAAAAAGTGATGCAATACTACGAGCGCAACAAAAAATCGGTAGACCGAATGATGAGGTGGGATATTTTTAATTTGCAATACAAGCTACCTGCCAGTTGGCTTCGCGTTCCCTACGAAATCTTAAATAGGATGAACCGTAATAAGCTAAGCGATGCA
Organism: Cytophagales bacterium; assembly: GCA_013298505.1. Taxonomy (GTDB): domain Bacteria; phylum Bacteroidota; class Bacteroidia; order Cytophagales; family Cyclobacteriaceae; genus ELB16-189. The sequence goes on from JAAFHY010000014.1 coordinate 2,544, forward strand.
GCCGATGAATTAGTTAAAAGCATTCACCATACCGATTACATTTTGGTTGATGATGCCAGCCTAGCACTTGATCTGTTTTTGATGGTGAGGAAGTGATATAAGGTCAAAGCTTCCTCAGGCAATAGCACTTCATTTTTATTTGTGCGTAAACCTTGGTTTTTCAAGCGTTGGGAATCTTCAGCGTGTCTTGGCAACTAAGTGCTTTTGATATTCAGCTATTAACTTAACCAAGATGCTAATCGAAATAAAAAGCACTGCCTTTTCCGGGTGAACTAGTTACTTCTAGCTCGCTTTCCATTAGTTTGTGTAAATGATTTGAAATGGTTAGTCCATCCTAGCATAATACAGAGTCTCGAAATCTGCTTCCAGTTTAAGAAAATTAGACCTCATACTTCTTCTTTGACAGTAAGGGTAAAGTAAAAAATACTTCCTTTGCCCTTTTCGCTCTCCAATTCTAAGCGGCTATTCATTAGCGCCAGCAGTTCGTTAGAAATAGTCAGACCAAGGCCTGTACCCCCGTACTTCTTAGTATTCGAAATATCTCCTTGAACAAAGGCCTCAAATATTTTCTTCTGGTTGGAAATATCTATACCGATACCCGTATCGCTTACTGAAAAGCGAAGGCTGACCTGATCGGGAGCTCTCCTCTCAATGGTCTCTACCTTTAATTCGATGGTGCCGCGCTCAGTAAACTTGGCTGCATTTGATAACAAATTACCTAACACTTGAATAAGCCTTATCTCATCTGCCAAGATAAATAGAGGCACTTCGTTTGAAATGGTTAAGAGTGTAGCCAATTTTCTCTCACTGTTCAGCGGCCTTATCACATTCATGGCCTGGCTACAAACTTCTTCAATGCTTACTTTATTGATTGCTAATGAAAGCTTGCCCGCCTCCAGTTTTGAGAAATCCAATATTTCTTCCACCATTTCCAACAACTTATTAGCAGATTTTGAAATAGTAGATGCATACTTTTGTTGAACATCATTCAATTGCGTTTTGGTAAGCAAGTCCGAAAAACCAATGACTCCATTGAGCGGTGTTTTAATTTCGTGGCTAATGTTTGCTAAAAATTCTGACTTCGCTTCGTAGGCTTTCTCAGCGTCTTTTCTGGCTTTCACCATTTCTTCATCTGCCAGCTTTTGTTTTGTAATATCACGCGCTACTACTTCTCCACTTACTAGTCGGTTGCCCTCATAGGTCATTCTGATATTCTGACCAACCCAAACCGATTCTCCTTCTTTGGTCTTAATCACCACTTCCAGATACGCAGATTCAGTCTGTTTTTTTATCAAATCGATTACCTTATCGGTATAAAACTGCTTGAAATCTGGATGGATAATTTCCCAGAAGTGAGTGTTAAGCAACTCTTCAGCGGTGTATCCGGTAATTCGTACGCTGACCGGGTTGAAGTATACGAATTTTCCATTGCCGTCCACTTCATAGATTAAATCCGATGCATTTTCGATCAGATTACGGTATTGTTGCTCTCGGATTTCCAGATCATTTTTTAATTGTACGATATGATCCAAATTCGATTGAACCTCTTCGTTTCTGGATACAATATCTTGATTCAACTTGCGCAGCACTTCATTGACCCTGATTTTTCGTTTATAGTTGATATAATTGACAAATCCGGCCGCTAGGATCACTGAAAGTCCAATACAGGCGGCCAAAACCATGATATTTTTTTTCTCGATCTCTGCCTTCTGTAATTTTAATTGTGCTTCCTGTCCCTTCTGCTTTTGATTGAGCAGTTCAATTTCCTGATCTCTCTTCTGGGTTTTATATAGTGCCTCGTACTCGGCCAGTTTATCTGCGCCCTCACTGTCATAAATTTCATCGGTTAGGTCTTGATACTTTCTTTGATAAATGTAAGCGTTCTTATAGTCATTCAATTCATGATAATAAAAGACATAGCTCCTCGCATTATCTCGTTTAATATAGAGAGACTGATCTTGCTCGCCTTCATCATCTGCTTTTCTAAGAAACTCTAGTGCTTCTTTAAACTTCTTGTCGCGCACTATTTGCCCGGCAATTAATCCATACGTCATGGATAGGTACGGTTTGTTTCCAATCTTCTTTTCGATTTCAACTACCTCGTAAAGAAGTTTTAAGGCTTCTTCATTTTTTTCCTGCTCCAGGTATAGGTCGGCAAGATTATACAATGAAGCTGAAACATCTCTGGGATAACCGACTCTTCTTCTGAGTGCGAGACTATTCTGAAATTCTTGCTCTGAATGCACATAATCTTCCATTAACAAATAGGTAAGTCCCCGGACATTATACGACTCAGCAATGCCAACAGGATCATTCACATCTTCGAGTAGGGCCTGTGCTTTATTGGTGAAATCAATTGCTTTATTATAACTTCTTTGAACCTTCGTAAGCCATGCCAAACTATTGTAAATCAATCCCGTTTGATGTTTCAACCCTGTGCTTTCACTAAGTTTCAGTGCTTGATAGAGATATTGGGCCGACAACTCTAACTGTGAAATCTCCAAATATGCATTCCCAGCTTGGTGCAACACTTCCACATATTGATAATAATTATACGTTGAAGAAATGGAAACTGCTTCTAAGCTTGACACCAAGCTTTTGTTAAACTCCCCTTGAATTAACTGCATGCGTGATTGCTGCAGGTTATATTCTATTCTATGATAGTAATCGTTATTTGCTTCAGCCAGTTGACCCAGTCTATTCAGGCATTCTTGGGCTTTGGCAAATTCCAGCAAGTTTAAATAGGCACTGGAATATCTGCTTAACAATTCCATCTCCATATAAGCATCTCCATAGTTCCTTAGAGCTTTGGCGCTATCCAAATAGGTAAGTGCCAATTCATTTTTCCACTGTAAAATGAAAAGGCGAGCCATATTTTTATAAACAGCCTGCAGGTCAGCTTTAGAGTGATTGAAAGCAAGGCTCCGCGCCTGAAGATATTGAATGCGTGCAGAATCGTATTCACCCATTCCGGTATAGAGTGTGCCCAACAACATTTGATTGTACGATGTGTAGGATTCTGCCTTGCTTGCCACTATTTTATTTGACCTTCGCAAGTAGGGTATTGCCGCTTTGTATTTTCCTGCGCTAAAGAGTCCCAATCCCACTAGGGTATTTGCATACTTTTCGCCCAACGGATATTTTGTTTGAACTGAAAGTTCTAATGCTTGGTTTGCGTACACGAGTGCAAGCGTATCGTTTACGTCATAGTTGTTGTAGGCCAACTCATTGAGTACGTCTATCCGCTGGTGTTTGTTAATGTTGGATTTTAGAAGCAAAGCAAGACTATCCAATAACCGATTCTGACCATGCAAAGGCAAGGATAGGGTAAAAAACAGGAATAGAAGGGTGAGGTGTTTGATGGATCGCATTTGTTAAAACCTAGCAAAAATGGCATGTCTGCGGGGCTTACCTGTAAAAATTAGCCCACTTCCCCCTTTTACAAGGTGAAAGCGCCTTTTCGCACTGTGTAGGCCATTACATATCTGCGAGCTTGCAGCTATCGTGTCTATTTTCTAGGAAAATCTATCTTCCAAAAAACGCTAGGAAATCAGCTCCTTTACAATCGATACTTCATTCTCAATCTTCTCAATCAAATTGATCACTTGTGATGGTTCGGTCGAGGCAACCTCTTCCAGTTGACCTGCAAGGCTTACCAATTCATAGAAAGTGGCCGACATAGCCATTCCTTTTAACCGATGGGCAGTGTCTTTGATTTGTTGAAACTCCTGATTTTGCCATTGATGGCGAAATTCAACAATACTTTTGTCCATCGCTGTTTTTGATGCCTCGAGTATTCTCTTCATTGCATCGGTTTTATGTCTGACTTTTTTCTCTAACTCTGGTTTATCAAAATGAATTTCTCCTTCGGATGGTAAGGATGAAGGGTCTGTTTCGTCATGGGTTGCCGACAAATTAGTCAACCACTTTTTTACTATCCTTAGAATAGTATCTTGCACCACCGGCTTGCTTACATAATCATCCATACCTGCTTCCAAACATTTTTCTCTTTCTCCTTTTGATGTTCCAGCGGTAAGAGCGATGATAGGAACATGCGTAGCACTATCTAATTTTCTTATTTGTCCGGCAGCCTCATATCCATTTCTCTCAGGCATTCGGATATCCATAAAAATTATATCAGGATGTTCCAACTGGAATTTCTCAATCGCGATCAATCCATTTTCAGCATCTACAATTTTTGCGTTTGGCAAAATATTTTCTAAAATGGATTTCAATAATAACATATTGACCGCATTGTCTTCTGCTATCAGAATGGTAGGAGGTTTCATAATTCAAAAAAACTTAATGGTTGCTTCTTCTACCACAAATCTCATACTAATTCAACGTTTTATTCGCTTGGCAATTAAATTCAGTTTGTATTGAGCTGGATGAGTCACCTTCGTAATGGGTGTTTACAAAACTGGTAAGCTCCCTAGTTGCCACATCTACTTCGTCAACACTCGCTTTTAAGAAATAGGTGATGGAATCAATTTCACTCTGTTTCAAGTATCCCTTTTCCATCAGGTTCATCAATCCCTGTATTCTAGCAATCGGGCCCCGGACTTTATGAGAAGCCCTAAACGCAATATCCTCCAGCATTTTAGAGGTCTTTTCTTTTTGTTCTTCTGCATCTTTTCTTTCTGTAATGGGCAATGCCAGTGTCAGAAAATAATTGGTAGCTCCTCGCTCGTTTTTCAACGGGATAACGACCATGTCGATCCAAAAAAATGAGCCGTCTTTACGCCTATTTTTTACTTCATTTCTCCATGTTTTTCCATCTGCAAGTGACTGAAAAAGAGTTTTAAAAAATTCCTTTGAGTGAAAACCCGAATTAACTAAGCGGAAATTCTTTCCGATCAACTCTTCCTCGGCATACCCAGTAACCTTTGTAAGAGGCTCATTTACCTTAAGAATGGTGCCGTGCGTATCAGTTACAGCAGAGTAAACATGTACATTGATGGCGTCTAAGTAAGATTGAAGCTCTGTACTTTTTTGCTTCACAATCCAATCCAATTGCTCGCTAAGCGAATGCAGCTCTTCATTGGATGCTTTTAGCTCTTCATTCGTTGCTAGTCCTTTTTTATTGGCTTCTTGAAGATCCTCTGCATACTTGTTGATCAACGAACGAAATACTAATAACTGAACCGCTATTGCGCAAGCGGAAATTAACATGACAATACTCTTCATGTATTCATAAGGAACGGTAGGATCTGGCACAAACACATAACTTGCATCGTACCAAGAATAAAACCCAAAACAGGCGAGTGAGAGAATAAACCCAAACAGGATTTTGTATACTTCTTCAAAAACCAAGATTGAAGCGCAAGCCACGGCAATAAGAATGTATTCTGTCCCCGTGCGCCTGTCGGAAAGAGCCATTGCTAAAACAACAATAGTTATAAGGAATACCATCGATATTTTTGCTGCTTCGAATCGTTGCCTTGAATTAAGCCATAGCACAACTAACATGATTACTGCAATAGGCAACCCCTCCAACGAACTATAAGAGCCTAATAATAAAAAAATAATGACAAAGCCAATGACCAACAGAATGGATGCAAAGGCAAAAGCATTCAGCGTGTGCAAACGCATTTGTTGCTTTTGATTCAATTCATTGCTATGACCGATGAGCAGTATTTTTTGACACAATTTTAGTAAAGCAAATGTCATTCGTGGAAATTTTTCAATACGGTAATTTCAATAATTTCTTTTTTCTCATCTTAAAACATCGACTAATTCCTGTTGTATTACTGATCTTCACCGTTCACTTGGCAGAATCGTGTTGTGGCACGATGAGAAAATTGAATGAAGAGGAAAAAAGGCAAAGTGCTAGTTGTTTGTTTTCTACTGCTTTGCTGTTCTTCACTTTGCAACTGAAAGCGAAGCCCCGGGTTCTAATTCCTTAATAAGTTTTAAATATTCTTTTTCTTTTAGCACCATCTTTTCTTCGTGAGCCTTCATTAATTCAGCTTGTTTTTGTGATTGCTCAACTAATTGTTTTTCCTTAGAGATATCACGAGCTAGCTTAATTACTTTCAAGGCATTGCCATGCGGGTCAACTACTGGGGTGTAGTTAGCTGATAGCCACACGGCTGATCCATCCTTTGCTACTCTTAAGAACTCGCCTGATTTTGATTTTCCTTCCCTGAAGGTTTTCCAGAATTTACCATATTCGATTGATTCGAAGATTTACTGCAACGATTAAGCATTCTTTAAGCCAAAGGCGAGAATCTGCTTATCAAGTTATTACTTTTTCACTCTTGGATGAGCCAACTGGATTGTTAGCATGGGCTTTTGTTTTGTAATGTACTTGTACTTCATCCCTTACGATAATAGTAACTTTCAAAAGCTACTATTCGTTAGCCTTTCAAATCTGAAATGCTATTTTTGCATTCTCTTTTAATTTTCAAGTCATGATCTACAACTCCATCATCGAAACTATCGGCAACACGCCCATTGTAAGGCTCAATACAATCCCCAAAGGAATTCAGGGAACGGTACTTGCCAAAGTAGAGTATTTTAACCCAGGCAATTCTACCAAAGACCGCATGGCGCTAAAGATGATTGAAGACGCGGAGAAAGCTGGGTTGCTAAAGCCGGGCGGAACAATCATTGAAGGGACCTCGGGGAACACAGGAATGGGCTTGGCGCTGACGGCTGTTGCTAAGGGGTACAAGTGTATTTTTACAATGGCCGACAAGCAATCGCAAGAGAAGATCAATATTTTGAGAGCTGTGGGTGCCGAAGTAATTGTTTGCCCTACCAATGTAGAGCCAGAAGATCCGCGCAGTTATTATTCGGTTGCGCGCAAACTCAATAAAGAAATTCCTAATTCGATTTACCCCAATCAATACGATAATCCCTCGAACGCAAAGGCACACTACGAAACCACAGGGCCCGAAATCTGGAGGCAAACAGGAGGAAAGATAACCCACTATGTGGCCACGGTAGGTACGGGTGGCTCTATGTGCGGCACGGCCACATATCTGAAAGAACAAAATCCAACTATCAAGGCGATTGGAATTGACACGTACGGATCTGTTTTCAAGAAATACAAAGAGACGGGTATCTTCGATAAGAACGAAATCTACCCGTATCTCACGGAAGGCTTTGGTGAAGATATTTTACCCAAGAACGTAGACTTTGATGTGATTGATCAGTTTATTAAGGTAACTGATAAAGATGGTGCCATCATGGCACGCAGGCTATCGCGCGAAGAAGGAATTTTTGGTGGCTGGAGTTGTGGTTCTGCGTTGCATGGAGCGATGGAGTACGCTCGTGAACATTTGAAAAAAGAGGATGTGATGGTCGTGCTATTGCCCGACCACGGCACTCGCTACCTGGGCAAAGTGTACAACGATATGTGGATGAAAGATCATGGATTTTTGGAAGAGCGTACTTATGGCACTGCGCGCGAAATTATTGCCAAACGCAACGGGAAAGACATCCTGTTTACCGTAACTCAAAAATCGACCATTGGGGAAGCAATCAAAATCATGAATAATGAGGGTGTTGATCAAATGCCCGTGCTAGACGGAAGTGAATTTGTCGGAAGTGTTACCACAGCAAGTCTCATCGAAAAAATTATTTCTGACCCAACTATTAAAGATAAATCGGTAAGCGAAATTATGGACAAGCCGATGCAGGTGGTCGCTCTTGATAGTACGTTAGATGTTTTATCTTCTCTACTGAACCGAACCAATAAAGCACTTTTAGTGCGCGATGAAAGCGAACGCGCTCATATCATTACACAGCACGATATTTTGAAGGCGATGATGGGCTAGTACTAAAAAAGTCATTAAACTTTTTTTGAACTCCGTGTTTCAATGTGAGGGCTAGTGTTTTACAAACTCAATTTCCACCCGATCGTTCAATTGGCCAAGCGTTCCGCCTTCGGAGTAGAGGGGAATTTTTCCACCCTCGCCCTTTACGCTAATCCGGTCTTTGGCAACTCCTTGGCTCACCAAGTAGTCGCGCACGGTCTCTGCCCTTGATAGCGATAAATCTTTTGATTCCATTTTCTTTATCACTTTGTCAAGTGCTACATCGGTTGCAAAGAATGATGACTTCTCGCCACGGATAAAACTTTCGCGCGGCTGCGTTCCATTTACGTGGCCATGGATTCTAATTTCATATTTCTGATTTTCTTTCAGCAATGCGACCACTCCGTCTAGTTCGTTTTGCGAAGCAGGCTGAAGAATAGAACTGTTTTTAAAAAACTTCACATTGGTAAAATCGATGTAATCGCCACGCTTTGCTTTAGGTATAGGTATTTCAATTATCGATTCCCCTTCGGCTCCTTTGGCAGCACCAGGCGTATCTGCATAGTCGAAAGTGACAGTGGCTTGACCATAGCCAGGCACTTGCGTTGTGATGGTGTAAGTGCCTTTTTTATTTCTGGGTGCGCTGAGGTATACGAGTTCGCTTGGCCTGTAAGCTTGGTATTGGCTAGCGGTTGTAGACTCTTGCAAATGGATTTCACCAGCTTTCACTTCGCTGCCATCAGCTTCGCTAACTAACTTAAAGTAAAATGCTTTGCCAGCTGGTTTTTTTACGATTGGCTTCGGCTCTACTTTTTCTACAACTGGCTCTGGCTTTAATGCACTTGAATCGATGGTTGGGGTAGGTTCAATGGGAGTAATGATGGGTGGTTCTACCGTTGGTTCTGGTTTTACCCCTGGCTCAACAGGCGCGGGTGACTCTGGTTCGCTTCCTTCTAAATAGCCTTGAAATACCCACGCTCCTTTATATTCAGATTCTACTCTTAACTTGATTGCCAGCGCAAACGCTTTTTGTTTGTCGGCTGTACATAAAACGTATACATAGTGCAAACTTCCATTTACTTTTTGCCCTTGTTTGGTTGCGTAGCCTTGGCCGCTCGACTTTATCACCAATGCATCGGCATTTGATTTTTTCTTGAATACGCCAATAGTGGTGTAATACAAAGGGGTGCGTTGCGCTGTGGCGGATTGAGCTACCACCAGAAAAATGAGTAGTAGTAAGATCGAAAGCCTATTCATGCTAAGTAAGGGTTAGGTCTTTGTGTATTCTAGTTTTCATAACAAAGTAAGCCAAACAGAACGATTAACTAGGTTTTTTTTCAAGTTTATTGTTGTCAGGATAAGTATATTCACCTGAATTTTTTGGTGCTTCTCAATGTGCAAAAAGTGATCTCTTTATGTTAAACCTGCCTCAGAACCTTGGCTTGATGCTTTAGTTTTAGCAGAACCTATTTAATCTTTCTCTATAAAAGCGCAACAGAATAACAAGTAGGGTAGTAGCGATGATCCCTACATGGCAACCTATTCTATATCAATCCACGAAAAAAAGTTAACGTTACTTTGTTGAGATTGTGATTTTGCCTAGTAATGGTTTCGCCTTTTTATACCCCTTCTTCAATATGAAATTGTTTGCGCAGTCGGTCGGCACCTTTACCGTCCATCATTAAAACCATATAATCACCTACCTCTATCTTCAACGATCCTTCAGGGTTTTTGATCAATTTCCTTTTTCCATCGATACTTTTTACCAAGCCAATCAATACTACGTTACAACTCTTCTTGAGATCAAAAAATGCTTTCTCGTAATAGAGCCCAGCAAAAGGGTTGTCGTTTTTTACCATTACCTGCTTCATGTCGTACTCGTGGTCTTCATGGGCGTAGGCAATCAGTTCTTCTGTAAAAAGCGCTACATCTGGTTCATAAATATAACTGGCCAAAAGTTTGGATGATATTTCGTTTTTTGAAATCGTATACATGACGCCTGCTGCCTGAAAAGTGTTTTTCAGATTCCCATTGTCTAGTGTAACTACATAGCTAAGGTTCGGGAAGTGTTTTTTAATATTGATTACGTAAACAAGCTTCTCGGTGTCGTCATTCAAATTAATAAATACGATGGATGCATCTAAGATGTTCGATTTTTCTAGTAAGTCAAAATTATTATAATCAGAGAAAAGTGCGTACACTTTGTCTTCTTTGTAATACTCTCTAATCATATCAATGTTGTTTCGGTCTTTTGTAACAACAGCTACTTGTTTGCCGGCACCAACTAAATGGCTGATAACAGAGTGGCCGAAATCATTCCAGCCGATAATCACCACATGGTTTTTGAATTGGGTGCCACTGAGGCCCAACTTTTTGTTTTCTTGTACGATACTCATAAAATTTGCGATCTGTCCAATTATTAAACCATAAACACCAAGATTCAGAACTAAAAATACCAAGCCTACCATGCGCCCCCAATAGGTTACGGGTAGCACGTCTCCATAGCCAACTGTAGTCAACGTTTCCATCAAGTACCAAATCGCATCTTGAACAGAAATAATCTGTTGGTCTGGTGACGATTGCTCTGCGTAGAGCAGCAAAAAAAGCAGTCCTGCATACAATCCAGCTACCGCACCCAATAGAATTAGGGCTCGCCTCGTATTAAACCGACTTACATGTAGCCTCGACATTATGGAAAATTAGTGCAATTTCTCAGATTTCAAAAATATCAGGGCGAGAAAGACTTTAAAAGAAAGTAAGTTACTCAGGACATTTTTGCAAAGCCGCAGTTACAGTTTGAATCTCAACGAGTCCTCGGGTGTGAGTCCATGAATTGTAGATGTATGTAGCAATCTCGGCAATTTCCAGTTCTGTTAATGAAGGTATGCCCTTCATTTGCTTGTTGTATTTTTTACCGTTCACAATGAGTTCTCCTTCCATTCCGTTTTTCATAGCACAAATCACTTCATCGAAATGTTGATCCATGTAGTCAGATTTGTTTAGCGGAGGATATATCCGCCCCAATCCGCCCCCTTTTTTTTGATGACAATTGCTGCAATTTTTTAGATAAAGTTGCTCGCCTTGCACATAATACTGCTGAAACTTGGTGTCTGTGTTTGATTGGCCGCAAGCGGCAAGCCATAGGCTACAAGCCACAAGCTGTATTGCGATCATACTCAGCTTGCGGCTTATTGCTAGTGCCATGTGGCTAATTTTAAATTCCATTGTTGTTCCTCAATTTCTTAATATCAACAATCAATCGATTTACCTCCTCTTCTTTGGTGCCATCGTACTTACCTCTAATTCTTCCCTTCTTGTCAATTAATAAAAAGGCTCCACTGTGAATGAACCCATCGGGCTCTGTTTTGTCTTCCATGGCTGTGGCGAAGTAACTCGTCTGAGCAATTTTGTAAATAGAATCTTTTACTCCTGTCACAAAATGCCAACGCTTACTTTCTACATCTAGTCGTTCTGCAAAGTCGTGAAGTAGCGCTACCGTATCATATTCTGGGTCTATGGTATGCGATAGCAACATCACATCGGGCATCTCGCGGGTGGCTTCATAAACGCGCAACATTTGTGTTTTCATGATTGGGCAAATGGTGCGGCATGAGGTGAAAAAGAAATCGGCCACGTATATTTTGTCTTTGTAGGTTTCATTGTTTACCACAGCACTGTCTTGATCGACAAACTGAAATTTCGCAATGGTATGATAGACAGTGTCAGTCCCTACTACGTCACGCTCACCAAAGATGGGAAGATCTTTTTCTTTCGGAGCGCAGCTTAGAAGTACGCAGTACGCAATAAATAGTAAGACCATGTTTCTGGTTTCTGGTTTCTGTTTTTTGGCGGTAACTTGCAACCAGAAACTTGCAACCAGCAACTTGTAACTACTTAAAAATAATCTCATCTCCTTCATAAATTTCATCATGATCAATGGCTAAAACATTTTGTCCGAAATAAATTTTGTTGTCTTTTTTACGATAGGTTGCTAGCGTTGCCAGTGGTTCTTTTCCTTGAATGGCCGTTTGCTGATCTACTGTGGTGAGCACACATCGACTGCATGGTTTTACACCAATAAATTTATTTTTACCGATAGAAAATTGCTTCCACGAGTCTTCTTCATAAGGTTCTCCACCCGTAAATACTAAGTTAGGTCGGAAGCGATCCATTGGAATGACCGTATTCATTCGTGAGTTTAAGTCATCTAATGAGCTTTGCCCTACAATCAAAAATGGATATCCATCGGCTAAACTAACCTGCTCTTGGTTGAGTTGATACCTTGAATCTACTGGCCTCAAATTTTGTTCTGGAAATTCTACCAGTTTGCAAGTGGTATCTAGCTGCTTAGAAAACCATTCGCTGACAAGCGAGCTTACTTCAAAAACCGTAACTTCATCGTCCCACACTTTTGTTTGGATAGGTGTAGGAAGAAGATCGTTTTTAAATGGAAGAAAGAGAGAAGCTCGTTGGTGATCTATGTTGAAGCCATTTTGATCTAACGAAAGTTTAAACAGAGCCATTTGATGATGGATGCGCTGCGTCATGAAGCTATTTTGCTCATCTACCAGCATCCAACGCCTATCATATATCAGCCCTTTTCTGGCTACTTTAGAACTTTGCAATCGAATGCCGCCAAGCGATTTGATCGGATAAATCCATATTTCGCTTAATTGAAGTCGCGCCATCAACTTTATGTGATATTTTGCGCTAACTTAGTCAATAAGAATTGAAAATAGAATGAGCAACGCAGCTGCACTTTGGTATTTTGAAAGTGTAAATCTTTACAACACGCTATGTCCCCATAAAGTAAAGGCCATGGCAGGGAAGCATACTTTCTTAAATTTTAAGAAGGATCAATTTATTTATTTTTTGGAGGATAAAGCCACACACATTTATATGATTGTGAACGGCCGAGTAAAAATTGGTCGCTACTTAGACGAAGGAAAAGAGATTACAACGGCCATATTATCAACAGGCGAAATTTTTGGAGAACTGGTATTAGCAGGAGAGGAAATTAGAAAGGATTTTGCACAGGCCATGGACGACTGTACGATTTGCCCACTGAGCCTCAATGAAATGAAGGAGTTGATGTATCAGAACCGCGAACTCAGTTTTAAGATGTTGAAATTTGTTGGGCTAAGGCTGATGAAATTGGAGCGGAAGTTGGAGTTGTTAGTTTTTAAAGATGCTCGCACCCGAATCATTGAGTTTATTAAAGATGCCGCCTCTTGGAAGGGGAAGAAGGTTGGATTTGAAACATTGATACAAACCAAATTAACGCATCAAGATATTGCATCGCTTACCGGCACATCTCGCCAGACGGTTACTACCATCTTGAACGATCTCAAGGAAAAAAATCTGATCAACTTTGACAGGAAAAGAATTTTGGTGCGGGATTTAGAGAAATTGGCTTGATCAAAAAAAGCTCAGTTTCTTAAAAACCCGCGAGGTAAATCTTGCTCTTCATCTACATCCGATAGTTGTGGCAGTTGTGTAAAGTTGTGCCCAAGCCGGGTTAAGTCGTTGATGGTGTCGGAAGCAACCGTATCAGAACTCCACTTTTTATTTATAAATAATTCGGGGGCCAGCTTTTTCATGCCCAACAAGTAGTAGCCACCATCTTTTGCAGGACCGATAACTGCATCATATTTCTTAAGACAGTCAAATCCTTGCTGTATGATTCCATTTGTTAGTTCAAGACAATCTGTGCCAATGACGATTATCTTCTCATAGCCATTATTAAATTCGGTAGCGAAAGCATTTTGCATTTTTTCACCGAGATCATTTCCTGTTTGTACCTTTTTTTGGAAGATGCTGTTTGTCCACGCATCTTCTGTATCAACAAAATTGGAGTAGTAGATAACTTTATCAACCATCAAATTTTCGGTGATGGCTCTTGTGTGCGAAGAAAGATGAAGGTAAATGACCAACGCCTTTTCATCACCAAGTGTTTTGGCTAACCTCGTTTTTACTTTTCCTAGTTGTGGATTGCGATAAAAGATGATGAGGAGATTTTTTGATGGCATGGTCATGATCTAGAATTTATTTCTTTTAGACCCAGATCGTGTGTCGAAGAAGTTTAGTAACACAAGCTCCTAGTTGGTAAATCTATAGAATAATCGATTGTGCTTGGACAGCAAGAAACCGCGAATATTTCGTTCGCTATTTTCTAGCGTTCCTAATTCGGGGTGTTCAGAAATGAGTTGTATGATTTCAAATGTGCGTTGTAAGAAATTTCTTGTTACTTGATCACCCCATTCAAGCTCAAGGTAAGTTAGGATTCCATTGAATTTGTGGTTGGCGCATTTTGACCAAATTACTTCTCTAACCATTTACCATGTTGCTTTTTTACTTGGTCATAGCTGATTAAGTTATCTGGGTTAAAGCTCTCTTCATAAGAAAGCAATAGTTCCTGCTGTTCTTCAAGATTCGGCTTTTTCCACAATTCGCCTGTTTGGCTATTGTTTAGCCGCTTTATCAACTCAAAGTAATTTTTCAACACTAGCTCGTCTTTGATTTCGTCAATGAGTTTATGAAAATCCTCTTTCGTCTTCATATGATTGCATTATGCTTACAAATCTAATAAACTTTTACACCTCTTTGCAGCCACTTACTCCAAGTCTTGTTGTAGGTATGAACACTATCTGTTTCCTGATTGTTCGTATTGAACGTAGGCAGGCCTTCATTTTTCCATTCAAATATTCCACCATATATATTGTACACATTTTTGAAGCCGAGCTTTTGCAATTTCTCTCCTACGCGCTCACTGCGATACCCAACACTACAATAGACGATAATTTTTTCATTTTTTGGAAGCCGCAAGAGCTCCTCCGTTGAATAGGATTCATAATTTAGAAATCGGGCATCTTTTAAATGACTTACTTTGTATTCCTCAGGTGCTCTCGTATCTAGCAAAACTAGTTTTTCGCCCTTGGCAATTAGCGCAGTTACTTCGTTTGGTTTAATCGTTTTGACCGTATTTCTGTACAACGATTTTAACTTTTTATCATATGCAGATTGAGCATTGACTGAAAATGCCAAAAGAAGTAAAGTCAAACCGGCAATCGCTTTCTTTTCCATATTAATTCATAAGCAAGGTACGAAAACACAAGAACATACTCGGTGCCAACTATGTACAAGTTCTCACTAAAGGAATCTTGCGAATAACCCACATAGGTTAAGAAGATCAATCCCGACCAAAGGATTGTAAACCTGTACTCAGTTAACGCTGAAAACGCAACAAGAGTTGTAATGTACCACGGATGCACCGTAGTGGTAAAAGCAAAATAGATCGTCAGCACAATTGTAAAAGATGTAAGCGCATTGAATTGAATGTTGAATGTTGAATGTTGAATGTTGATTTTCGAGCTTCGAAGAGCGTCCCAACCTACATATAACAAAATAGTTGCTGTGCAATATAGCGCTAGCTTCAAACCCACTGTTTGGATGATATTGTAACCATATTTCCAAAAACCCCATTCGCGAACGAGGTAATAAATGCTTGCATTAAATTCAAATTTCTTGAAATAGTACCCAATGCTTTGATTAAACCCCGAGATAATTTCTGTATTGAGTAATGGCAAGAACAAAATCAATGTGGAGGCTCCGACAACGAGGAAATAGATGACTGATTTTTTCCGCCCAAGTCGATTGATCAATAGTGGCAAGAAAATGAGAGGAAGTAACTTGCTGCAAATGGCGAGACCAAAACAGATTGCTGATGAAATCAATTGACCTTTGGTGAGCAGCCAGAAACTCAATAGTAAAAAGAAAATCATTAACGCTTCGAAATGCAGATTGCCCGTGAGCTCAATAATAACTAGTGGATTGAGCGCATACAACAAAACACTTTTTGGTTGCATCTTATAATATTCAAGAATTTTTTTGAGCAGCCAGATACTTCCGATTTCTGCGCCTAAAATGAATAGGCGCATGATAACGACACTCACAAGAATCGAATTGAACGATATTTTTGCCGCAATCCAGAAAACAAATTGATTGACGGGAGGGTAAATTGTAAAATAGTCTGGACTGTTGAGTTTATTAAACAGTGATAAATCAACACCAGAAATGCCGCTAGATGTTTCAATATAGTAACGCGGCAATTCTGCGAAGGGATGTATGCCTGCTGCAAGTAAACGTCCATCCCAGATAAACCGGTAGAAGTCATCTGATAAAAGGGGCGTGGCAAAAAGAAAACAAAGCCTAAATAGGACGGCAGCAAATATCCAAAAGGAAATTTCTGTTTCACTTTCACTTTGAAGAACCCATATGTAGATTAAAAAGAGAAGGCCAAAACTCACCAACAGTGAGGCGGTCTCATACCGATCAATGCTAAATGCAATTAGACAATAAAAACCAAATGATAGCAGTAATAGGAAATAGTTAAGTGATTTTTGCTTAGACATTCAAAGCAGGCTTCACCGAATAATAAAATACGCCACCAAAACCCAACGCTAACATAACATGGAAGAAAATCAATCCTCCGTCATTCAACAAGACACCAGCCACTATTCCAAAAATGAAGTATAAGCATAGTAATCCTTCTAGTAGCGTGAGCAAATTAATCTTCGTCTTGATATAGGAGTTGTATTTCCACGAGTCTCCTTTTACAGTAACGTTGAACTTTGGCGTCCGAATAAAGGGTGTTTTGCGCCCAAGCAATCCTTCTGCAACAGCTAATCCATTGTGCAATGAAAGCCCCATCGATACAATAAGGAATCGGGGGTAGAGCGACCAAAAAATTGCCTTGCGATTGGTGGGGTTAAATCGTTTTGTGGCTACCCAATAAAAAAAGGTAATCGACAAGAAGCCAGCCAGAAAAATAACACCTAAATTAAATAGCCATGTAATTTCTGGGTGTCTTGATTTAATGTAGAGCATCGGAATGCTCAAGATAGCGGCCATCAGAAGACAAACAAAGACCGAGCTGTTGAACAAATGAAAGAATGCATGTGCTTTGTTTTTCCATGAAAGAGAGGAGCGAAGGACATTTGCAAAATTTTTCTTGGCTGTTTCGGCTGCGCCTTTGTTCCATCGGTATTGTTGTGATTTAATGGCGGGCATAATCACAGGTAGTTCTCCTTTTGTCTCAACATCTTCTAAGTATTCAAACTTCCATCCGTTTAATTGCGCGCGGTAGCTCAGGTCCAGATCTTCCGTCAGTGTGTCGTTGCTCCACCCGCCAGCATGCGCGATACATGTTTTTCGCCACACGCCACAAGTTCCGTTGAAATTGATGAAGCTTCCTGCGGCACCACGCGCAGTTTGCTCTATCGAAAAATGTGCATCCAATCCAAAAGCTTGAAGTTGAGTAAGGATGGAGTAATCTTTGTTGATATGTCCCCAGCGAGTTTGTACCACACCCACCTTTTCATTTACAAAATAGGGGAGTGTCTTTTGTAAAAAGTCTGGTGAAGGGATAAAGTCGGCATCAAAAATAGCTATGAACTCTCCAGACGCTATGTGAAAACCATGATCGAGTGCACCGGCTTTGTACCCAACTCTATGTTCGCGATGGATCAACTTGAAATTCAAACCTTGCGGCCGTAGTGATTCTATTTTTTTTAGAATGATTTCTGTGGTTTCGTCTGTGGAGTCATCCAGCACTTGAATTTCCAGTTTTTCTTTTGGGTAGTCAAACTGAGCGACAGCATCTAGCAATCGCCCGATTACATATTTCTCGTTAAATATTGGAAGCTGAACGGTAACGAGTGGAGCCGATACAAACGCGGGTATTGCTGTTGGCCGATTTTTCTTTGTTTTGAGATAGACATAGGTTAGGTGCAATTGGCCCATGCTAAATAGGAAAATGTAGAGCAGGGAGAGGGCGTATAATAGGGTAATCGCTATTTCCATGGATTGGTCTATATTGTGATTCTATCTTCCATCTTCTATCTTCTGCCTTCTATCATTCAGATTTATAAGTACCTAAATATCGTAAACAAAATCTTGTAACCGGCCATGATGGTGCCTTTTATAGTACCAGAAATTTTTGAAATGCCTATGCGCCTGCGGTATCGCACGGGAATCTCGACACATTTCAAACCTTGCTTGGCAGCTTTAAGTTGCATCTCTACCGTCCATCCATAGGTTTTGTCTTGCATGTCTAGTTGCAAAAGTTTATCCAAGCGAATAGCGCGAAACGGCCCCAGATCTGTAAACTTAACTTGGTATAACAGTTTCAATAGTCGCGTGGCTAACCAATTGCCAAAAATCTGCTGTGGCGTCATCGATCCTTTTTCTTTGCTACCCAATGCACGTGAACCAATTACCAACTCCGCCCTGCCATTTATAATAGGTTGGATCAACTCAATCATTTCTTCCGGATAATCCGAATGATCGGCATCTAAAAAGACGACAATGTCCGGTTTGTCTGTCAATTGTTTGATGTACTCAATTCCCAGAAGGCAAGCACGTCCGTAGCCGGGTGTTGATTCGTGTAAAACGGTTGCACCATTTTCGCGTGCAATCATTTCTGTTTTATCGGTTGATGCATTGTTGACTACAATAATTTCATTCACCAAATCTTTTGGTATTTCTTGAATGACCTGGCCCACCCCGTTTTCTTCGTTGAAGGCGGGGATAATAACACAGATCTTACGTATTTCTTTCATGGGCATACAAATATGAGGCATTCCTACTTAGCATAATAATTTGATAATATTGAATGATATATGTGTCGTGATTATGACATCTATCTTTGATATATGGTCAATTTTTTTAAACTTAATTCCATTAGGAGTAGGATGCTTTCGGGATTTCTTTTCCTCACTTTCCTCATTTTAATAATAGCCGTTGTATCGATTTTTATTCTCAATTATACCAACCGTATTGCGGGCATTCATGCCCAAATAAGTCAACTACAAATTGCTACCCTTAGCTTGATCAAAACCGATAATGATTTTTTTGACTTAGAAACCATCAACAGTCGCTATTTTGAAACACATCAAAGTTCTTATTTAGCAAAGCGCGATAGTTTTTTAATTCGGATTCATACAGGAACAAATTTCATTTATAAGGAAAGTAAGAATGGGGTTATCAAAAATCTTGAAATTATCGACAGCCTGTTTTTTAAATACGATGCAAAATTTAGGCAATTAGAAAAATTGCTGTTTAAAAAGGGTTTTAAAGATTACGGGTTGGAAGGCCAAATGCGAATACATGCTCATAGGCTTGAAGAAGTGCCTTTAGGATTAGATAGATATAAAATACTATCACTTAGAAGAAACGAAAAAGATTTCTTTCTCCGCCATGAATTAGAATATGCGAAGGTGCTTAATCGGATGGTAGATGAGATTTCCACAGAATTGGAAGTACAGGCTATTAAAAACAAAGAAGCTATTTTTCATTTGCAAGAGTATCAACGCATTTTCAATGAACTGGTGACGATTCAAACACAAATTGGGCTTAGCAGTACCGATGGATTGCGCAGTGAACTTAATGAGTTAACTGCTAATTTGAGCAATAGGTATTATTCATTGGCTCAATACAGCTACGATCTTTCTAGCGCGGCTCAAGTCAAGGCCAGAGTATTCTATATCGCTATAGTATTTGGTGCAGTCATCTTCTCTTTGTTCTCGGGCTACTGGATTTCAAAAAGATTATCCTCACCGATAGCGAAACTTTCTCGTCTCATGAATAGCGTGATGTCTGATAAAAAGAAAGTAAAAATAGATCTTACGCTTAACAATGCAGCCGAAGAAATAAATACACTGACAAAATCATTTGTTCACTTGATGGAGAAGACGAATGGTCAAATGAAAGAAATCAAATCAAAGTCTATTTTGCTCAAGAGAAATAACAAGGAGCTAAAAAAACTTAATAGCGAACTGGATAGCTTTCTATACAGCACAGCACATGACTTACGTTCGCCACTTACTTCCTTACTAGGCCTTATCCACATTATGGAGCATGAAAGTAAGCAGGAAGGCTTGAAACCTTATTTTCAAATGATGCAGGGTAGCATTTATCGTATGGAAGATTTTATTGGCCAGATCGTAGGGTATTCTAAAAATAAGCGCTTGGAAATTGTTTTAGAAAAAATAGATATGTACTCGTTGATTTCAGAAATTTTCGATAATCATCAATTTGTAGAAGGTGCAAACAAAATAGATCATTTAGTAGATGTTAGAGAGAAGGTTTCCTTCTATTCTGACCGAGGCCGCATATTGGTTCTATTCAATAATTTGATCTCCAATGCAATTCGTTATGCCGATTTATCAAAAGAGAAACCCTTTATTAGAATACAAATCACCATAGATGAACCCGAGGCGGTAATAGAGTTTGCCGATAACGGAGTTGGAATTGCCGAGGAGCATGTTGATAAAATATTCAATATGTTTTATAGAGCTAACACGGGTTCAAAAGGATCGGGCTTAGGGCTATTTATATTTAAGGAAACGATCGCGAAGCTCAATGGCTTGGTTAGTGTAGAGTCTACGTTGGGTGTTGGTACTAAGTTTTTTATTCGCTTGCCCAATTCCTATTCTAGGCGCGATTCTCAGCAGGAGTTAGAGTTGGTGACGGATAAGGAAGTTTCTGCAAATGTTCATTCATAATTGAGATCGCAAATTTCGCCCCGTTATCTTCTTTCTCCATTAATTGAATATTTCCTTTCAATCGTTGCAGGCACAACTGCGCGATGTACAGTCCTAGTCCAACGCCTGTTGACTTTTCATTTCCTTTTTTGAACATCGTGAACAATTCTTTTTTTATTTCCGGGGCTATGCCCACGCCATTGTCTTCGACTGTCAAGAACAAATTCGTATCGTTTTGAAATCCATGGATTTTGATTTGTAGGTGCTCATCACCCTCGTTGTATTGAATTGAATTTTTTATCAATTCAAGGATGGAGTATGTAATGAATTCAATATCTGTTTTTACGATTAAATTGCTCGATAAACTGATCTCAAATTTTACTTTACTGGAGCGAAAAGACGAATCTAATAATTGTGCAACGGCTTTTCTTAGAGAAACGAGTTCAATTTTTAGTGGAGCGGTTTTTATATGGTGCACCAATTGAATAGTTTTTACCATTCGTTCAAGCCTCGTAGTGGTGTCCTTGATCAGCGTTAGGTATTCCTTGGTGACGGGTTCCTTTGTTTCTTGTATCGCTAATGATTCAAGCCCTTTTAGTGTAGCAATTGGCGCTTGCACATCATGAGAGGAATGATACAGAAAATTGGCTAACTCTTTATTTGACGTTTCAAGTTCTAACGTTCGCTCTCTTACCCGCTGATCAAGCTCTTTATTTTGTTTTTCGATAAAATCACTTTGGGTTTTAATTTCTTCATTTTGGGCTTCAATCTCTTCTTTTTGATTGAGTAAAGTAGCCTGATCTCTTGCTTGCTTTCTTAAGGTACTTGAAAGATACCTAAACAGCACAAGGCCAAAAGGTAACACGATCAGGAGTGAAATAAGTGTATTGCGCAGTAACTCTATTTTTGCTTTCGCAATGAACATTTCGAAATTTTCATCGGCCTCAAGCAGAGCCACTACCTCGCCCTTACTATTTTTTAATGGAGCAAAAGCGGAAAGCCAGTGGCCGTTTTCATCTTCGTAGCTATCAAGTATTCCTCCAGTTTGATAGTTTTTAAACAATTCTTTAGGATAATTTCTATACGTATGGCGGTAATAGGGTTTGTCAGATGAGGTTCCAATAAAATGGAATGTGCTGTCCCTTTCATAATAGACGATAGTATATAAGGGTGATTCAAGATGGTTAGTCTGGTGAACTGTTTTTAGAGTGGAGTGAAGCGTGTTGTAAATTCTATTCTGCGTATTACTGGCAATTGCGTCTTTAGCCATTAGATTGTTTGCCAACGAATCGTGTTCGTCTCCATTGATTAGCCATACCGAAGTAAAGGCTATGGCTCTCAATCTTTCTAAGACCTCTGCCTTTGACTTAGCTAGTGAATTGTAGTAGGAATTGGCTACGAAGTAGGTGATAAGTATTAGTATAGAGGTGAAAACAGCTGCAACTAGTTTTGAATTTGCTGCTTTTAACTGAAGGATGGATTTCCTAATGTGTGGCACGAATAGTTTTTTTTGCTATCAAGAACAAGTAATAAACGATGGCTGTTTGTTGTCAACAAGAGTTATGGTATTAATTGTCTGCCTGATGACATTATCTGGCATGTAACTATTAAAATCTTTGACAATACTATTAATCAGCAAGCCTGATCCCATTGTTTCCAATGAGTATTGCTTTGCCAAATCTTCCATCTTCTTCTTTTACTTCTAAATTAAGCACACCGCGCGGGCAGACCGAAGAACAAACACCGCACCCAACACACGAGCTGCGCACAATATTTTGGCCGCGTTGTGCATACCAACGCACGTCAATGCCCATTTCGCAATAGGTAGAGCAATTGCCACAAGAGATACATTGCCCACCGTTGGTGGTAATCCTAAATCGTGACTTAAAACGTTGGATGATGCCTAAGTAGGCGGCAAGGGGACATCCAAACCGACACCAAGTTCGATTGCCCATCAACGGATAGAACCCAGTACCAACAACACCTGCGAAGCCTGCCCCAATAAAAGCCCCATACACTTCTCGCAGTTTGTAACTATCAAAAAAGAAAACCCACGATGAATTGGTAAAATACGTGTACAGCACACCGGCCGTCATCACCACGGCAAAAACAAGAACGCTATGAATCATCCAGCGTTCAATTTTCCATGCGCTCAATTTTTTGTTAGAAAGTTGGCGATACGGATCACCCAGAGTTTCCGCCAAGCCTCCACAACCGCACACCCAAGAACAATACCAACGCTTACCGAAAAAATAGACCAACACTGGCACAGCGATAATGATAAGTGCAATGCCCCACACTAGCATAAACACTCCGAGCCCGCCATTGGCAAGCAGCGTGTCAATTCGGTTGTTAAAAAAGAAAGAATAGTCTAGTGGCCAAATATTTTTGAAGTCAAAGTAAGGTTGGTTCAAGCGAATCATGATTTCGGGAATCAGAAAGGCAAAAGCCGTTTGAAAAAACATGACCGAGCAAGTGCGCAAGATTTGGTATTTGCTGTGTCGATAGTTGATGATCATTCGAACCCCCATTACTAAAATACAAAGCGTGTAGATGAATCCATACAGAAAAAATCGCCCAGCCTCGTTGCCACTGAGAAGCTTACTAACCGGATCTACCATGATTACCCAGTTGGTCATGTATTCAGGATAGAAATAGAGCAACACATAAAATAAGATCAGCCAACTTCCTGTAAGAATACCAAGCCATTGAACGTTTTTCATTGCGTTGAAAAAGACACCATTGTTTTTAATTCCTGCAGGCAATTGAAGTTTGGGCAAAATGTAAAGCAGCGAACCAATGATGCAAAGCCCAATCGTGAGGAATAGAAAAAGCGCAGGGTTACTTTTCACTGGGCTGGTAGCCGATGCTTTGGTGAGCGAATATTTCAAATCCTTTACGGCATAGCGATCAAACCCAAACTGATTGACGATTCCATACTTCTTTATGTTGTCGGCTACATTTTGAATTTGTTCACGCGATGTTGCTTGGCCATCCAGCCAACCACCGTAATCCTTAAACGATTTTCGCTTGAATGCATTTTGCTCATTTTCGCTTTTAAAAACTGAATCGACCGAAGCGATAGAAAATTTTTCTTTGTTGTAAGCAGCTAATTGATCTAGCTCTTGATTGGTAAATCCGAAAACTGACAATTGATTTTCATTTACTTTATCCAAGGCAGCAGACAATGCTGCGACAAATTTAAAATTGGAAGAAGCATCCGTTCCAATGAGATCTCTTGCCTCTTGTAGCAGCGTAGTTGCTTTTCTCTCATCACTGATTTTTCCCTTCACAATTTCAGGCGTAAGCTGGTAGCTCGACCAAAAGAAAGAGATATTAAAAATGGCGAAGCCTGTTATGAAAAGTGCGAGGCCGAGTGGTTTTAGGTATTTCATAAATTTTGAATGATCGATTAATCAATTAGCCAATCTGCCAATCAGGATTCGCGTTGGCTAATCGGCCAATTGAATCATTGGCTAATTATACTTGTTGCTTTCTTAAACTTCCTAATAATTTCCCCTTCGTGTGTTTCAAAAAACTCAGGATCAAAATTCGCTTCTGCTAAATGTTCCATCACAAAGTCAATACTTTTCTTTTCGCGCAGCCATTTGTCAAAACACTCATGTCTCATGCGAATGCCGAAGGTATTCAACCCTAAAAATTGATTTGTGATTTTATCCCAAATTACATGCACGCATTTCGTTCCGCTCTCGTGCTCCCAATAAAATTCAGTTTCGTTTGGCTTCAACTCGCTCCACACATTGCCATAGGTCTGGTATTCAATATCAAAAAATTTGGCCGAGTTGAACCAAGGTCCTGGTTCGTATTTTGTTTTCTGCCCACAGATTGTTTGCGCTACCACTTCGCCCATCATGCGGCCAGTATACCAAACTTGTTCAACCGTTCTTCTGCCTGGCAATTCATATTTGCGCTCTACACAATCGCCAAGTGCGTAAACATCTTTTACATTGGTTTCTAAAAATTTATTGACCAACACACCTCGTTTGGTTTCAATGCCTGAGTTTTTCAAAAATTCAATATTGGGCGAAACGCCAACTGTCAATCCAACAAATTGACAATCGATTACTTCGCCTTTATTGGTCACGATCGATTTTACTTTTCCGTTTGCATCACCTTGTATTTCTTTTAGTTCGGTATTGAGTTTTAGATCAACATGGTGAGAGCGAACATGCCGGGTGATGAGGTTTGCTTCTTGGAGTGGCAGCACGTTACTCCAAAATTCATTTTCACGAACCAAAAAAGTCACCTGTATTTTTCGGGTCAAGAGCATCTCGGCCATTTCGATCCCAATCAGTCCGCCACCAACAATTACGGCCTGTTTTATATTCTTCGAGTTTTCTTCCATCAATTGCAGATCTTGAAAGCTATACAAGCCCTGCACTCCCTTTAGGTCTTGGCCTGGCCACCCGAACTTATTTGATTTGGATCCTGAAGCGATAACTAACACATCGTAATGGAGATTACCTTTATCGCGAAGTACTAGTTGTTTTGATTCAGTGTTGACCTTTTCGACAACATCTTTGACTAATTCGATTTTATTTTTTTTCCAGAACCAATCTTCGTAGGGTTTGGTATTTTCATACTTCATGTGGCCCATATAAATATACATCAGGGCAGTGCGAGAGAAGAAGTGCTCTGTTTCGCCAGAGATTACGGTAATATTATCATTGCTACGCTTTCGAATATTGCGGGCAGCCGTGATGCCGCTGATTCCATTGCCGATAATAACGATATGCTTCATATGCTACAATTGAAACTATTTCAATCCAAGTAAGCTACGAGTAGTAGCTATAATTCTATTTACGTTAAAAGCAATTTGTCAGATTTACGACAAAGAAAATTTCTACAGGCTAAAGCTAAGGAATTTACTGAACTTAGTTTTTGGTTGTATGATTTTACTCTATTTTATCTCGTAAAAGACTCCAATGGAATAGGTGGGAGCGCTATAGATATTCTTTCTATCAAAAATAAGATCGGCATAGCCCCAGGTTTGTAATGAAACGCTCCAGTGGTTCGCCACTTCATAGGCAGCACCAAATCCAAAAGCAGTAAATTCTGTTCCTTCCCCTCTTGTAAAATCGGTAGTTCCGTTTGATTTGCCCACAGAGGTCTGCGCACTCAGCGTTCCATTAAACCAAATCTTATCGAGTAGCTTATAGCCTGCTTCAAAATTAAATTTTACTTGATCTCTAAAGGAAAACCCTTTGTATTGTGTGCGAAAATTATAAGTTGTTGATAGCGACATGTAAATGGGCAGTGGATGGAAGGAATGAGAAGCTGCGAGAGTAGACCACACATTAAATTCACCATCGCCTGTGGGTAAATTTATTTGATCGATCGCACTCAATTTGTTTTGAGCGTAATTGTCTTTAGACCCTGTAGGAAATTCGGGAGCAAGAGCAATCGTAACAGGAATTCTCTTTTGTAGTAGGGCATATTTCAATTCAATTTTTAAATCGCCAATGCCCGAAGCTCTTTCTGTATTATCATAGCTGTTTAGCTTCAACATGGGTAAGTTAATAATCGCGGTGAATTTGTCAGAAATGCCGTACTCCCCGTATAGGTTTAACGATTGTTGATTGAACTGCGTGGTTTTCAATTTAGCACCGTCAGGCGTATAGTAGTCGGACGAACTAAATAGATTGAAACTCGTTTTTAGAAAGTATGTATTTTTTTTGCGCGTCCATCCGCTTTGAGAATAAACGCAATTAGATAAGATACAGAATAACAGGGTTAATTTTATGTATTTCATTTCTTGTTCGTTAAAATTAAAACCCCGCACTAGTGCGGGGTTCTATATCAAACTAATCTACTCCTTACTTTATTTCGGCATTACCAAATGGAATACTTGCTGTTCCACACCAAAGTATAACATGGGTGAATTTGGCATCGGCCGAAGGTGCGATTTTGAAAAAGTTTTCTCCTGCTTTCTGAACAGGGCCAATCAACTTTAGGTCAGGATTTCCAGTGCCCGGGCTGGCAACAAAATTCATAGAGGTTGATAAGTAAACACTTACCGTACCTGTAGCAAATTGAGTTGTAAAGTTACTGCTGAACTTTAAAAACTGAACGCCCTTTGAGTCGGTTCCAAGTTGCGCCATTCCTACGGTAGGTGTACTGTTTTGTGCTACAAAGGTGCCTGATTTGGATACGGTAAAAGCTCCGTCTGGCTTTGAACTGTCTACTGTAATTGTTTCAGCATCTTTACTGCATGAAGTGATTGTGAAAGCAGCGATAGCGAATAAATAAATTAATTTTTTCATAGTTGTTTAGTTTTTGTTGTGGCACAAAAATGAAGAACAACTATCACGAGGGTATCACGGGTTTATAACAATTGATTATTTCTTTAGCCAAGGTATGCACTAGTGTGGAATGAATGTCGGTGCAAAGACAAATTGCACAATTGCCAAATACTAGTAGAACTTTTGAAGAGCGGGTATAGTTGTGCGCGTATAACTAAACCATTTTAATTATGAAAAGTAAATTTCTTACACTATTAGTAGTCGCTGTCACTTTCTTCAACGTTGCTGGCTTGGCGCAAGGCAAGGCAAAAGTCATCAAGCTATCAGAGACTGTTGGTCAATTTGAAACCAAATCGCTGAAGTTGAAACCAGGCAAGTACCAATTTGAAGTCACCAACAAGAATGTAGATCATGAAGTGGCTTTCTTCCTTCAAGAAGAAGGAAACAAAGGTAAAACCGAGATGAGTTCTACGGTAGCCAATTCGTTGTTACCGAAAACTCTTAAGCAAGGTGAATCTGCCATAACAGGAATTGTGGAGTTGAAAAAGGGTAGTTATGTTTATAGCTGCCCGCTTAACCCAACTCCGCATTATACTATTACTGTAGAGTAAACTGCCATTATTGTAGTTGCAAAGGATAGGCTACCATGTAAGTGGTAGCCTTTTTATTTCACCTATTGTATTATGATCAATTAAGCTGCGTGCAATGGTAGCCGGAACGAAAAAGTAGTTAAGCCAAATTGCTGACTGATTACATGAATATCGGTTTGATGTATTTGTAAGATATTTTTGACTATAGCCAAGCCTAATCCAGTGCTTTCAGCAGGAGACTCGTTAGGGACTTTGTAGTAGCGGTCAAATATTTTAGAAACACTTTCTTGCGGAATGCCCTCACCCGAGTTCTCAATCTTTACCTCTATTTGGTTATGGAGTTCAGCTAGGTAAATAGTAATCTTTCCTTTTTCTGGCGTAAACTTTAATGCATTATCCATCAAGTTCTGCAATACTCGTTCGATCATGGCTACATCGGCAAAAACTAAGGGCATACGCGAACTGATGCTACTTTCGATATCAATATCTTTTGATTGAGCCAGCAGTTTATATTTTTGCGATACTTCAAGTAACAAATCGGCCATAAAAAAAGCCTCTCGCTTAGGCTGCACCTGCCGTGCTTCCAATTTTGAAAGTTCAAACAAATCGGCCACCAATCTTTTCAGCCGCTCCGTACTTTTCAAAATCAACTTCATGTATTCATCTTTTTTAGTTGTATCAAGACTAGCTTCCTTGATAATCATCGTTTCAATGTAGCCTTGGATAATAGCAATGGGTGTACGTATATCGTGAGATACGTTAGCAATCAGTTCGCGTCTTAGGGTATCCACTTGCTTTAAGTCTTCCATGTTCCGCAGAAGCGTGGATGCCATGCTATTGAACGTATCGGCCATTACGCTAAGCTCGGTGGTTGGCTGTGGTGGAATTCTTGAATGAAAATCACCTCCTTCAAATTTTTCAATAACGTCCATCACTTCACGCAAGCCTCGCATCAATCGCCAAAATACAAACAAACCGAGCAAGAAGGCGATAACCAATGTTAATAAGAAATAGCCAATGCCCATTTTTAATAGATAGCTTTCTCGAATGGCATCCGTAATTGTGTCTGTCTTTTCGCTGGCCAATACCATGTATACATAACCCTCCAATCGACCTTGCTTATTATAGACCGCGGTGGCGGAAAATGTTTTGGGCATTCCTGGATTTTTTGGATCATCTCCATACACCAATTGTGCACCATTGGTTTTTAAAAATTCTTTTACAGGGGTGAGGTCTATTCTATCTAGTTTCACTTTTTCTTTCAATACTACGAACGATAAAATTTTTCCATGTGGGTCAAGCAGATATACTTCCAAGCCTGGGTTTACCGCCATCATCGAGTGCATGATTTTGCCAATGGCACCTTCTTGCACTTTTCCGTTTTCAAAGGGTGTTACTTCCAAGAGCATATGTGCGGCCACAGGAGCATTTAGTTTTTGGGTGGTTTCATCATAGTATTTTTTAGCAGTCATTACATCAATGATCAAGTAGGCTATGCCAAGAAGGAATAGGATGACGAAGAAAAAAGCTGCAATGCGCAGATAGATACTTTTATACCATGGAGATGGTTTTTTTACGTATGTCATGCAATGGATTTTTTTGTGGGTAGCTCATCGTTAAATCGATAGCCTAGCCCCCATGTGGTGAGGATGAAGGAAGGCTTTTCAAAATCGGGTTCTATTTTGGCGCGCAGTCTGTTCACGTGAGAGTTGACGGTGTGCTCGTAACCAGAAAATTCATAACCCCAAACCAAATCCAACAGTTCTTCGCGGCTGTAACTTCTTCCAGGACTTGAGGCGAGTAAGAGAAGTAATGAAAATTCTTTAGGCGTAAGTTCTATCCGTTGATCATTTAATAGCACCCTTCTCATTAAAGGGTCAATGACTAACCCGTTAAACTCAATCCTATTTTCTATCGTCTTCGCTTCGGTGGAAATCTTAGCACGTCTAAGAATGGCCTTCACCCGTGCAATGAACTCTCGAATACTAAAAGGTTTAGTTAAGTAGTCATCTGCGCCACTTTCTAGGCCAATCACCTTGTCAATCTCCTCTGATTTAGCTGTGAGCATGAGTACAGGAGTATAGATATCCAATGCTCTTAAGCGACCGCAGACTTCAATGCCATCCATTTCTGGAAGCATGATATCTAAAATAATGAGGTTGAAATGATTGGTCTTGGCTTTTGCAAATCCTAGCTTTCCATTATGCTCAATCTCTACCTCGCAGTCTAGGTCATGCAAATGAATGAGCAGTAATTGCACAATATCCACATCATCTTCTATCAGCAAAACTTTGTTCATAAGTTAATTACATAAGTCGATTAAAAGTATCACAAAGAGATCACAATAAGTGACTGTGTTCGGAGATTGAACTTTTATGTCTTTGCAAAGACAATTAGATGAGGAAATCCAATGGTAATGAATTGTGCGTATATAAATTGCGTTATACATTAAACTCTACCACAATCTATGAAAAAGACCTTTTTGCTTCTATTTCTAATTGCAATGCCCTTTATTAGCCTAGCAGGGGACGTCAATGCCTTCCTTTCTTTATCTAATACTTTCTTTAAAAAATATGTAGATAATGGCTCTGTTCAATACACTAAAATTAAGAATAGTGTGACGGAGATTGAGACTCTTTACAACGAAGTAGGAGAAATGAAACTAGATGGGTTAGATGATAATTTTAAAAAGGCATTTTATATTAACTCATACAATGTGATTGTTATCTATTGGGTAGTAAAGCACTATCCTTTAAAATCTCCACTCGATGACAGCGGCTTTTTTGATAAAGTAAAACACAAGGTGGCGGGTGAAGAGATGACCTTGAATTCTTTGGAAATCAAAAAATTACTTCTTCAATACAAAGATGCTCGCTTCCATTTTGTTTTAGCCTGCGCAGCAAAAAGTTGCCCGCCACTAGCAAGTTTTGCGTATATGCCAGCAACGCTAGATAAGCAATTAACAGAAAGAACAGCAGCTGCCTTAAACAACCAAGGTTGGATGAAGGTAAATGCCACTCAGAAGAAAGTGGAGCTTTCTAAAATCTTTGAGTGGTACAAGAAAGATTTTACTTCAGATGGCAAAACCGAAATTGAATGGATCAATCAGTATAGAAAAGAAAAAATCCCAGCTACTTACGCAGTGGGATTTTATGAATACAATTGGGCGCTTAACGAGAAATAGTTCGTTTTTAGTTGTTCGATTTTCGTTGGTCGAAAAAAATTCAGAATCCGCTCTACGAGTAACGAACAACCATCAACGAATAACGATTACGCATTATACATCTTCTCATAATACTCTTTCGCCATTCTGCCCGATTCAAAAAATGGTGCTACATCTTTCATGGCAGTTCGTACAATTTTGTTCCATTTTTCAGGAGCGTCATAATAAGTAGGCAGCACCTCCTTTTCAAGTACGTCTAATAAGTTTTGAGCTTCCACTTCATCGCGCTCTTCAAGCGATAGTTTTTCGCTGGCGGTATTTATGATGAACGCATTTTTGCCATGCTTCGAAAATTCAGGCACCCACCCATCGGGGATTGAAAGGTTGACTGATCCGTTCATGGCGGCTGTCATGCCCGAAGTGCCCGAAGCCTCATGATACAATCGTGGGTTGTTAAGCCACACATCGCTTCCTTTTTTCAAATAACCCGATAGCCACAGCTCATAACCCGTAAGCACCGTGCAATTAGGCAGGCTTTTGGTTTTCCAATAGATGTCGTTGAAGATGTCAATCGCGCCATAATCTTCGGGGTAGGGTTTGCCCGCCCAAATAATTTGTACAGGATATTTTGTGTTGGTTACGAGTTTCGTAAAACGTTCAAAATCTCTCAGCATTAAATTCGCCCGTTTGTATGCGGCAAATCGTCTAGCCCAAACGATTGTAAGAACGTTGGGATCGAACAATTTTCCGGTTTGGTTTGCTACGGTTTTAAAAAGCTCAGTTTTTAATTCCTTTTTTCTTTTAGCCAGCGCCTTATCATCATCGGTATCAAATGCTTTCTCTAGCGCATCATCTTTCCAATAGTTTTTATTTTGAGCGTTCGTAATGGCATCAATTTTACAAATGGCATCGTACCCTTTCCACATTTTCCTAGACACCTCTCCATGTAATTGCGAAACACCATTGGCTCGCTTTGCCATACGCAACGCGGCCAGTGTGTAGTTTAACGTGTTCTCGTCTGGGGCGGTCAATTCAAGAATGGTTTTGCGATCGGCTCCTTGAAAAAATCCGAGCACTTCCAATGTTTTAATGGCATGCTCTTCGTTGCCGGCTTTTTCGGGCGTGTGTGTGGTAAAGACTACGCGTTTTTTTACTTCTTCTAAATCGTTGTATTTATTAAGCAAGTAGAAACATAACGGCAGCGCGTGGCCTTCGTTCATGTGGTAGATGTCGGTCTTGCGATTGATCACATCTAATAATTTTGCACCGCCTTTTCCCAACAAAATAGATTGTGCAATTCGTGCCGATTCGTGCGAATCGTACAACCGATGACAAATGGTTTGCGCGAGGTAATCGTTTTCAGGAATATCAGTGCTTAACAGAAAGATGGGTACGGTATTAAAAACTTCTGGCTTTAGTAAAAACACTTTTACATGCACCGTATGGTTGTGAATCGTGATGGGAAATGTTATTCCAATATCAGTTAGAAATGAATAGTCTTTTTGTATGTAGTTCGATTTTAAGGTCCCATCTTTATTTCTTTCCTGATCGTAGTATCCATATTTCCACAAGATGCCAATACCTACCAAGTTTTGGTTCAATTCAAAGGCACTGCGCATGTGCGATCCAGCCAGAAAGCCGAGGCCACCGCTATAAATTTTTAGCGGTTGATCAATGGCAAACTCCATCGAAAAATAAGCAGCAGGTTTAGAATACTTTTTGTTGAAAGCGTAAGGAAACAACGTATCTAAAGAAAACATGTTAGAGTGGGTTAGTTCTTGGTTTTGGGATGCGAACATAACACATCCAATTCAAATTGACAGAACAAAATGGCGAGAACGCCCCTTCTAATTCAATGCAAACGATTGTTATTTGTTTAGAGATATTTCAAGTCGATGGAAATACGGCTCGAATTAGCGAACTCGAATTTCGCTTTCTCAAAACTGGGTGGTCCAAAACTCCCCATTGCATTGTTAGAGAATCCAAAGCCTTCTTTAGGCATACCAATTAAATTTGAGTCTAGTTTTTTGTTGTCGTTTGCATCGTGCATAATCGTGATGGCGTACGTTCCGGCCGCGAGGCCTTCAATATTAATTTCCACCGTTCCCTTTACTGCCTTGGTCGATTTAACAACGAACGGTTTCTTCATGTACTCTTTTTCTGTGTTGTAAACAGCTAAGCTAATTTGGCCGGCATCGTTTTTAATATTACCGATCGTAATGGTGAGCGTTTGTGCGTAGGCAATTCCTGTATAGAAAGCGAAGAAGATTAAAAGTGAATATTTTTTCATTTTTATATTTTTAACTAAAAACTCATTCGTACAAACGGAACGCCAAAAATAAACCGACTGAATCAACTTATTACCGCTCTCAATTGTATTTATCGCTTCGTTTTTATTTTAACAAATCAGAAACACAAATATCAAGGCAAATTTTGTACTTTTAATTTCAATCAACCCTACCCGTTCTTATGGCAACTATTACTTTGAAGCTAAACAACAAAAGCCACACCGTTGAAGCAGATCCAAAAATGCCCTTGCTATGGGCAATTCGCGATTTGGTAGGACTAACCGGCACCAAGTATGGCTGTGGCATTGCCCAATGTGGCGCTTGCACCGTGCATTTAGAAGGTGTGCCTGTGCGATCGTGTTCAATACCCGTTGCCACCGCAGCAAATAAAAATATAACCACCATCGAGGGTCTATCGCCCGATAACTCTACCGCAGTGCAACGCGCGTGGATTTTAGAGCAAGTGCCCCAATGTGGCTATTGCCAAAGCGGCCAAATTATGGCAGCGAGTGCGCTGCTAAAGCGCAACGCCAACCCTACTGATAAAGATATTGATGCAGCCATGCAAGGGCATATTTGCCGATGCGGTACATACCCTCGCATCCGCAAAGCAATTAAAACAGCAGCCCAATTGATGACCCAAAAATAGAAGACTATGGAAACCACCACTAAAAACTTATCGCGCAGAAATTTTATTAAACTTTCGGGTTTAACAGGCACTGCGTTAACCCTTGGCTTCAGTTTTTCTGCTTCTGCAAAAGAGCAAACAATTTGGAACGCGGCCACAACCGAAAGTAGTGGCGTAGAATTGAACGCTTGGATTTCAATCGATACTGCGGGTAAGGTTACTCTGCTGAACCACCGCTCAGAAATGGGCCAAGGTTCGTATCAATCGGTGCCTCAAATGATCGCTGAAGAATTGGAAGTGGCGCTCGATAAAGTGAATATTATTTTTGCACCAGGCAATGGCCGTAAATACGGAAGTCAAATTACGGGTGGCAGTTCAACCATTCGTGGTTCTTATAAAAAATTACTCAGGCTGGGTGCTACCGCCCGCGAAATGCTGATTGAAGTGGCAGCAAAAAAGTGGAGTGTTAACAAATCAGAATGCTATGCCGAAAATGGAGAAGTGATACATCGCGCAAGCGGAAAGAAAATGCACTATGGCGAGTTGGTAGCAGATGCGGCCAAATTAGATGCGCCCAAAGAAGTTGTTCTAAAAAACCCGAAAGATTACAAACTCATTTGCAAGCCATTGCCGCGCCAAGACACACCTATAAAAGTAAATGGAAAGGCGGTATTTGGTTTAGATTTTAAATTACCAGGCATGCTGTATGCCGTGGTAGAGCGTAGCCCTCGCTTTCAAGGCAAAGTGGTAAAATTTGATGATGCCGAAACCCGAAAAGTGCCAGGCGTAAAGCACGTATTAAAAGTAACTCGCGATGAATTCGGAAACATGCGCGAAGGCGTGGCCGTAGTGGCCGATAATACGTGGGCTGCTATGCAAGGAAGGAAATTGTTGAAGATCGAGTGGGACGATGCTGCGTTTGCACACCATAGTACCGAAGAACTGTACACCAAAATGCGTGAGCAAGTAAAGGGCGATGTAATTTCGTATCGCACTATGGGCAATACAGTAACTGCTTTCGCGAAAGCAGAAAAAAAAGTAGAAGCCACCTACGAAACCCCATACGAATCGCACAGTTGCATGGAACCATTGAATTGTGTGGCGAGTGTTACGGACGATAAAATTGAAATATGGGGCCCGATACAAGGCCCCGATTGGATCCAACAAAATATTTGTGGCCATTTTAAATTGCCTCCTGAAAAGGTAATTGTGAATATGACTTTCTTAGGTGGAGGTTTTGGTCGCAAGGCATTTACAGATTACCCGTACGAAGCGGTACTTATTTCTAAAGAGATCAAAGCACCCGTGCAAGTAATTTGGACGCGCGAAGATGATATGACCATCGGTCCGTTTCGCCCTGGCATGGTGTATCAGTGTAAAGGTTCGGTAACAGAACGAGGGCGCATTGGTTCATACGAAGCCAAACTTGCTGGGCAAAACATGGACATGCAAAACCCCGGAGCGGACAAGACAAACTACAATAGAAGTGCGACCGAAGGATTTTTAGATGGCTATTTTGAAACCATTCCGCATTATAATTTTGGTGATTCTCCGTTGGAGTCGCCCGTGCCAGTAATGTGGTGGCGTTCGGTTTATTCGTCTACCAATGCATTTGCGTTTGAAAGTTTTTTAGATGAACTGGCAGCAAAGGCAGAAAAAGACCCGATGGATTTTCGGAGGCAGCACCTAAGCGAGCGTTATCATTTGCTGATGGATAAACTAGAGCAGGTGAGTGGATGGAAGTCGCGCACGAAGAATACCGGTTTTGGGGTGGCCATTACCGAATGTTTCTCAAGTATTGTGGGTGAAGTGGTGAAAGTTTCTAAAAATGCCGATGGGAAAATTAAAATTGATAAAGTGTGGGCGGTGATAGACTGTGGTTGGTATGTAAATCCAGATATTATCAAAGCTCAGGTAGAGGGAAGTATTGTGATGGCATTGGGTGCTGCCACCAAGCACGAAACTACTTTTAAAGATGGCAAAGCAGTAGAGCGAAATTTTGATGCATATAAAATGCCGCGCATACAAGATATTCCTGAAATCGAAGTACACATTATGGACAACGATGAAAAAGCAGGAGGCGTTGGCGAACCAGGCTTACCACCGTTTACCCCCGCCTTGACCAATGCAATTTTTGACTTGACTGGTGTGCGCATACGGAAGCTGCCATTTAGTTTGGATAAGATTGTTTAGTAATTATGTTACTCAAAACAAAAGAACCGTCATTGCGAACACCAGCAAGGGTAATGTGGTGGAGTGAAGCAATCCAACAATGGTAGCTTTGGTTTCCTTAATTTTGGGATTGCTTCGCCCTTCTCAAAAAACCACGCTCGGTGCTCGCAAAGACGAAAGAAGATTTAATCTGGGCTAGCGAAAATTGTTTGGATTAAGATCAAATATTTATTAAGTAATTACTCATTATTTTATACAAATGAAGATTTTAATTTTAGCTTTTATAGTTGCAATAACTTTTAGTTCTTTTCAGAAAAAGCCTTCCTTTGATTTGAAAGCGAGCATCACTCGTGGGCAGGAGGTATATACTACCAATTGCATTAGTTGCCACATGGAAAAGGGCGAAGGGATGGAAGGAGTATTTCCTCCGGTAGCAAAATCGAATTACTTAATGGCGGATAAAAAGAGATCCATCGTTCAAATTTTGAAAGGTGTGAGCGGCCCCATCAAAGTAAATGGCGTTGACTACAATGGCGAAATGGCTGCCATCGAATTGAGCGATAGGGAAATTAGCGATGTATTAAACTACGTGCGCAATTCATTTGGCAATAAAGGAGCCGCTGTTATCCCTGAAGAAGTGAAAGCCGTGAGGAAGTAGGCTCAAGGCTTTCATAAAGGGCATCTCTAAAAACTCCTTTTACCCTTCTCCCCGATGAGACGGATAGAAGCAAAGGTTTTTAGAGATGCCCAAATGTAAGTATTACAAAATCGCGAGATTAAAATTTAATAGTAAGACCAACGCTATTTGCGGCAAGCGCAAGTTTAAATTCAGTTCTTCTTTGAAGTGCACTAGTACGCGTACCTTGATTGAAGGTAGCGACTGCCGCTTTTGCATTTTTGTTAAATCCCGCACTAAATGGAATTGAAATTACGATTAACCCCGCACCTATACCCGCAAGTTCCCAACTTGGTTTACCACCACCAATTGCCGTACCTACAGGCCAGCCAACCAATGCGCCTCCAGCCAATGCAAAGATAGTTGCAGCGGTAGCATTAGGTTTTGCTTTTTGAAACAACTTAGAAGCTTCGGGGTTGGCTTGTAAGACAGAGCCCAATTGTTTAATGGTAAGTGCTTGATTATTTTGAGAGAATTGATACCCGCCAAATATTTTTTTTGTGGCGATTGAATCTGAATTTGATTGTGCGCTTGAAAAAGAACTAACTAAGCAGATGATAATAAGGATTGATAAAATTGATTTCATGGTTTTTGTTTATGGATTTAAGAAACATTTTTAGTTTATGATAAAGTTGGTTGCCTACTTGCTTAGATACCTCTAAAATCGCGATACGAATTTAACACTTGCTCTGGCGCTTCTAGTTGGGCCAATGCCCAATGTTTTTGGATAGCAGTATTATGTTTGGATTTGGGATTAGCTCTTCGTATCGTTTGGCCATGTGCAACCCTGAATTAGGATCGGATGGCCCGTTAATAAAACACATCGGTATTTTTGTTTGCTGCATGGCGGTGATCCAGCGAGTCTGATACTTCTCTTTGTCGAAAATCAATCGCCCAATCAGGTATGCAATTGATTTGCCGTTGTTATAATTTAGAATCTCCCAAAACTGTTCTAGCAATTCTTCGCTTGGCTTTGTGTCGGCTCCAAATACTTCGGCTGTTGCTTTGTCTACACTTTTTTTAGACATCAATCTGCTAAGCAATTTACCAATTGGCTTTGGCGACTGAGATAATAGTCGCTGAATCAATCTGGGTTTGTATACATCCATAAACAAACCACCGTTTAAAAAAGCAATAGACTTTATTTTATGTGGATTCTTTTTTTCTCCATCACGAGCGATCAATTCTTGAACTACGCTATTGCCAAGATCGTGTGCCAAAATGCTTACTTCCGATATGTTCAAATTGTGTAGAAGTGCCGTGTACATGTCGGCATGATCTTCAAAACTATAAACATGATCTGAGGGCTTATCTGAAAAACCCATGCCGAGCATGTCGGGCAAAACAACTTGATATGTTGAAACCAAATCCGCCCACACATCCTTGAAATCAAAACTACTATAGGGGTAGCCATGAAAGATCAAAAGGCAAGAGCCGTTGCCTTCATTAACAAAAAAGATAGAATGATTTTTATAGGTAAAGTATTCTCCTTTTGCTTTCCATGTTTCTGCTGATGCATTCATTGTTATTGCCAAACTAGATTAGATCAATTACTTCTTTTTAAAACCGTTGGGATACATCAGGTACAGAAAAACACATATCATCAAAAAATTATATTCCATACCATTCCTTCCTCCGCCCACAACAAACCAGCCTTCTCTGCCATGAATCATAATAATCCCCATCACTAGGACAAAAATAGTTATCACGGAAGCAAACTTGATGTACCTATTGAAGAACAACAGCACTGCGGCCAGTACGTGTGAAAGCTTAATCGCCCACGCCAGCAACAACCCAAATGGGGCAAAACCAATTTGATTAAGGTATAGGTTTCCAAAGCCATTAACTCCTCCATTGAACATACCGGGTACACTGTGTACGATCAGTATCGTGATCAACGCAAACCGAAGGATGAGTGTGTGATCAATAATTTTTTCTGTTAGGGATGGCTTCATCATTTTTTAAGTTAGATATAAAAAATATATAATTGAATTGCAATTTGCATTATTTCTAGACCAATTTCTCTCATTATCAAATTTAGATCAGTAGCTAACTCCCCACCGGCCAAACCCAGTTATGCAATTACTATTCAGTTTTTTTAAGATCATATTTCCTTAAGAGAACAAAAAACTGCGCTCCAATAATGACAATAACGGATGTTCTAATCCAATGTTGATAAATCATCGGTACGTCTAATTGAATGTTTGAGATAATACCTTCTTGTATGGAATTTACTGCGACATGGGCTATGGCGGCTGGGATGAAACTTCTCGTGGAGAGTGTTAACCACGCGAAGAAAAAAGAAACCGCAATCATTTGAAGTGGTAAAAGAATAAAACTGCTTGTTATTTGCTACGGATAGTAATAGGGCTCTACTGTTGTACTAAAATAGTATAACAAGAGATGCGCACCAATAATTAACAGCCACCCTGCTAGTATACCATCCGCTTTCGTTTTGTTGCGCTTGGTAAAAAGTACGATGGCTAAAAAAAATGCGAGCGATATCGCGGCTATGTAAAACACGGGCTGTATGGCTAAACAGTAAATATCTGAATTTATTTTTATCGGGCAGGATTGAGCATTTTCATTAATAAAATCACCGTATAATTCCCCTTGCACCTCTGTCCCTAATTCAATAGCTTGTTCCGTATTAATTGAAAAGCTATGAACACATTATTTAGAATACTCTTTTTTGTTGGCGTTACGTCTTTTGTTTCGGCTCAAACCAAAACACCTATCGTAGCGGGCGACTTAATGAAAATCGTCACCACCAACCAAATCCAAATTTCTCCTGATGGCACACGTGTCGCGCTGGTGGTCAATCGGAAGGCGATGAAAAACGAAAATGAATACTATTACACCCGCCATTTGTATTTGCTGGATCTTACTGGCAAGGACGAACCACGTCAGTTGACGTTTGGTGACAAAACCGATGGCCAACCGCAATGGAGCCCGGATGGCAAAACACTTGCTTTTGTGCGCAGCGAAAATGATAAATCGCAAATTTGGCTTTTGCCTTTAGGCGGAGGCGAGGCGTATTCTATTACTAAATCAGAATTTGGGGCGAGCAATCCGCGTTGGAGCCCGGATGGAAAAAAGATTTTGTTTACTTCCTCTGTTCCTTTTTATGCTATCGATGGTTCACTACCCTGGACATACGAGCGACCAGGCAGAGCGTTAGGTGACGAGCCCAACTGGAAGAAACTAAAACACGAAGAGCGAAAAAATGTCAAGGCCAGTCCTGACGGCACACTGGAAGAAGTGCGTGCGTGGCTGAGCAAGAATAATTTTGAAAACAATCCGCGCGTGCTCACCCGTCAGCAATTGCAAGGTGAACTAAACCTACAACCCGAAGAAGATTTTACGCATTTGTTTTTGAAAACTATTGGCAGCGATGAAAACCCTATTCAATTGACGAGCGGTTATCAAGATTTTGAAGGAGCAGAGTGGAGCCCTGATGGCAAAAAAGTCATTTGTCACTCTCGCATTTACAAAGTAGCACCGGATGATGAACAGGACACAGACTTGTGGACGATTGATGTAGAAACCAAAAACGCGAAAGAGTTTTTGACATGGAGTGGTTACAGTTTATCCAATGCAAGCTACTCGCCCGATGGTTCACAACTGTTGTTTTATGCTGAAGTGTTGGCCAATCGACATGCTACTCAGACACAATTGGCGGTGGTGAATGCGAACGGTGGAACGCCTATTTCATTAACTGCAGCTTTAGATAGAGACGTTGGCCAAGCAAGCTGGAATGCCGATAACAAAAACATTTATTTCACTTCGCAAACAGAGGGCGACATACCCTTGTTCATCATTCCCGCCAAGGGAGGCACTGCAACAAAAGTTTTCGGCAACGACAATGGCATAAACGATTTTGATTTGCAAGGCGACAAAGTGGTGTATGCTCTTACGGAAACCAAAAATCCGTGGGAAATATATCAGTATGACTTAAAGGGAAAATTGAGTAAGCAGCTCACTAAATTCAACGAAGGCTGGTTGAAAGAAAAGCAAATTAGTACACCGAAAGAATATTGGCTCACGCGCCCTGATGGTGTGAGAGTACAGTACTGGGTGATGGAACCGATCAGTAAAAAAGAAGGATTGAAGTATCCTGCCATTTTAAATATTCACGGTGGACCAACGGCCATGTGGGGGCCAGGCATCTTTAGCATGTGGCATGAGTATC
This sequence comes from Cytophagales bacterium, assembly GCA_013298505.1. Classification (GTDB taxonomy): domain Bacteria; phylum Bacteroidota; class Bacteroidia; order Cytophagales; family Cyclobacteriaceae; genus ELB16-189. Next base: position 42,821 of record JAAFHY010000014.1, read on the forward strand.
AAGTAGAAAACAGTTGGGGCTATGGTGTAGTATATAGCAATCCGCGTGGCAGTGGTGGCTATGGCGACAAGTTTAAAAAAGGCAATTACAAAGATTGGGGCGCTAGCCCTGCGGGCGATATTTTAGTTTCGCTCGATGAAGCCATCAAACAACACACTTGGATTGACAAAGAAAATTTATTTGTGGAAGGCGGTAGCTACGCGGGCTATATGGTGGCTTGGATTATTTCTCATGACAATCGTTTCAAAGCCGCCAATGCACAAAGAGGTGTTTACGATTTAACTACGTTTATGGGCGAAGGCAACGCGTGGCGATTAGTGCCCACAAATTTTGGCGGTTACCCATGGCAGAAAGAAACCAAGGCATTGCTTGATGCTGAGTCGCCTTATACCTATGTCGAAAAAATCAATACGCCTTTGCTCATCATCCATGGCGATCAGGATTTGCGCACAGGAGTCATTCAATCTGAAATGCTATACAAGAGTTTGAAGATTTTGAATAAACCTGTGGAGTACATCCGCTACCCGAAAGAAGGGCACGAATTGACACGCAGCGGCAACCCGGGGCGAATGATGGATCATTTGTTACGCGTGATTGAATTTTTTGAAAGATATGCGAAGCATGGGGAAGCCCCGCCTGCGACTTTACTTAAACGTTAACGCCCACTATGTCACGCTTACCACCGAAAATGGAGCAGCAAGCTGCTATTGAAGCAAAAAAGTATCATGTGCTGCCTATTTCCACAAACGGAAGAAGCTTTTCAGTTGAAACATTCGCGCTAGGGAATTTAGCTGGGCAAGCACACGATGTGGTATGCAAATCTGACAACGGCAGAGAAGTTTGGCGCACACGAATTTTCGAGCGAATGTATGAACCCATGTTGGAAACAGATGTGCAGGATGTATTTGCGGTTGATCTTTATTTCGTGAACGACAAGGTGATTGTCAAGCTTGAGTATCACGAACCGATTGAATTGCAAATGGCAGACGGGCAGTTGCTACAGTGAAGGCATAATTTACTTCCTTACCAAGGCCGCCTTTCTCTCGTACAAGCTGGCGTTCCCTGGCTCCAGCTCGGCCAATCGTTCATAAACAAAGGATAGCGTTGTATCTTGTTCTACTGCCTCCTTGTAAAACTGAATGGCTTGTCGTTTTTTCTTTTGATCGTAGTAAATGTCGCCCAGGTTTTGTAGAAGGCCACCGTCCCTTACACCTAAGTCGTAGGCTCTATCAAAAAAATATAGTGCGGAATCGACCTGGTTCAGAAACTTAAAATCATCACCAAGTAAAAAATAGGCAGGTCCGTAATTGGGGTGCTGCTGAATGCAATAGTTGATCAGCGAAATAGATTTCCTAAAATCTTTTTTCCCGTAGAAAACCAACGCTTTGTTATACAACCCAAATTGATTTGTTGGATCAACCCTTAAGACTTCATCATAGACTTTCAACGCAGACTCATACTCTCCACTGTTGTATCTTTCATTTCCTACATCGACCAGCGAATCAATGTTGACGCTTTTTTCGGGTTCAAACTGAACTTCTGCTGAATTGTTAGTGCCATTGATTGCAAACCAAACGATAACTACTCCCAGAAAGCCCATGGCTATGGCAAACTGAATTGACTTTGCTCTCTTGAAGGCTTCCCAAATAGATTCTGCCGGATTTTTTGATTGCTGATGTTGTTTTTCAGAAGTCGATTTTGACTTGGGTAGATAGTAATAATAGAGAAACCCAAAGTAACTGATAAACCCAAGCATGATCCAAAAGACGAAATTGCCCAGCGGCCACAACAAAGCGAGCAACCCGCAACTGGCAACCATCCATCTTGCATAGCGTGAAGATTTCTTGCTTTGGTCAGGTTCTTTCATATCGTTTATCTAAGATAATGGATTTGTGACTACTCTGAGCGTAAGTTCTATGGCTTTTTGAATCAAGATTCATTTGCTGTGCGTAATTGAAATTTTCGAGCGGTATGCCATGCATGTGGAAGCTCATCCATCAACAATATTAAAGTGCTGGTAAGATGCTTTTCTTTTTACGTGAGTATTCTCTAATTTTTTTAAAAATAGGATCAATACGTTTTTACAGCAACCAAATCGCATCTACCTTTGCTATCATAAACCGATAGCATGGCAGACGAAAAGAGTCTTAATTTTTTGGAGGAGATTGTAGAGGCCGATTTGAAGGAAGGGAAGCACACCCGCATTGCGACCCGCTTTCCACCTGAGCCGAATGGCTACTTGCACCTTGGCCATGCCAAAAGTATTTGCCTGAATTTTGGGTTGGCACTTAAATATGGCGGCTCCACCAACTTGCGGTTTGATGACACAAACCCGGTAACCGAAGAAACTGAATATGTTGAAAGCATTAAAGACGATGTGAGGTGGCTCGGTTTTAACTGGGCTAACGAGTTGTATGCTTCTGATTACTTTCCACAGTTGTACGAGTTTGCAATTTTACTTATCAAAAAAGGGCTAGCGTATGTAGATGATAGTACCAGTGAAGAGATAGCCTCACAAAAGGGAACTCCAACACGACCTGGTGTTGCCAATACATTTCGTAGCCGAACGATAGAAGAAAATTTAGCTCTCTTCATGAGCATGAAAGACGGCAAGTATAAAGACGGTGAAAAAGTGCTGCGTGCAAAAATTGACATGGCGCACGTAAATATGCTCATGCGCGATCCAGTGATTTACCGGATCAAGCATGCCCATCACCACCGCACGCGTGATGCGTGGTGCATTTACCCCATGTACGATTTTGCGCATGGCCAAAGTGACTCAATCGAAAAAATTACCCACAGTATCTGTACCCTCGAATTTGTTCCTCATCGAGAGTTGTACGATTGGTGTATTGAAAACCTGGCCATCTACCCTTCACGGCAATATGAATTTGCACGCCTCAACATGACCTACACCATGATGAGCAAGCGAAAGTTATTGCAGTTGGTAACAGAAAATCATGTGACAGGGTGGGACGACCCACGCATGCCTACGCTGAGTGGCGTGCGTAGAAGAGGCTACACGCCCGAAAGCATACGCGAGTTTTGTGATAAGATAGGAATTGCAAAGCGAGAGAATTTAATTGATATTGGCTTGCTCGAATTTTGCGTGCGCGAACATTTGAACAAGATTTCATTACGCAGAATGGCGGTGCTCGATCCAATTAAAGTAGTTATCACTAATTACCCAGAGGGTAAAACAGAACTGTTGCCAAGCGAAAACAATCCAGAAGATGAAACAGCAGGTTCGCGCGAACTTCCTTTTGGGCGAGAGGTGTTTATCGAGGCAGACGATTTTATGGAAGTGCCTGCTAAGAAATATTTCCGGTTGGCCCCTGGGCAAATGGTGCGACTTAAGAGTGCTTACATTATTAAATGTGAAGCGGTAATTAAAAATGATGAAGGCAAGGTAACCGAATTGCATTGCGCGTATGTACCCGAGAGCAAGAGTGGTTCTGATACGTCAGGTATTCAAGTAAAAGGGGTGATTCATTGGGTAAGTGCAACTCATGCATTAGAAATTGAGGTAAGACTTTATGACCGATTATTTGTAACCGAAGATATGAATCGGATTGAGGATGATTTTAAAAATCACTTGAACCCAGAATCATTAAAGGTGCTTTCAAAAGTATATGCTGAACCTTCATTGAAAAACTCAAAAGAAAGTGAGCATTTTCAGTTTATGCGCACAGGTTATTTTTACAAAGACAAAGAATCTACATCTACTAAGCTGATTTTTAATCGCACCGTAACGTTAAAAGATATGTGGGCGAAGGAAGCGAAAAGGGGATAACCAGTCGTTAATCCCACTTTCAACGGTCAGATTACTTTATTTTTTCGTCATTGCTAATTCCTTGTTAACCCTTCACTCCTGCGCACCCGCGAGGGCGGGTGCGCAGGAGTGAGGCAATCCTTCAAACCGAAATCATGGTTTCAATATAATGGGATTGCCTGCCAGACAAGCAGGCTTCGCCCTTTCCCCAACACCCTCTGCTTGTGCTCGCAAAGACGTTAGAAATAACCCGTCATAGACAGATTAGTACTTTCCAATCTTTTCTTTCATGCTCTTAAAAGTTTCATAAGGAGCTTTGTGCGAAAGGGAATTGATTACCCAAACTGGAAGGGTGCCACCCAAATCTATTTCAAGAGAGTATTGAACAAACAACCTGCCTGGTTTTTCTTCCTTCACAATCCATATTGCTTTAGACATGGGCACACGCACCACATTTTTTTGTTTAGGTATATAATCGGGTATGCTGGTGAGCGTAACTTTCATTTCGTAAGTGCTTACTTGTTGATAAATTAGGCGGATAACAAAATCGCGGTTGCTTACCACGGGTGCTTTTACTTCGGTATGATAGATGATTTCGGTTTCACTCACTTTTTTCAACAACTTGGCGCTTACCGTTTGGTCTTGCCAATCGCCCAAATGGGCAACATCAAATAGCATATGTTTTAATTGTTGCTGCGTAGCATGAAGATAGAACTTGGATTTAATGCTGTTGTACTTTGAATTTTCTGATTGGCAGGTGTAGACTTTGATGCTGTCTTTATCAAGTTTCAACTGACAGTTTTTTTGACCGATTGCCGAGAAGCTAATCAGCAAGAAAGGAAAGAATAGCCATGTAAAAGTCTTCATTCTTCTAACTAGTTCAATTCAACAGGCTTATAAAACTTAATAGCGAAAAGAAAAATCATGAAGTAACAGACAATCGGCAAAAGGTAAGCAGTTGCCACACTATACTGATCGGCTACGTAACCCATTACTGGAGGAAATACCGCGCCACCCACTACACCCATTACAATAAACGAAGAAGCCTTCTCACGTAAGTCGTTTAAGTTCTTCATGCCCAAGCCAAAAATAGTAGGGAACATGATACTGAATGTAAACTGCAAACCGATTAAGCAAGCAAATGATATCCACCCGATATGCTGCGAGATAATGAGGCACATGGCTATGCTTCCTAAACAAAACAATGCAAGCAGTTTATTTGGGGCAATAAAATTCATCAGGTAGGTCCCTACCACACGCCCCAATAACATCATCACCATGCTTAACGAAAAATAGTACGAAGCTTGCTGGTCGGTCATGCCGGGCATATAGGTAATTGCATAATTGATAAAGAAAGCCCACGTGCCACCCTGCGTTGCCACATTGAAAAACTGTGCCACCACCGCCCATTTAAAATGGCTGTATTGAAACAATTCTTTGTACGAGCGCTGCGTGCCAACAGCATTTCTGGCTTCTTGCAGCGGAGGCACTTTGATAGACCAGAATGCAAGCGCAATACTAAACACAGTAGCTCCAATGGCAGTGTAAAGCATTTTCACTGAAAATAGATCAGCTTGCGTATCGCCTGTTAATACATCGCCCAAAATAAAAAAGCCACCGAGCAACGGACCAATAATAGTGCCTACTGCATTAAATGTTTGCGAAAAATTTAAACGTTGCTCTGATTTGCGTTCATCACCCAAGGCTGCTGTAAACGGATGAGCAACCGCCTCTAGCGTAGCCAGGCCGCACGCCAAAACAAAAAGTGCGATCCTAAAAAAACCAAACGATTCGGCTCCTGCCGCTGGAATAAATAAGAACGATCCAAATGCATAAAGACACAAACCCAAAAGTACACCATTTTTATAGCCATATTTTTTCATGAACAATCCAGCCGGTATGCCCATTACTGCGTATGCCCCGAAGATGGAAAACTGCACAAGTCCCGATTGTGCCAATGAAACATTTAGCACTTTTTGAAAGTGGCGGTTGAGCACATCGCCCATGGAAATGGCAATGCCCCACAGCATAAATAAACTGGTAACAAAAATAAAAGTAGGAATGTATTTGCGATCGGTGAGCGGTATTTTTCCCATCTTAGACTAGTTAGAGGTAAACAAAAATGGAACAGGTTTTAGTCGTTTCCTAATTTTATGAAGGGCATCTCTAAAAACTCCTTGTACCCTTCTCTTTTGGAGAAGGGCGAGAGGTTGAGGTGATAGAAGCAAAGGTTTTTAGAGATGCCCCGAAAGTTGATTTTATAGATACCACTTACCACAAAAGCCCTAAGCTTACCATGCTCGAATTAAAAAAAGTACTTTTTTCTTTGTGCCTTAGTGACTTGGTGGCGAAATCTGCGTAGCATCAGTTATAAGACGAACCAAATTAAATCATGATCAATCCTAAATTTTAGATAGTTTTAAAAGTTATAAAACATAGAACATCGATCGTTTAAGAATGAAAGCATGAGGTACTTTTTTCATATTGGTTTTAATGGGTACCGCTATCGGGGCTGGCAAAGGCAGCCGGTGGCGTTAAGCGTTCAGCAAGTTTTTGAAGCTGTATTGACGAATATCTTTAAGACACCTATTACCGCTATGGGCTGTGGCCGCACCGATGCCCAAGTGCATGCAAGTCAGTTTTTTTTCCATGCCGATATTGAATTTGAGGGACAGTACGATTTGTTTTTTAGAATCAACAAGCTCTTGCCCGATGATATTGCTGTCTTTGAAATCATTCATGTAGAAAATAATCAACACGCCAGGTTTGATGCAATACAGCGCACCTACGACTACTTTATCCATACATACAAAGATCCTTTTTTGAGCCAAGTGAGTTCGTTATATCCTGAGCGAGACTTCGACTTACCAAAAATGAAACAGGCCATATCGCTAATTACGCATTACACCGATTACCGTGCATTTTGTAAAACGCCCAACGATCATCGAACTACGGTATGTAAAGTTTCATCGGCTACGTTATTTTCAAATGCTTCTGGCGATCGTTTGCGTTTTCAAATTTCTGCTGATCGTTTTTTAAAAAAGATGATTCGCATTTTAGTTGGCAAACTGTTGGTAATCGGTAGAGGCAAACTAAGTGTAGACGAATTTGAAAGCTATTTGATAACTAAACAAACACCTCTGATTTTTGAGCCAGCCCATCCCCAAGGTTTATACTTGTCTAGAGTGGTTTATCCTTATCTTGAACGAGAACCCCGCATTGACTTTTCATATCAAAATAAGGTAGATGAGTGGCGCGTGATTTAAAAGTGGATTGTGCGTTTGGCAACAGCATACGGTAAACAACATCACTCTAAACGCCCACTAAAATCCACTTGCGGGCTAAAAAATTCTGTCTCTAAAACCATATTTATATTTACCTTTGTCCCCCACTATTTAAACCTTCACCAAATGGCGAATGAATGGGCTGATAGATCGTTGATAAGATAGTAATGAGAAGTGTTTTAAAGAAAAAGTTGCGTTAATGAATTTGTTCGGGGAGTACAAGAATTCGCTAAAAATGCCAGAGGTAGAAGAGGTACTAGACCTCATCTTTTATAGGCCCATCGCGTTTGTGTTAGTAAAGGCAATCTACTCAACCAATATTACCCCCAATCAACTAACAGTAGCCTCTATACTAGTTAGCATTGCTTCAGCTGTTTTCTACGCTTTCGGCACACCACTGTTTGTTGTTATTGGCGCATGGCTTTTTCTGGTGCACTTGGTGTTTGATTGCATGGATGGCCAGCTTGCGCGCATGAAGAAAAACGGAACCGCGGCAGGTAGAATAATAGATGGTGTAGGCGATTTTGTATCTACCGTTGTGGTGTTTATCGGGCTTGCTATCGGCTATCAAATTGTAGATTACGATCCGCTCATTTGGTGGGGTTTGGTTGTGCTAACCATGCTCAGCAATGGCATTCAATCGGTTCTGGTAGATTACTATCGCAACCGCTTTATGGATTATGTACTGCAACGAAAAAGTACTTTTACCGAGGAGATTGATGTATTCAAAGCAGAATTCAATCGGATAAAGGATGATAAAAGCAAATGGCTAGAGCGAATAACTATCGACTTGTACCTGCGCTACTCAGCACTTCAAGCCAATATGATTGGCAACAAAGAAGTACAGAAAGCATTTGTAGCTACCCCCGAAGAGTATTATAAAAAGAATAAACTAGCCATGCGCCTGTGGCTATACATTGGCCCAACCACCCAAGTAAGCGCACTTATATTTTTCACCTTCATCAATCGGTTCGATTTTTTTTTCTGGCTCATGATCGTGGTGTTTAATCTAGTTGCATTAGTAATGTGGCTAGTTCAAAAAACAATCGACAAAAAATTTACTAAAACCAGCATACAATAGATGGCACAACTTTCTGCAATTATTTTGGCGGCAGGCTATGGCTCACGCATTTCAGATGTTACCAACGAACCAAAAAGCCTCCTAAAAATTAATCACAAAACCCTTTTAGATTGGCACTTCGATGCCCTTAAACAAGCGGGCATTGAAGAGGTTGTTTTGGTTACTGGTTACAAACGTGAAATGATCGAGTCGCATGTAGAAAAATTTAAGAACGATTTTCAAATCCAGTTTGCTATAAACGATGATTTTCGGATAAAGGGAAATACGTACTCGTTTTATTATGGATTGGAAAAAATAACCGGACCGTTTTTATTGTTCGATGCCGACCTTATTTATGAAGCAGCTATTCTCAAAAACTTTGTTCAAGATAAAACCCCCAATCAGATTTTGGTAGGAGAGGCATCCATAGATGATATTGAGTGTACTAAAACAATGGTCGATAAGAATGGAGTTGTGCGTCAGTTTATTGATAAGAGAGCCGTTACTGCAGAAGAGCAAAGCCGATTGAAATTTCTAGGAGAGGCGTTGGGTATTTTAAAGTTCTCAAAAGAATACAGAGATATAATGTTTAATGCGTGTAAAACATTTCTTGCTGACGAGAAAAATATTTCTAAGAACTGGGAGCACGTTATGAATCCATTTTTACTTGCTTATGATATGACCACTCATCAATCGGTAAGCGACCGCTGGGTAGAGATTGATAACAAAGAAGATCTAGAGCGCGCAAAATCGTTGTTTGAATAGTTGAGTCATCTAGCGGCAAAGAAATATGTTCATTGCATTGATTGTAGGTTTAATGGCAGGCTTCCTTATTTCCATTCCGGTAGGGCCTATCAATGTAGCGGTGGTCAATACGTTCGTCAGGTATAATTTCAAATTGGCTTTTGCCATAGCAATAGGAGGGGGGCTGATGGACTTTGTTTACTTCGTTGTATTTCTAAATGGCCTTTCCCTTTTTCAATTGCCCGATCAAATAGTGCTTATTTTAAAAATTATTGGGGTTATCGTCATTTTTGGTTTTGGCTTGAAAGAGGTGTTAATCAAGAAGGCAAACTTTAACCTCAACGAAAATGTAAATAAGAAGGAGCCAACGGTAATAGGCTTTTTTCTTTTGGGGGTCATCATTTATGCGTCAAATCCTACGCTGCTGGCCACCATGTCGGGGTTAGCGGCTTTTTTTAGATCATGGAATTTAATTGCAAACGATTTCTATCATTATTTGGCTGTGTCGATAGGACTGGGTATCGGCTCGGCATTATGGTCTTACGTACTAATTGTTGTTATGCGCAAGTATCAAAAAAGGCTTCCAGAGCAATTTTTTATAAATTTTAGCCGAACTTGCGGTGTTTTAATTATCCTAATAAGCTTTTATATGGCCTTTACCATCTACACCGAAAACTTTATTTGAACTACCCACTTGCACTTTCGCAAGGCAAGCAAAACGTACCTTATCAATTAATAAATACTACTAGATAAATTACCAATGATCAAGAAAACAACACAACTAAGAAACTTACTGAATTCAAGCGAGCTAGAGTTTTTAATGGAAGCCCACAATGGTATGTCGGCAAAGATCGCTCAAGAGGCTGGCTTCAAAGGGATTTGGGGCTCGGGCTTGTCGATATCTGCCGCTTTTGGCGTGCGCGATAATAATGAAGCCTCATGGACGCAGGTATTAGAAACAGTGGAGTTTATGAGCGATGCCACCACCATACCCATTTTGTTAGATGGCGATACTGGCTACGGTAACTTCAACAATATGCGCAGACTGGTAACCAAACTTGAACAGCGCGGAGTGGCCGGAGTTTGTATCGAAGATAAAAGTTTTCCAAAAACCAACTCGTTCCTTCGCACCGAGGCTCAACCATTAGCAGATATCGAAGAGTTTAGTGGTAAAATAAAAGCAGGGCAAGACACTAAGTTAGATGACGACTTCAACATCATTGCACGCGTTGAGGCTTTGATTGCAGGATGGGGATTGGGCGAGGCCGTGAAAAGAGCAGAAGCATATCGGTTAGCTGGTGCCAATGGTATTTTGATGCACTCAAAAATTTCTAAAGCCGATGAGATTTTGGCCTTTATGAAAGAGTGGGGTGAAAGAAGAAATACTTGTCCGGTAGTGATCGTGCCTACTAAATATTACTCTACGCCAACCAATGTATTTAGAGAAGCTAATATTTCAGTTTGTATTTGGGCCAACCATCAAATGAGGGCAGCCATTTCGGCCATGCAAAAAACAACCGAAACTATTTTTAGAGAGCAATCGCTTATCAATATTGAAGATAAAGTTGTTTCGGTAAAAGAGATTTTCCGTTTGCAAAACGATAGCGAACTCGAAGAAGCAGAAAAAATATATTTGGCTGTGGCCGATGCCGACAAGCCTCGCGTCATCTTTTTGGCCGCTTCGCGCGGAAGCGAACTAAAAGAACTAACCGAAGATCGCCCGAAAGTATTGATTGATATT
>JAAFHY010000140.1 GCA_013298505.1 Cytophagales bacterium
TGGCAATAGCAAAAATGAGTGTGAGGAGGTTTTTCATACGATGTTTTTTTTGAATGGCTAAAACAAGTTAATAGACTGTATAAGCCATAGTGAGGTTGCACTATGAGGTTAATTTATTTTTTAACGGTTGGCCAAGGTTTAGGTTACTCGTAGAGTTATGCGGAGTTATTTCCTATAAGTAAGGACGAAATTGAACTTAAGTTCTTTATAGATTTTAGAGAATCAAACAAAAAAATCCCCTTCGCTTCCGCCAAGGGGATTTTTAAAGTAATTAGATAAAAAATTACTTCTTCACTTCTTCATACTCTACATCCTGAGCGTCTGCTCCTCCAGTGGTATTTCCAGCGCCTGCGTTGGCTTCTCCACCAGCATTCGGCTGTTGAGCACCAGCACCAGGTTGTCCACCTTGTGCATACATCTCTTGCGAAGCGGCCGTCCAGGCCGTGTTGAGAGCATTCATAGCTGTATCAATCGAAGCTAGGTCTTGACTTGCATTCGCTTCTTTCAATTTGATGAGCGCACCATTGATGGCTGATTTATTCCCTTCAGAAAGCTTGTCACCAAATTCTTTCAATTGTTTTTCAGTTTGGAAAATCAAAGAATCTGCAGAGTTAATTTTCTCTACCTTCTCTTTTTCTTTCTTATCGCTTTCGGCATTGGCTGCAGCCTCTTGCTTCATCTTTTGGATTTCGGCATCGGTCAAACCGCTAGATGCTTCAATGCGAATCTTCTGCTCCTTGCCTGTGCCTTTATCTTTTGCTGCCACGTGCAAAATTCCATTCGCATCAATATCGAAAATCACTTCGATCTGCGGCACCCCACGAGGAGCTGGAGGAATTCCATCTAAGTGGAACCGTCCAATCGTGCGATTGTCTTTTGCCATCGGGCGTTCGCCTTGTAGCACGTGGATCTCAACCGAAGGCTGGCTATCGCTAGCCGTTGAAAATACTTCTGATTTTTTAGAAGGGATGGTAGTATTTGACTCGATCAACTTTGTCATTACTCCTCCCATTGTTTCGATACCAAGCGAGAGAGGAGTGACATCCAACAACAACACATCTTTCACTTCACCTGTCAACACACCACCTTGTATCGCAGCACCAATCGCTACCACCTCATCGGGGTTTACACCCTTTGAAGGCTTCTTGCCGAAGAATTTTTCTACTTCTTCTGCTATCCTTGGTATACGTGTAGAACCACCCACTAATATTACTTCATCAATCTGCGAAATAGAGTAACCAGAATCGGCCATTGCTTTTTTGCAAGGATCCAAAGTCCGCTTAATTAAATCATCACACAATTGCTCAAACTTTGCACGACTTAACTTTTTCACTAAGTGTTCGGGCACCCCATCTACAGAAGTGATGTACGGCAAGTTAATTTCGGTTTCATTACCGCTAGACAATTCAATTTTTGCTTTCTCAGATGCTTCCTTCAAGCGTTGCAAGGCCATCGGGTCTTTGCGCAAGTCAATATTTTTATCAGACTTGAATTCATCGGCTAGCCAGTTCATGATGCGCATATCAAAGTCATCACCGCCAAGGTGCACATCACCATTGGTTGATTTCACTTCAAACACGCCATCTCCTAATTCCAATATCGACACATCGAATGTACCACCACCAAGGTCGTACACCGCTATTTTCATATCCTTGTTCTTCTTATCCATGCCATAGGCAAGTGCTGCAGCCGTTGGCTCGTTGATAATACGCTTCACATCCAAACCTGCAATTTGTCCAGCTTCTTTAGTCGCCTGACGCTCGGCATCATTGAAATAAGCAGGCACCGTAATAATGGCTTCCGTTACCGTAGTGCCCAAATAATCTTCAGCAGTGCTTTTCATTTTCTGCAAAATCATCGCAGAGATTTCTTGTGGTGTGTACATCCTGTCGCCTATGCGTACGCGCACGGTGTCATTGTTGCCACTTTCCACTTCATATGATACCATCTTCTTTTCGCCCGTCACTTCCGCAAATTTTTTGCCCATGAAGCGCTTGATAGACGACACCGTATTTTTTGGATTGGTAATAGCTTGGCGCTTGGCAGGGTCGCCCACTTTGCGTTCGCCTTTTCCGTTGTCCAAAAAACCCACGATCGAAGGCGTTGTCCTTCTACCTTCGCTATTGGCAATCACCACAGGCTCACTGCCCTCCATTACCGACACGCAACTGTTGGTGGTTCCTAAGTCTATTCCAATAATCTTTCCCATATCAATAATTGTTAATTTTCAAGTTATACGCCCTCGAAGTCAATCATTATGCCACAGGGTATTTGCTGCCAAAAGGTGACAGAGTGGCATAAGCCACTGATTTTTTGGAGATTTTTAATGCTGTTTTGGGCGGCTTTGGGCTATCCGCTATACTCCTCCCCCGCTTTGCTGCGCCAGCGGGGTGCGGGGTGCCGCTCCTATCCCTGCCGCTCGTTCTCTCGTAGTTTTGCGGTTAATTGAAATATTTTTAATACTCACCAGAAGTGTTTTAACTACTTTTGAAATTCATTTTAAAGGAGTTTATGGCAGGCACACTCAAATCCGTTTCAAGCAAAAGCAAACTCAACCTTTCCAAAAAGAAATTTTCCATCATAGTCGCTGAGTGGAACGAAGAAATCACCGAGCCATTGTTTCAGGGAGCATTTGATGCATTGGTGAAATTGGGTGTTAACAAGAAGAATGTCATCCGCAAAAATGTACCCGGCAGTTTTGAACTTCCGTTGGCCGCACAATGGGAGGCCGAGAAGAAAGATGTTTCCGCAGTCATCTGCTTAGGCTGTGTCATTCAAGGAGATACTCCACACTTCGATTATGTTTGCCAAGGTGTAACTTATGGAATCATGAAAGTGAATTTAAAATTCAACAAGCCAGTCGCATTTGGTGTGCTCACTACTTTGAATAAACAACAAGCCGTTGACAGGGCAGGAGGGAAGCTCGGTAATAAGGGCGAAGAGGCTGCACTTACGGTGGTGAAGATGTTGGAAATAAAATAAGCATAACCTATGTTCAATAAAATCATAGATCAATTCTCTCGCTTTTTTGTTGGCGGGCTATTTATTTTTTCAGGCCTGATTAAATTGAATGATCCCATTGGTACCGAAATAAAATTGGAAGAATACTTCGAGGTGTTTGTGCAAGATTTTAGTTCTGCATTCCACTATTTTATTCCTTGGTCGTTAGAAATTGGCATGATCATGATTGTGCTAGAGCTGGTGATTGGTGTGGCAATCCTCATTTATTGGAGAATGAACCTCACCGCGTGGACGCTTCTTTTGCTGATGATCTTTTTTACTTTCCTCACAGGCTACTCGGCCATACTCGAAAAAGTTACCGACTGCGGCTGCTTTGGCGATGCCATCAAGCTCACCCCGTGGGAGTCGTTCATCAAAGACTTGGTTCTAATGGTTTTTGTGTTGCATTTATTCTATCATAGAAAGAAATATGTGCCAATGCTTCGAACGAGAGAAGGCCATACGATAATACTAGCAACCATTGCCATTTGTTTTTCGCTGGGTATTTATGCAATAAGACATTTACCTTTTATTGATTTTAGGGCGTATCGTATTGGCAATGTTATTCCCCAACAAATGATTGCTGAAGAGCAACCAATTATTGAATACACTTTTCAGAAAGACGGAAAAGAAATCACATCAAGCAAATACTTAACTGATGCAGGAACTACATACGTTTCTTCGCGCGTGCTGAATGAAGATAAGATCAAACCGAAAATTACCGATTATGCGGTTGTAAGCCCCGATGGCGAAGACAAAACTAAGTATACGTTTGAAGGAGCAAGGCTGCTAATCGTTATCTACGATGTTCATAAAGCTTCTGTTGAAAATATTTCTGCAATCCAAGAGTTAACAAAGGCACTAGATGGCAAAGTAGATTGCTTTGTATTGACTTCTTCGAGTGCGGAAGCCATGGAAACATTTCGGCACGAACATCAATTGGCAGTGCCTTATTACTTTTCGGATGCCACGGTTCTAAAAACAATTATTCGCGCCAATCCGGGCATTGCCTTGTGGAAAGACGGAAAAGTATTGGGTAATTGGCATCATAACGACACACCGAGTACGGCTGAAGTATTGGATTTGGTTACCAAAAAATAATTTGAAGATGGATCAATTTGAAGATTTGAAAATTTGCGATAGTCAGTCATTTTCAAATTTGCTCATTTTCAAATTTTCAAATTAATTATGAAGCTTTTTTTAATCGGCCTCCCCGGCTCAGGCAAAACAACACTCGCCAAACAGCTTGCAAGTAAAATACCATTGCCATATCTGGACCTCGACCAAGAAATTGAAAAAGCCGAACAAAAAACCATTGCGGAGATTTTTAAAGGAAGGAAAGAAGATTACTTTAGAAAAGTAGAATCTCAGTTGCTAAAGTCTTGGTGTACTTCAGATTTTTCTTTTGTGATGGCCACAGGTGGAGGCGCGCCATGTTTCTTTGATAATATTAAAACAATGAATGAGTTGGGCATCACCATTTTTTTAGATGTGCCTACAATTGAAATTGCGAAACGTATTGTTTCATCAAAAGGAGAAGAGCGTCCGCTTTTAAAAGCAAGTGGAATAGATGGTTTAAAAGATCAGATTGAATTTTTACGTTCGCAACGGATCGGTTTTTACAAGCAGGCTAAAATGAGTTTTGCGGGCAATCAAATCTCTTCTAGTCAAATTTTGGATGAACTCAAAAAGGAAAGCCTACTGTGAACATAACTTGAGTTGTAGAAAATGAACTTCTAACAATGGGTGCCCGGTTGCCTCCAATTGGGTAAGGGCGGTAAGAAGTATTTGTATCGGTGAATAGTAAAGCCATATCTACATAAAACTTAGGCTTGCGATAGCCTCCCCCAAACGAAAGAACATTTACATCCCCCAGTAAACTGTTTTTTGTTGCCGTGCTGGGGTCTGGTTGTAGGCTATATCCCGCTCTGAAGCGATAATTTTTATAGCGATATTCACCACCTGTTCTAATTGCCAAAACAGATTTATAAGCGTTTTTTATTTTGCTGTTGTCACCGTCAAAAGAAACCCCATCTGTTGTAGAGCTATAGGATGCACTCCCATAGTTTATATTCTCAACATCAATCGAAAAGAATCCTTTTTTTTCAAACAAAAAAGTTGCTCCAACACTTAATCTCCACGGTGTTGATAGGGTGTAGGTAGTAGCTATTTCATCGGTTGTCGAACTTTCGTTGTTTAGATTAATAAACTTGGTAACATCAACTGGATCTAAAGAATATTTAAAGTTTTTCCATCGTGTTTGCATATCTCCTATGTATGTATCCGATAACGAATAAAAAGTGGGGGTGGCAATGGATAGTCCTACTTGAAAAAAATCAATTGGTTTATAAATAGTGCCAACGGTAAGGTTAAACCCAGAGCCAGTAACATCTAAACTTTCATCTAATTGCAAACTTTCTAATGGGCCTGAATCGAACGTTTCTTTATATGATTTTCGAGATGAAAAACGGAGGCTTGTCAATCCTAAACTTGCACCAAGAAATAATTTGTCTTGTATGTTAGCTCCGTAAGCAATCGTTACTTGATTTTGCCCACCCGAAGTTTGTACTCTTTCTTTTTGTGTTGGAAGGCCATTTCTAGAATTGGGCAATTTGGTTCCATAGGTGAAATAAGCCGTGGGGTTTCCATTCGATTTCACTAGGCTTGAATCTCCTATTAAATAGTTATTGAATGCCAACCAAGTGGGTGTTAAAAATTGATCTCCATTGGGGTTAAACTGGCTTGTATTCTCACCGATTGCTGTATTGATGAACGCATTGATAATGGAACTATACAAATTTTTGCCCTCGTAGTTAAAGGCCGAATTGAAGTCGTTGATTCGGTTGAGTGAAATGGCAAAGTTCCCGTTGATAATCGAATTACTTTCCCCTGTAAAATCTTTATGAAACACCACGCTAATGCCAGGCAAAGTAAAAGTGCTTTGCGAATCAGGTCGGTTGGAAAGTAGGCTATCGCCCAATAAAAAATTGGATGACGAATTAGCGAAAGTAAGTGAAGGGCTTACTGTAAACTCATTTCTGTTAAAGAAGCCCAGCCCGGCAGGGTTTGAAAAAGCAGCACTATAATCGCCACCGAGGCTAGTTTGTGCGCCACCCATTCCTTGTGCTCTCGCGCTTCCACCTATTTTGGTTCGGCTAAACAAAAGCGCACTTTCAACATAGCTTTGTGCACTTAGTTGCATTGCAAAGCACATAAAGATACCCGTCAGCCAAAGCTGATTCTTTTTTGCCATTCTAATTTAGCTGAGTTTGAATTTGTAATTAATCTCTTCCTCTTCTTCCACCACTGCTCCCAGAGCCACCACCGCTAAAGCCGCTGCTTCTTGAGCCGCCACTATTTCCATTGCTGAAACCAGAGCTTCGGCTTCCTCCAGTATCGGCACCCCAAGGTGATTG
>JAAFHY010000141.1 GCA_013298505.1 Cytophagales bacterium
GCACTTTCAGAAAGAAATGATTCTCCCGAAACAGCCTCACGGCCTTACGATAAAGATCGCGATGGCTTTGTATTGGGCGAAGGTGCAGGTGCCCTCATCCTCGAAGAATACGAGCACGCCAAAAGAAGAGGGGCTAAAATCTATGCCGAAATAATTGGTGGAGGCATGTCGTCTGATGCCTATCACATAACTGCACCTCATCCCGAGGGTGCTGGTATTATCAAGGTAATGGAATATGCCCTCGAAGAAGCTGGCATCAAGCCCGAAGAAGTAGATTATATCAACACCCACGGCACTTCTACACCGCTCGGAGACATAGGCGAAATTAAAGCCATACAAAAAGTATTTGGCGAGCACGCTTATAAGTTAAACATCAGTTCTACCAAATCAATGACTGGCCATTTGTTAGGCGCAGCAGGAGCAATCGAAACCATTGCGTGTATGCTGGCCATTAATGAAGGCATCATCCCGCCTACCATCAATCATTTTACCGATGATGATGACCTAGACCCAAAACTCAACCTTACCTTTAATAAAGCACAGAAAAAAAATGTGCGGATCGCATTAAGTAACACATTTGGTTTTGGTGGACATAATTTTTCGGTCCTTATCAAAAAAATGGAGTAAGCTCAAGCCCAGTGTGGAACTTACTCACCTTTCCAAAACTTAATTCAAAAGAAGATAAAAAGCTGATTACTGCAATTAAAACAATTGCAGGGTTCGCGCCTTCTAACTTATCTCTTTATCGATTAGCAACTCTACATAGTTCTAAATCAAAAGAACTTGATGGCTTTCGCGAATCGAATGAACGATTAGAATACTTAGGCGATGCCATTTTAGGTGCGGCTGTTGCAGACTACCTTTTCAAAAAATACCCATTTAAAGACGAGGGCTTCCTTACTGAAATCCGTTCGCGAATCGTAAACCGCGAATCGTTAAACAATCTCGCACGCAAAGTAGGGGTGGGTGCCATCGTACGCTTCGATCATAAAAACACACAACTCAAGCACGTTATTCTAGGTAATACGCTCGAAGCGCTAATTGGTGCCATCTACCTTGACAAAGGATACCTTCGCACAAAAAAATTCGTGCTTGATAAATTGATTCAACCTTATTTTGATTTAGAAGTTGTTGTAAGCTCAAACTCAAATCACAAAAGCAAGCTGATAGAATGGGCGCAACGCCAAGGCAAGGATATTAAATTTGAATTGGTGACCACCAAAATGGCTGGACGAAACAATAAAGAGTTTGCCATTCAGGTTTTGCTTGCAGGCGAAACCTTTGGCCTTGGGCACGGGTTCACTAAAAAGAAAGCCGAGCAAAGTGCCGCAGAAAAAACGTGTGCTATGCTGGAGATCTAAGGAGCAGCTGAAAATTTTAGGCATTGATCTTAAGAAACCAGAAGCCAAGACTTTTAACTCTTCTTAACAACAAAAAATCGGTAACTGGTTAATCCAATAATGGCCGCACAGCAACCAATCACAAACAACTTCTCAGCATCTAACCAGTCAATTGGTCTATCTTCAAGTTTTGGATCAGTAATGATGCTGTGAAGGATGAGCGGCACTGCGGCAAAGTAACTCAAGAAGTGAAGTACGCGCCAAGTATTCGTTTTCAATTTGTCTTTGTAATACGAACTGATTACTACCACGCCAATCAAATAAAGTGCAACCGAGCCAAATGTATTGGCTAGCGGCTGGTGTTTAGTCCAAGCGGGCAATAACAAATCGCTCCACGTAAAGCTTGATTTTGGATCGAGCGGAATCAAAACGATGTGCAACAAAATGCCAATGGCGGCTGAGTAGCCTGTGAACTTATGCAGTTGTAAAAACGAAATCCCGTAAGGCAGTTTAAATTCTTGCTTTGACCAAATAAAAATGCCTACCAAAAAATTGGCTGCCAGAGCAGCCAGCGCAATCATTCCAATAATACCAGATAGTTCGATGGTTTCCATTAATGCTTGTTATACTTTATAATACGTTTCTTATCTCAGTATTAACCTTACTTGATATTCAGTTTAATTTGCGTTCTTTCAAGACATCTTCTAAATCCTTGTTCTTATTTCGGGTTTTAAGTAGTCTGTAAATGAAAATTATGGGAATCGACATTGGAATCAGGAACCCTAAATTTTTTTTGGACGACAGGCTCCAAGAAACGATTCCGAAAATGAGTATTCCTGCAAGAAAGCCAATAGATGTTGCATGCAAGAGTTTAGATTTAATAAGCTTTTTCTTCTCGACTAATAGTTCTTCGTCAGTCAGTTTGTAAAGATCTCTTTTTTCCATAACACTCTGTTTTGTGATTTTTTTGCATTGAAGTCAACGTCTAGCTATAAGGCGTGGCGGCATGCCAAAATATAAAAATTAATCTTCCAACGTGCCGCCATGACTTATAGCTTTTGTTGTGCGTAGTGTTTTTATTTCGCTCCACTTCCTAACAAAAACGAAATTTTGTCTTTGTCTTCATTGTACTTTGCGAGACTTAACGCAGTATTTCCGTCAACCTTCCGCTTAATGTTAACGTCTGCGCCATTGTCAATTAGCAATTTCATCATTTCAATGTCGGCAAACGATGTCGCACCCATCAATGCTGTCCAGCCCGTTTTGTTTTTTCTGTTTGGGTCCGCGCCCTTTTTCATTAAGAGTCTTGCGATCTCTTTTTCATTATGTAGTGCAGCCTCCATCAAAGGAGTCATCTTGTCTTTGTCCGATAAATTTGCGTCCGCTCCATTTTTCAATAAAAAGTCGACAGTTTTCGTCTGACCTTTCTTTGACGCGACTTTCAGCGCAGTCCATCCGTCCCTATTTCTGAGGTTGATACTAATTCCCGAATTAAGTAGTTCTTTAACCTTTACGGTGTCACCCGAGTGCGCAAGTTTCATCAAAGGTGTCCATCTGCTTTGGTCTTTGTCCCATGGGTCCTTACTGGCAAGTGTGTCCAGTGAAAAAAAGGTCAATATGACTAAGAAGGCTAACTTGTCCATAAAAACATTACGCACAACTTATAGATATAAGCCACACTAGTCTAAAAACCCTCAAAACTCAGCACTCTTCGGAAAGCGTGGAAACGGAATCACATCGCGGATGTTGGTCATGCCGGTAACGAATAGCATCAGTCGCTCGAACCCTAGTCCAAAACCGCTGTGCGGAGCCGATCCAAACTTACGCAACTCTAAATACCACCACAAATCTTTTTCGGGTAGGTTTAGCTCTTTAATCCGGTTTGCCAAATTAGCGTGTCGCTCTTCGCGTTGCGAGCCACCAATTATTTCGCCAATGCCGGGGAAAAGTACATCCATGGCAGCTACCGTTTTGCCATCGTCATTTTGGCGCATGTAAAACGATTTTATTTCTTTCGGGTAGTTGTAAAGAATGACGGGTTTTTTAAAATGCTTTTCAACCAGAAAGCGTTCGTGTTCCGATTGCAAATCGGCACCCCACTGGTCGATCAAAAACTGAAATTTCTTTTTCTTATTGAGTGCAGAGTTCCTAAGAATCTCAATCGCTTCGGTATACGTTAGTCTTTCAAAATCATTCTCGACAACAAATTTCAACCGGTCTAATAAACTTAACTCATTTCGTTGCTCTTGTGGTTTAGCTGCATCTTCTTCGAGTGCACGTTTGTTCAAAAATTCTAAGTCATCCACACAATTGTTCAGCGCATATCGAACCAGGTATTGTAACAGGTCGGTGGCCAGTTGCATGTTATCGTTGATATCATAAAAGGCCATCTCAGGTTCGATCATCCAAAACTCGGCCAAGTGCCGTGTGGTATTAGAATTTTCTGCCCTAAACGTAGGGCCAAAGGTGTAGATTTCTCCGAGTGCCATCGCATAGGTTTCGCCTTCTAGCTGCCCCGAAACGGTTAGGTTTGTTTCCTTGCCAAAAAAATCTTCTCGGTGGTCTACATGCCCACTATCATTTTTTGGAGGGTTGATTGGGTCAAGGGTTGTAACCCTAAACATATCGCCTGCGCCCTCGGCATCAGAGCCTGTTATAATTGGCGTGTGCACATAGTTAAATCCTTTTTCGTTGAAAAACTGGTGAATAGCAAAAGCCATGGCATGGCGCACACGCATCACAGCACTGATGGTATTGGTACGTCCGCGCAAATGCGCGATCTCACGCAAAAATTCCAACGAATGTTTTTTTGGCTGAAGGGGAAATTTCTCTGCATCGCTATCTCCCAATATTTCTAATTCGGTTACCTTAATTTCAACGGTTTGTCCTTTGCCCATCGAGGCGATCAATTCTCCCTCAAGCGAAAGGCATGCACCGGTTGTGATTCGCTTAATTAATGATTCATCGAACAGATTGAGACCCACAACGGCTTGTATGGTATGAATGGTTGACCCATCGTTGAGTGCAATAAATTGATTGTTGCGGAACGTTCGCACCCAACCTTGGGCTTTTACAAGTTGTCCTTTGGGCTCAGCGGAAAGTAGTTCCTTAATTTTCGTTCGTTTCATCTAGTTCAAACAATAATGGATTGCAAAACAATGCATTTTGTTTTCTTTATCAAAGCGAATTACAACAAAGTCAGATGGGGGATACAGTCTAAGGCCTTAGACTTTTGGAAGACCAATTTTGGCGATAGTTTGTTTTGCTTTTTTCACCTTTTCAGGGAATAATACAATTTTATTGAGGCTATCAAGTCGCTTATCTATTACGACAAGTGGAACTTTACTTGCATTTAGTTCTGCGATTGTTTTCATAACTCAAATTTAAAGATTTTTTCGTTTTGCAAGAAAGGCCGTATAGTTCTTTCCGATTTCAAAACACTCCCATTGATCATTGATTTCGCCATACAATTCAAAATCTTCGGTTATCTCGCCTAAGTATTTTGTAAGCCCTATTTGATAAAGGCGATTTCTTGATCTAGTGCTGCCAGTTGCAAATATCCAACTATCTGGGTGCTTATCACAAAAAGCATAAACTGCGGCAATTACAGTTGCCAGTACTTTGTCTCCATCGTTGTTGTTACTGATCGCGAGATCATTGATTTCTCCGCTTGCGGGATCTTTGTCGCCAAAACCAAGATTATAAACTTGGTCTTGATTGATAAGTGTAAATTGAATTCTTTTGGTAATTAATCCCTTTGGGCCTTCGCTAATGAATTCATAACTGGAGAGTTCAAGCCCTGATTTAAGTTGGTATCTCGGCAGTTTCATGATGGGCAAAAATACAATTTCCACTCAAACGATTGATCACTGACTACTTGCCATTAACAATCTAAAATCTTTCTCTTTTTTCTGGCCGCGATTTTGCTTACGACTGCAATGTGGTAAATTTGGCCTACAATTAAGTTGAATGCAACGCCTCGGGTTAAATCAATCGTTACAACAAAAGCTATCGCCACAGCAAATTCAATTTATTAAGTTGTTGCAAGTGCCAACTGCCGAACTCGAAAACAGGATTGAGGAGGAGCTAGAACTAAACCCCGTATTAGAACAAGGCGAAGACGAAGAAAAAACAGACGACAATCAAGATGACGAAGCGCCCCAAGAGGAAGCTCCAGAAGGCGAGCCCGCAACAGAAACGGAAGAAACAAATCCCAACGATGAGATCGACATCAACGACTATTTGCGCGATGATGACTATACCAGCTACAAAACCTATAACGATGGCGATGACGAGGATGAAAAGGAAATGCCCATTGCCATGGGAACGTCACTGCACGAAACCTTGATGACACAGTTAGGCTTTTTAGGCTTAGACGATAAGCGGTCGATTATTGGGAAGCAGTTGGTAGGTAGCATTGAAGGAGATGGCTACATACGAAGGGAAATGGAGTCGATTGTTAACGACTTGGCTTTTTCGCAAGGCATTGAGACTTCGCTAGCTGAAGTAGAGTCAGTATTGCATCGAATTCAATCGTTCGACCCAGCGGGCATTGCTGCACGCAACTTACAGGAGTGTTTACTTTTGCAACTCGATCGAATGGACGATGGCCAAGATGTAGACGTAATTGTAGCGAAAAGAATTCTGAATGAGTGCTACGAAGAGTTTACCAAGAAGCACTATCCTAAAATACTTAAGAAATTAGATTTGGATGATGAGGATTACATTAAAGATGCCATAGAATTGATTGTGCGATTAAATCCTAAACCCGGAGGCGAAGTCGCTTCGGGCATGGTT
>JAAFHY010000142.1 GCA_013298505.1 Cytophagales bacterium
TAGTTTTTAAAAGTTTAGCTTGCAATATACACACGTTTGAAACGAGCCAAAATCCAATAGATAGGGCTTTTTATGAATCCAGCTACCTAAAAATTAATTTATTTTTTGTTGAAATAGGGTAATCTGAGAACTCGATTTTCAAAAAAAAATCTATTTTTGGGGATAATTGATCTAAAAAACAACCACTATGTCACAATTACGATTTGAGGCTCTAAAAAAGCTAAATGACCGGGTTAAAATACATGTTGATCCGATTAGCCCCACGATCTCTAAATTTTTTGGAGAGAATGTTTTTGGGATGGAGCAGATGCGGGCAACCTTGGCGCCAGCCGTTTTTAAAAAGGTAAGCAACGCTATTAAAAACCACGAAAAAATTGACGAGACTACTGCCGATGCAGTTGCTTCAGCGGCTAAATCGTGGGCGATAGCAAAAGGCGCTACGCACTTTACTCACTGGTTTCAGCCCATGACGGGAGGCACTGCCGAGAAGCACGATTCGTTTTTTGATGCCCTTGCTGGTATCGAGCGATTTAAAGGCAGCGAGTTGGTGCAACAAGAACCCGATGCATCTTCTTTCCCCAATGGAGGTATTAGAAGTACTTTTGAAGCCAGAGGTTATACCGCGTGGGATCCAACATCGCCCATGTTTTTGTACGGTAAAACACTCAGCATTCCAACCATTTTTGTTTCGTATACGGGCGAAACACTCGATACTAAATCTCCTTTGCTTAAAGCATTAAAGGCAGTAGACCTTGCTGCCACTAAAGTGTGTCAGCTTTTTGATAAAGACATTAACCACGTAGTTGCTTCGCTAGGAGCAGAGCAAGAATATTTTGCAGTCGATAAGGCATTGGCAAGTGCGCGCCCCGATTTAGTAATGGCAGGTCGTACGGTGTTTGGCCACTCGCCTGCACGCGGTCAACAATTAGAAGATCATTATTTTGGAACGATCCCATCGCGTGTATACGATTTCATGCGCGATTTTGAAATTGAATGTTGGAAATTAGGAATCCCGGTGCGCACCCGTCACAATGAAGTGGCACCAAGTCAATTTGAAGTTGCACCGTTGTTTGAAGAGGTAAACGTAGCCAACGATCACAATCAATTGATGATGGATGTGATCAGTCGCGTGGGCGATAAGCACGGACTAAAAATCCTATTCCACGAAAAACCCTTCGCTGGTTTAAATGGAAGCGGTAAGCATAACAACTGGTCGTTGATAACCGATACAGGTGTAAATCTTTACGCACCAACAAGTTCAGCAAAAGATAATTTATTGTTCTTAACGTTCTTCATCACCACCATCAAAGCAGTACACGAACATGCTGATTTGTTAAGAGCGAGTATTGCTACTGCTGCCAACGATTTTCGCTTGGGTGCAAACGAAGCTCCACCAGCAATCATGTCAGTATTTATTGGCGCACAAATGACAGCGGTGTTGGATGAGTTGGAGAAGAAAGGAAATGTGAAGATCGAGAAGGGCGATAACATGTACATGAAGTTGGGTATCGATCAAATACCTGAAATCATTTTGGATGCAACGGATAGAAACAGAACTTCTCCGTTTGCCTTTACAGGAAACAAATTTGAATTTAGAGCGGTAGGCAGTAGCGACAATTGCGGTACGCCAATGACTGCCCTTAACTTGATTGTTGCTGATCAACTTACCAAGTTTTACGATGTGGTTTCTAAAGAGATAGAGAAAGGCGAAGAGAAGCGATTGGCCATTGTTAATGTATTGCGCCAGTACATTAAAGAATCGAAGGCAGTACGCTTTGAAGGCGATGGCTATTCGGAAGAGTGGGTTGTAGAGGCTGGAAAGCGTGGTTTGAATAACATCAAAAACATGCCACGTGCCATCGATGCCTACCAATCAAAGAAATCGCTGGAGTTGTTTGAAAAGTTTGATGTGCTAACTCACAAAGAAGTAGAAGCACGCAACGAGATTAAGTTGGAAAGCTATATCAAGAAAGTGCAAATAGAAGCAAGGGTAATTGGCGATTTGGCAATGAACCATATCATACCAACCGCCATTGCGTATCAAAACAAATTAATTACCAATGCAAATGGGTTAAAAGGATTAGGTGTTGATAACGGAGCAGTGGTTCAAACCATTAAAGAAATATCTGAGCACATTGAAGTAATTAAAACGGGTGTTCGTAAAATGATTGACGAGCGGAAGCGAATCAATAAAATGACCGATACCCACAAGCGGGCCATTGCCTATTGCGATGACGTGAAGGAAAAGTACTTTGACAAAATCAGAGACGCGGTAGACGAACTTGAGTTATTAGTTGATGATGAAGATTGGCCATTGGTAAAATACAGAGAGTTGTTATTCTTACGATAACCAACTTTTTAGTTGTCTGCCCAATTAGATTGGTCTTGACGACTGATACCTAATTTTAAAATAGGCTTCCCAAAAGGAAGTCTATTTTTTTGCGAGCCTCCTATTGTAGTCTTTGCGAGCACCTACGTGGCTTGTGTGGTAGCGCGAAGCAATACCTAGTTGTCAATTGCTTCGTTTAATTGTATCGCTTTGCGCAATCACGCTTTCAATCGCAGGTACACGCGATGACGTTCTCGTCTTTGCGAGCACAGTGCTAGGGATTTTTGAGCAGAGGGCGAAGCAATCTTTTTTTACCGTCTTTGCGAGCACCAGCGTAGGTTTTTGTGCCAGCGCGAAGCAATCTCCAAATAGAAAGTCTATTTCGATTTTAGGTATCGCCTACCGCAAGGGTGGTTTCGTTCCCTTGCTTTTGTTATCGCACCTTCTCATGTTGAAGGAAAGTTTTCAATGTTAAGTTTTTATTACCAAGTTTCAACGGATGTAAGTTCTGTTGACTTTCTGAAACATTTTTTTCAAAAAAAAAAAATAGAGATTTAGTTTTGGATTCAAATTGCGGTTTTGTTGAAGTAATCAAACCATGAAAGTCAACAAAGTATGTTTATTAAAGAACTAACCCGATTTAAAAGCACTCGATTTCTTACATTCGTTCAGTCAAAACCCAAACACTATGAAAATAATTTTTACAACTACGCTGTGTTTTATTTCTGCTTGTGCATTTGCCCAATGGGCTACCAACGGTAGTAACATTAATAGTACAAATACGGGTCAAGTATTGATGGGCACAGTAACACCCAGCACTGACCTCAAAGCGAAATTAACTATCTATAATCCCGCTGACCGAACGACATTGGTTGTTGGTAACCCTTCCACTTCCACAGGAGGGTTCACTTCCATATTAATGGGTACAAGCGCAGATATTGGTGGATATGGTTTTGTTGAAGCAATTAAAAGCTCAGGTTCTGCTAATGGAAACTTAATGCTCAATAGAAGTGGTTCAAGTGTGGGTATTGGCGGCATTTACCTTAACAGTACTTATAAGCTAGCCGTGTTTGGCAAGATTGCAGCGTATGATGAGGTTAAAGTTTTTGTTAATGGTACGACATTTCCAGATTACGTTTTTGATGCTAATTATAAGTTGACTTCTTTAGAAGAGACGGAGAAATACATAAAAGAGAATCATCATTTACCCGAAGTACCAAGTGCATCTGAGATTACAAAAGAAGGTATGAGCCTAAATGGTATGAGTGAGATATTATTAAAAAAAGTAGAGGAGCTTACACTCCATTTGATTGAGATGAAAAAGGAAAATGACGATTTAAAATTGAGATTAAAAAAAATTGAAATGAAACGATGAAAAAGGAATCACTCTTTTTGTTTTTGTTGATCTTGCTCGGATCTTTCGTTTTCTTATTGCAAAGTTGCGATGAGCCCAAACTAAATCCGTGTATTGGCAAAGAACAACTCAATGCCGACTTCACCATTGGGCAACGTATTCAATTATCCAATTTCCATAGTTTCAGTGGTGGCATCGATACACTGATTAGAACTGATACGATTCTAATAGACCAAACAGCCCAGTTTGAGGCAAAGCATGATAATATGACCTATGAGTGGAAGATTGGCGAAGATGAAAGAACATGGAATACCAAAAATGTATCGTTGGCTTTTAGAAATTTTTCTGGATCTGTAACAATCCGCTTGATAAGCAGATGGACTCCTAATCTTCAATGTTTCCCTAAGGATGACGGGGTAGATACTGTTTATCATACCCTCACGGTTATTGAAAATAAAGACAATCCGGTATTTGGTGAATTTGAAGGTTACACCCTATCAAATAAGTCTGATGTCTTTAGAATAAAGATGATTTTTCTTCCTAGAAGCCCGTGGTCTGGCTTGCTAATGGATATCAATAAGGGGTGCGATGCAACTGGTGGAGATGATGGTCAGTACGGGCAAATTGCTTATCGCAGATTCTTTTTTTTAGGTGGTGATGACACATCTTTCGGTGGTAATTGCCTTTCACCGCAAGGAATATTGGTAGTAAGCGGTAATGGTGAAAGCAGAAGAGTAATGGTTAACTTCAGCACTATTGCAAACGCACCCAATAGCAAACGGGTAAAAGATGTTTTTGTAGGAAGCAAAGTGAATTAAACTTATTGACTATCGAAAAAACTTTACAAAAATGAAGCGCAATCTTTTAATCGCAATTTTATTGTATTCAGGCGCTGCCAGCGCTCAGTGTACCAACGGTATCACTACAAACCCTGATAATCCGATAAACAACCAGATACCAGTTAAGAAAAATACCTTCTTTGACTGGAGGCAGAGTTTTTTTCTAGTTAACAACCCGATAATCGGAACGGGCATCTATTCACCATTTTATCAGAGTGGTAATATCCCAATCAACCATTTTTTGTATAATCGTGACTACAACCCAACGGAGGGATGGGAGTTAATAACTTATGATTTTGGTATAAACGAGGATGGAACGCCTAAGCCTCAGGCAAAGAGTACAGTGAACCTTGTTCTATATAATAAGTATACTGGTATTCTAAGAGTATTTTTTGCTTTGGAAAAAAATGCTGGGTACAATGGGGCGAATGTATCGGTTTATTTGAAAGGCAATAATGTTCCAAGCATGTTAAATGAAGCTAATTCATTTTCAGCAATTGACAACTTTGTGCCCCAAACGCTCAATATGCCGGCTCAGTTTCAAAACGACAGAGCTCAATGGCTGTATGCCGATTTTTACATGGTGTACGATCCTTGTACCTGTCTAAATATTAATCCCATACCTTCGAAATTATTAGTAGAATTGAAACTTATTACAAAGTCTCACATAGACTTGAAAGGTAAAATAACCGGTACCATTACCTCGATTGACAATAACCAAGGGACAGTAAGTGATGAGGGATTTTCGTTTTCTAATCTGGATCCTTCCAATCCAAAAAAGGCGTATAATACCTTTAAGGATGCGAGTGCTTTTGCCAACAAAGCGATTTCTATCGCTAGCAATAGTCCAGCCATTAAGAATGCAATCAACCAATTTTCAGAGGAACTAAAATCAGTAAATTTCATCAAAAACGGTTTAAAGGCTGCCCCATTTATTTCGACTGCATTCGAACTCTTTGATCTGTTTACAGGAGGTGGCAAGGATGCTGGCCCTCAAGAAGTAAAAATAATGCCAATGGCCATAAATGCAGATATTGGGTTGAGCGGCACACTAGAAACTACTGAACCATGGGGAGCTGCTACACTAGCAACACCAGGCGCTATGAACCAAACGATTATGTAGCATCTGAATATCCATATTACAACGAGGTTCTTGGGGTTTTCGGTCTTTTGTCAACACCTACCTATTCAGGTTTTTCATCTGGTAGAAGAGAAAAACTAGATTATGGGTGGGATTATACTTATTATACAACGGGCTTCAAAATTTCCAATCAAATTGGGTATGCCGTCAATCCAGCGTCAGGATTAGATGTGCAGGAAATTCAAGCTCAAGTGTTAATTAAGTTGGTAAGACCAAATAAACTGGATTCAACAATTAGAATATCTCCGATGCTACCAATTTCTGCTATTGGTGGATACACATTCGCTAGTAGTACTGGTGGAGTCAATATTCCTCCAAGTGTTAATTTTAACACGGCTATCAATCGTGTTTTTTTGAAGCTATTCATCAATCTAAAACGTAGGAATGGTGGTGCAAATTCTCAAAATG
>JAAFHY010000143.1 GCA_013298505.1 Cytophagales bacterium
TTTACCCGAGCGAAACTGCTCAAGGGCTTTCTTCTTGATCTGTTCTAAATTGAATTGTTCTTGCTCTTTCATTATGTATCAAAGTTAAGGTTTGTCCTTCTTTGACACAGTTCAGTTTACACTCTCGTTTTTGAACGCTAGACGAACATACCAAGTTGAAATTAGCTCTTTTTAATAAGTCAGAACACTAGTCAGTAATTTGATTTTGGGATTGTTTGGCGTGTTTTAATTCAAATTGTGACTAATTTCTTTCACATATGAACCAAGATGCTACCAACTTGGCAAACATTTTCAATCAAATTACACCAAATCAATCAATTTTTATTTCCTATTGATGATTTTAGCTCCTTTCGATATTCGTTAGAGGACTAAAATACCAAGTTGAGAGTTGAAGGTTTTCAAATCATCTATTCTCTTCCTGTTCGATTTTCTTTTGAAGGGTATTCTTCAATGCATCAAGATAAGCAGTTGGGTCTGTTTTTCGACTGCGGATGGAGAACCAGGTTCGGTACACATCACCAAGGTCAATATTGAAAATTGTCTCGAAGTAGCTGGTCATTTCTTTGATATCAATACTTCCATTATTGATACTGCGCTGATGGCACAATGCGTAGAGTAGTTCGGTGAGCGCCACCTTGCTATCTGTCCAAGTAAGTTTCACCTTGGGTGCATTTATGCTAGCAGGGCTAACAGGGTCCATTCTATCAAGCGCAGTCAATTGCTCTTTGAGATAAACCTCGAGCAAATCGTTGGCCATTATCTTAGACACTTTATAATCGTGAGTGGTATTAAAACTTGGGCCTGCTGTAAAGAAAAACGTATCCAGTGAGAGCCTTATATCAAATTTGCCTCGCAGAAAATACTTCTCATCAAGATAAGTTGCTCCTGTGCGGTAGTATTGATAGAAATCTAGGTTATTATCAAAGAACCTGTGGAGATTATCCAATTCATTCAATAGGTATTTACGTTGCGTTTTATCAGTACCCTTTGGCCGCTTTATTTCTATATTGATAATTTTTGTATAGTATATAAGCTTGCTGAAGAGCTGCGGCTTCAAATGCTTAAAGAACTTGACCTCCTCCGTTTTGTTTTTGAATTTGTACTTAATGGTAAACTCCTTCAATTTCTCGATGGAGGCAAGAACCAGCTCTACTGATAGTTCGGATTTCCTAAACGTATCTCTGGTTTCCTCCTCAATGAAGGAAAGTTGTGAGTTTGTCTCGTTAAGTAGCTTGGTAATAAAATCTTGCACGAGCGCTTTGACATTATATTCATTAATCCGAAATCACTTCTAACCTATCTAGACTCTACAAAGCAAAACTTCGATTATATAGGTTAATTTTAAGATTCATTGAGGCATCCAATATCTTTGAGCCACTAGACGTTAATGTGAAATATCTCTTTTTCCTTCCGCCACGCTCTTTTGTTGCACCACCCATTTTTGATTTCAGGTAATTTTTCTGTTCTAATCTTTTAAGAACCATATGGACAGAACCCGCGGTCACATTTCTATTCGCCTTGTCGTGAATGAATTTTATTATCGTTACTCCATACGCTTGTTCGTCTAACGCGGCAATAGCTAACAGTAACAATTCTTCAAATTCCCCTAAGTGTTTTCTCATTTTCTAATGCACCAATTCAATCTAAAATTAGAGGTCATCATATGACACTGAGAGAAATACTTGAGTTCAACTAATAAGCGTAACCAAAAAACTCGTGGTTACACTTATCATTTGAACACTGTAAATACTTTTCAATACCTATTTCTTGGTGACCAATAGTCCGTGACCTTGCTTGTAATTATCATATTCAATAATATCGGCCACATACTGTGCATACTCATCGCCTTTAATTTTGCCAATGAAGTGCAACGCGCCATCTATTCCTGCAGAAATCCCAGCTGTGGAAATTACATTTCCATTGTCTACTACTCTCACATCTCGCAGCACTTTTGTTTTCGGAAGAGCCTTTTGCAAATTGTCAATCTGAGCCTTATAGCAAGTAGCTGAAAGCCCGTCTAAAATTCCTGCCCTACCCATTATGAATGCTCCAGTGCAAACTGAAATAAAATAGTCAGTTGTTTTAATTCTTGACTTTATCCAATCTATTATTTGCGGGTCATTCGATGGAGCTCCATGACTTCCACCGAAAAACACCATTACATCAGCAGGTGGTGCATTATTGATCGTAAATTCTGGAATCATGGTTAGTACTCCTTGGGTTTTGATGGGTTCAAGTGTTTTTGATACGATGAACACGTTAAAGCCTGCTACGGTAAATACTTCTAAGGGGCCCGCAAAGTCCAACACTTCCACATTGTCCTGAAGATAGAAGCATACCGTCATTTCTTTATTGTCAGCATACTTTCCAGGTATACTCTTTACATGTTTAACCAAGTCCATTTGACATTCCGAACACTTGCCTTTCGCATCATATACTTTCTCTTTGCAATTCATAGGACATACGTACTGCTCTTTTTGCGCTAACGTTTGTTCTTTTTGAGAGAAACCATAGCAACTTGCTAAGAGGGTCATCGAAATAATAAGTAAGTATTTCATGGTAGTTGGTTTTGATTAATTCTTTTATACAGTTAGATTCTTGTAGTCCGTTATTTCTTTGTGGCATCGTTAAATTGAGATTCAAATTGGCTAACAGCCACCATTGCGTTCTGGTCGTCTTTGAATCTTGCTTTCAACATTTCAAAAATCTCTTTACCCCGTGGGTCAGCTAGGGTTGTGGCTTGCTGCACGTTGTAGAAAATATCATTTATGTCGTTCTCTTGCATTGCTTTTTTGAATTGAGCCAATATGATTGGATAGCCTTTACTTCCCTTCCCCAAAGCAACCAACGTTTCACCTGCCGCCAGTCTGTGGTCCCAAATAGAAGTGGCCAACGTCCAATGTGGAGCTTTAGAATCGGCTAGTGCTTTGATGGCGATATCATAGCCACGAGGGTCGCCCAGTTCTTTCAGCCCGTTGAGTGTGCTGATTAAACTTTGGTTTTTCCATGATGGTTTGTCTTTCAATTTTACAAGTGCATTAAATGCTTTCGGACTTTTGCTCATGCCTAGTGCATTTGCAGCCGAGTTAATAACTCTATCACTTGGGTCGTTAAAATAACTTAGGTATAAGTCTGCGTGTTTTGCTTCTCTCGTCATTCCTAAAAAAGTAATGGCGGCAGCTCTATTCCACGAACCTTCATTTTTAATGACAGATAAAAGAGTCGAAACCGTGGCCTCATCTATCATGGCCGGTTTACCTGCGGGGGCAAGTAATCCTTGCAATTGCAGCATGGCAGCATACCGCAGCCTCCAATACGTTTTGCTTGCAATGGTGTTTCTCAATGCCTCGTAAATCTTCGATTTCTCATCGTAAGACGTTTTTTCATTTTTGGCCATTGCTACCAACTCGTTCATTGCTCCTCTCTTTCCCAATACATCATTATCATTTTGAAGTTGATAAAGAAGTTCATCAAATGATTTTTTGTATTTCAATTCCTTAATCCATGTGCCTTCAAAGTCGGGATTTACCAACTTAGGCTCTTGCTGCACAGAAAACGTAAATACGTTTTCCAACTTTGGTTCTACCCAAACTTGCTCGATGCGGTTGTCAATCTCTATTTCCATCTTACCCGCAAAGAATTCAACTTGAGGGTACTGGCTACTCAAATCCGTTTTTTGAGCTTGCTTCATTTTAACCGTTAGCATTTTCTTGTTGGCGTCATAGTCTTTGGTTACCTCAAAAACAGGATGCCCCATTTTGTATAGCCATTGGTCAAAAAACCATTCCATTGATTCGCCTGTGCTTTCTTCTACTGCTTTACGGAAGTCTTCGGTGGTTACTAACTTATTGGCATTCGTTTTTACATAGTGTTTGATTATTTTTTGCCAATTCGATTCTCCTACATGTTTTCTTAGCATGTGCAGCACCATTGCCCCGCGCAAAAAAGAGTAATTATCGCTCACAAAATCGGTGGCATTAGAATAATTCTTTGTCACTATTGGATGTCTGTTGCCCGAGTTCCAATCACCCATGTAGCCATTCTTATCTCCTTGATGTTGCCACAATAAAAATTCTTGGTGTCCATTTTTGTATTCGTTATACATTCCATTGAAGTAATGGGCAAAACCTCTGCTTAGCCAAGCATCACTCCAGTCATTGATTGACAAATAATTCCCAAACCATTGGTGCGCCAAAGACTCTGCTTCCAATCTATCCCAGAAGTAAAAGAAGTCCGCGTGAGTGCCAAAATCATCAATAAAATTCTCTGTATGTATAGACATATTATTGTAGGCGACACCCCAAGGAGATTCTTGCACGAATACTTGTGAGTAACTTGGATATGGATACTTTGCACCCGTAAAATCAGAAAAGAATTTAACTATGTCTGTTAAGCGAAGAATGCTGGCATCTACCGCTTCTGACTCACCCGTATAGCCGTAGTTGTGAAGGGGAATACCTTCAAAGTTTTTTTCAACATCTACATAAGGCCCTACTGCAAAAGCAGTGCGATAATTGGAATGAGGTGTTTCGGTTTTCCAATGATATGTTTTCGTGCCATCTGGATTTGACTTTGTATCTACGAGCTTCCCATTAGAAATAGCCACTAAGTCTTTATCAACCGTTGCAGTAAACTCAGTTGTTCTCAAATCGTTTGGAGCGTCATAGCCAGGAAACCAATAGCGGTTTGATTCTGGTTCGCCCATTGACCAGATTTCTCTCTTTCTTTTTGGCTCGGTGGTAGACGTGCGCAGAAACCGAAGTCCTTTTCCATTACTTCCCCAAATATTATTAGGG
The DNA here is from genome assembly GCA_013298505.1 of Cytophagales bacterium. GTDB lineage: Bacteria > Bacteroidota > Bacteroidia > Cytophagales > Cyclobacteriaceae > ELB16-189. The sequence continues at coordinate 4,797 of JAAFHY010000143.1, forward strand.
TCGGTTTCGTTGATGTAGTTCGTGCGATAGTCAATCTTTATTGTCAATTCTTCACCAGTTTTATAGACTCTATTCAATGAAATGACCAACGCATCATTTTTATCACTTCCATCATAACTATGCTTCAATGTTGTTCCGTCCGGTAACTTGATTGAGTTGATGGTAAGCATACCTGCATCGAGCTTAACCACATCTGAAGGATTAAATAGTGAAAGGGTAATTGCTGCAGAACCTATGGCTTGCCGCTTTTGCCAATCAAAACGCAAGTCAATTGCGATGTGCTTGACGTCAATATTGTGTGACCTAGTCCACATTGCGGGTGGGATTCTTTTAATACTATCATTGCTTTGTGCAATTCCCTGACTAAACAATGTAAGTAAGCAGAACGCTACTATTGGTAGTTTTAGAAACATCTTCATGGTTGTTTTGATTTAAGGGTGAATGAAATTTTAGCTGAATTATTTAATTGATTTTAATTTCTTAAGCTGTGTTTCAGCATTTGTGTTTTGTGGATTCAGCTTAAAGGCGGTTTCGTAGTTTTCGATTGCCAGCTTGGTATTTCCACTATTCATGTAAACCTCTGCTAGGCTATCGAATGTGTTGCCGCTTTTGGGGTACAGAATAGTATTCAGTTTAAAAATCTCGATTGCTTCTTTTGTTTTGTTCTCGCCCGATAGTTTATAGCCCCAATCATTTAGTTCACCTTCTGCGATTTCAAACGTATTATTGGTTCGTTTCAAATTCTCGTAGCTGATTTTTGCATTTTGAAAACCTTTTTTTAATAACTCAGCTTTCAATAGTTTGAGGCTTCTGGAGGGACCAAAACCATTTCTGGCTTTCATATCAGGGTAGTAAAATCCTGCCATCTCATCTATGAATGACTCAGGGAAAGCGCCCATTAAATTGGTGAGGACGACAATACCAAAGTTATCTTTGGGATAAAAGAAAAACGCTGACCTTGCCCCACCAATTGCTGTAATAGCAGGGCGTTCATCACGGTTAGCAACAGGAAAGCCCAATGCCCAGCCATTAAGCAAAGTTCCAAAGCCAGACGTTTTTCCATTGTTGAGCAACGTTGGTTGCCAAAGAATTTCCAACGTTGATTTTTTAGAGAATAATTCTCCCTTTTGCAGAGCAATCAACCACTTGGCTAGTTCACTTGCGGTACTGGCCATACCACCTGCTGTATAAAGAGCTGATGGGAATTCTTCAAAAACATTGGTTAAGCTGCTCGTTTTAAAATAGGTATAACT